>NZ_JBPZHD010000001.1:0-440121 GCF_051857595.1 Ideonella flava
CGCAGGACACCGCGATCACCTCGGTGACAGCACCCTTCTCTTTCAACCGCACCGCCTCTTCGATGGCGATCTCGTCGAAGGGGTTCATGCTCATCTTGACGTTCGCAATGTCCACCCCCGTGCCGTCTGACTTCACGCGAACCTTCACGTTGTAGTCGACGACGCGCTTGACGGCTACCAGTACCTTCATGTCGCGTTGCTCCTGTGGGATCGTTGTCCGGATTGACGTTTACGTTAACTGCGGGATTCTAGTGGTTGCCCCGGAGCCGGCACGATGAAGCCAGCCCATGCTCGCCGCCATGCGCGGGTCACGCAGCACGAAGGATAAAACGAACGATCGTGCTATTTTAGACCAAGCGACTCAGATTTCACTGTCCTTGAGGCGACATTCGCATGGCCATTGGCGACGAGCCTCAACAACCGCTGGATAGACTGTGCGCCGCCATGCTCCATTCCCACCCGTCACGCCCCCTGATCGGCATCTTCGATTCCGGCGTCGGTGGTCTGTCGGTGCTGCGCGCACTGCACCAGCGCATGCCCGCGTGCCCGATGCTCTACATCGCGGATGCCGGTCACGCCCCCTACGGCGACCGCGATCCGGGCCACGTCATCGAACGCAGCCAGCGAGTGGTGGATCATCTGGTCGACCAGGGCGCCCAGCTGATCGTCATCGCCTGCAACACCGCCACCGCGTGGGCCATCGACGCGATGCGCATCCGGCATCCCCAGATCCCCTTCGTCGGCGTCGAACCCGGTGTCAAGCCCGCCGCGCTGATGAGCCCCTCCGGCCGCTTCGCCGTCATGGCCACACCTGCCACGCTCGCCAGCGCGCGTTTCGCCAGCCTGGTGGCTCGGCATGCTGCGCACTGCACCGTTCACCCGGTGCCTTGTGCCGGCCTGGCCACGGCCATCGAACGGGGTGACACCGGCGCAACGGAAGTGGAGCGCCTGCTCGATCTCTATTGCCTTCCGCTGACCCAGCTGGACATCGACACCGTCGTCCTGGGATGCACGCACTATCCCTTCGTCATGGAACGCATCGCAGCGCGCCTGGCCCCTCGAACGCAAGTGCTTGACACGGCGGATGCCATCGCCCGGCGAGTGGTCGAGCTGATGGCAGCACCCGTTGCCGACACCGGCTCCCGTCTCCTGCGCCTGTGCACCACGGGGATGCCCGAAGCCTTGCAGCGCATGGCGCGAGGAGGACTCCAGGTCGAAGCCGAGGTGGAGCAGATCCAGCTTTGAGCAGACGCCACCCGCGGACTTTCAAGGCAAGGTGATGGTGACGTAGGCCGCCTGCGGCGCGAGATTCACGATGCCCGACAGCGGCGCCAGCTCTGCCCGGCTGGCGCCGACCAGATGATTCCGCAGGCCCAGGAAGGCCACCAGACCAGCGAGCGCGAACACGCTTGCGATGACCCACAGGGGTACCTCCCGCCTGAGCTTGTGGCTCACCTGATCAGGCGGCGCCCAGTGCGGCGCGAACTCGGCCCGCTTGCCCTGGAGGTGCAGGATCTCGTCGCCCAGGCGGCCGCTGATGTAGCCCAGCTTCTCGCTGCCATCCAGCGCATGCCGGCCCTGGAATCCCAGCAGAAGGCACATGTGAAAAACCTCCAGAGCCTGGATGTGCTTCGCCCCCTCCGACCGCAACTCCTCGAGGTACTCGAAGAAGCGCTCGCCCGCCATGTGCTCGCCGAACAGCTCCAGTTGCAAGGGCTTGCGCTCCCAGCTTTCTCGGATGGAAAACTTCGAACGCAACACGACCTCGTCCAGCAGCGCGCAGAAGGCGAACTTGGCGCGAAACACATCCTGGGTAAGCAGGCCGAGCTTCTGCGCGCCTCGATCGACACGCGCCAGCATCTGCTTGACGCGATCGCGAAACGCCTCGGCCTGCGAAGGCGTGTGGCCATTGCGCAGCAGGAACAGCATGTAGAAGCCCTGGTACATCAGGTCGAGCAGGCTGCGTGGCTCGGCGATCAACGCGGTATCCGGGCGCGCCGACGGCAAGGTGGCCTGCTGGCCAAGGAGCGAGGGGGCAGACGAGGCATTCATGGTGGACGTTGGATAGGCTTGCTCAAGCGTTGTCAGCGAGGGCGAACAACTCCATGTTCAGGTCGGCGGTGCCGCTCGGCACGTAGATGGCGATCGACTGGGCCTGCAGCATCCGCTCGTACAGCGGCCCCCTGGGCTCCAGCGCGAAGTAGTACGCACCGGGCCTCACCGGAATGGCCGCGGGCACCTGGGCCGCGTGCACCAGGCGCACTCCGGCCATGGCCGACAGCACGAGCTTCTCGACATCGTCGGGCGCGCCGACCTTGAAGCGATGCGGGACCGAGTCGACCAGTTCCGACGGCGGCAGCGACGACTGAACGCCCAGGTAGAACCTGGTGTTGGCGTCGATCTTCCCGGAGTCCAGCCGGCCATGGTGGTAGGAAGGCTTGGCCTCCTGAAGCGCTATCGCGAAGCAACGCGAGGAGATCACCGTCTCGAGCAGGTCGCGGATGACCTCGTCCAGCTTTGCGAATGCGGGGCCTGACTCCTCGTGGCTGTATCGAGGCAGATCGGCCAGGCGATGGCTCTTCGAAAAGGTCATCAAGGACCCCGCCAGCTCGAGCATGCGCTCGAACAGCCTCTCCGGATGCAGCAACGGATGATGGTGAAAGTGCGAGAGGGCCGCAAAGGCTCCGCTGGTGGTGTGAAGAAGCCAGAACGAGGCGATGTCGCCCGATCGGAACTCGATCACATGCCTGGACGGCTCGCGGTGGTGGCCGTACAGCGCATCGACCTTGGCCTGCAGCACGTCCAGCAGGCGCCGGAGCATGGCTTGAAGAATCGGCGCCGCGCCCAGCGAGACGACGGGAGGCACGAAACGAATGTCGAGTTCGAAGGCACCCGTGGCCTGCCGCCTCAGGCGAATCAAGGGCATGGCGACGAGGTTGTCACGCGGCTCGGTCGCCGCCATCAGTCTGGCGCGCCGCCGCAGGACCGAGACCTCGGCTTCGGCGGCACCGGTGAACCAGTCCGCCGCCACCTCGTCGCGCTGCGCGAAGCGCACACCATCCGACGGCTCCCCTCGCCCCGCGAAGTTCGAACCGGCGGCGCGCCAGCCCGGGACAGTCAGATGAAAAACCACCTCCGATTCGCTGGCCGACAAGCCATTGAGCGACACCGGCTCCGGCAGGTCGTCCTCCGAGGGCGCGTTGTAGAGATCGCCGTCCGGCAGGATCACCCTGAGCTGCAGGATGCGCAGCATCCCGGTTGCCAGGGCATCCGTGTCGACCTGGATCTGTCGCAGGCCCCAGGCGTACGGATGGAGCGCCCTCGAGGCGTCGGCCAGGCGCGTCTCGTGGTAAGCGTCCTGGCGCTGGAAATGCTGCGGGCGAAGAAACAGCCCTTCCCCCCACAAAAGCTTGGGTGCGCGAATCAAAGCTTGTCCTCCCCTGGCGGCGCTTCGCTTGGCGGGCGCAGCCTTCTGTTTTTGCTGGCAGGTTCGAGCTTACTTCACGAAGCCCATCGCAGGACGCAGGTCCTCCGATACCTAACGCGATTGTTGATGATCACGAGCAGCGCACACCCGCCAATCGCGTGGTCTCCGGGGCCACCCCGACCGGCTGCCCGGCGGCCACGCTGAGCGCACAGGCATGCAAGCCCATCGTCAGGCCGGTCTGTGCGGCCTGTTTCGTCTCGAAGATGAAGCGCCAACGCTGAGGCGCCGGCGCGCGGAAAGAAGCCACGACAGCGACGTAGGCCGCCTCTGGCGGAACGGTCTCGACAGACTCGAACTTCTGCCCCGGCGTCAGGATGATCTCCTTCGTCTCGACCACATCCCGCATCCATTCACCCTGGGGAGCAGGCCCCTTCGGATCCTGCAGCATCTCGTACGACAGTTGCTCAAAAGCCGTCCGGTCACGTAACTTGTAAAGTCTGGCAACAATCGAAAGCGATCGACCGTCTGGCGTGACGTTCAGGACGTCCCCCGCATGCAGACGGATGGTCACCTTGCGGGACGATTGATCGGGGCGTTTCGGCACACCCTCAGGAACGGCCATCGAGGGCCGCTGCAGGCCCACCATGCCAAGCGCCGAGTCCAGTGTCCCGCCACTGCTGGTGGAGCCGCAGCCGGCGAGGCAGCCCAGCGCGAGCAGAGGGAACAGACGTAGCGTCGAAGATCGCCAGCCCCCCTTCGACGGGAGGACCCAAACGCCGGGTTGGACTCGGCCGAAGCGCGGGCGCCGGAGCCTCGATGCGCTGATCTGTGCAGTAAACATAACGTCGATGATTGTCGTACCGCAAACACACGGTGGGTGTCGCCATCCCCCATGAGGGGGTGCTGCTCGCCGTTGTCGTGTCGACACGGTCCGGCATGATGTCGCCACTTGCAAGGCACTGCAACTTCGGTAAAGTGCCGACCCACAAGAAGTCCGCGTAGTACACCCAAATAACGTTGTACCTGAGCTGACACACGCAATGACGCTTCGTTGCCGAAGGCATGACGAAGCGCCTGTTAGGGAGAACTCCTAGAAATGGCGCGCGATGATTTGCGCTGCGCAGCGCATGGCGAACGTGAAGCCTCCAGCCACGTTGCCCGACGAACGTTTTCACCTGGCGGGCGATGGCTTGCCGTCGCACGCTCCACGATGGCGACCTGCGCTGGCTTGGCCGCCCTTCTGCTGGGCGGGTGCGCGACTCCGGCCCCACCTCCCGAGCCGGCACCTGCCGTCGTGTCGCTAGAAGAGTGGCTTGCAAGAGGCGACGCAGCCAAGAAGGACGGCCTGCACGAAGCCGCTCGCGCGGCCTATCGCGAGGGCGCCAAAGCCTACCCGACCGACAAGCAACCCTGGCTGCGCCTGGCCGACGACTATTTCGGTGCCGCCGACTATGGCAACGCGGTGCTCGCCGCCCAGGAGGCCGTTCAACGCGATCCGCGCGACAACACCGCCCACAGCATGCTGGCGGTCAGCGGGCTGCGTATCACGGCGGGCTCACTGGTCGCGCTGCGAGAGCAGTCCGGCTACCCCGTCGGCTCGCGCGAAGAGGCGCTCGATGTAACTCGCCGGCTGCGCGAGGCCTTGAGCGATCCATCGCTGCTGCCTCCTGCGCCGCCCGAGACACCGCCGGCGCAGCGCAAGCCGCGCCCTGCCAAGCCAGCGATCGCTCCGGCCCCGCCGGCGGCCGGCACGGCGGTTCCGCCAACCGCCGCCGCGCCGCCTTCGCCACCGGCTCCTGCCGCTGGCGGCAAGGCACCACCGGCCAAGGGCAGCAATCCGCTGGACAAGCTCAAGTAGCCGACGCCGGCACTTCGCCCCGCCATCACCGACTCCAGGAGTAATTCCCACATGGCCAAGAAAGACAGCGTCCAGAAGCGACTCGAGAAAGTTCGCCCGCCCCGCGTGCAGCTTTCATACGACGTCCAGGTCGGTGACGCGATCGAACAGAAAGAGCTGCCGTTCGTCGTCGGCGTGCTGGGCGATTTCACCGGGCAACCAGACCCGGCCAAGGCCGCCGCCAAGCTGAAGGACCGCAAGTTCGTCAACGTCGACCTCGACAACTTCGACGATGTGATGAAGGGCATGGCGCCCAGCGCTTCATACCGGGTGGCCAACAAGCTGAGCCCGCAGGGCGGGGAGTTCGCCGTCAACCTGGAGTTCAGCGCGATGGAGGATTTCCGGCCCGAAGCCGTGGTCCAGCAAGTCGAGCCCTTGCGAAAGCTGCTGGAGGCGCGCACCAAGCTGGCGGACCTGCGGAACAAGCTGGCCGGCAACGAGAAGCTCGAAGACATCCTGGCGGACGTCCTGTCCAGCACCGAGAAGCTCAGCCAGCTGGGCACCGAAGCTCAGCAACGCGAGGAGTGAACACCATGCCCCAGGACACCGCCATCGCTGCCGCGGCCTTTGCCGCCCCGACGCCTGAAGTCGCCGGCCTGCTCGACCAGATCGTGGAGCAGAGCAAGGTCGCCCGCTCCGATGTCGAGCACGCCCGCGCCAAGGACATCATCTCCGAGCTGGTGCGCGAGGTCATGCGCGGCACGGTCGTCGTGTCCGACAACCTGAGCGTGACGCTCGATGCGCGCGTCGCAGAGCTGGACAGGTTGATTTCGGAGCAGCTCAGCGAGGTCATGCACCACGCCGAGTTCCAGAAGCTCGAATCCAGCTGGACGGGCCTGCACTACCTGTGCAAGCACACCTCCACTGGCGCCGGCATGAAGATCCAGGTCTTCAACGCGACGAAGAAGGAGCTGGTCAAGGACTTCAAGACCGCGATCGACTTCGACCAGAGCGCCCTGTTCAAGAAGGTCTACGAAGAGGAGTTCGGCACCTTCGGCGGCGCCCCCTTCGGCGCTCTGATCGGCGATTTCGAGCTGACCCGGCAGCCCGAGGACATGTACTTCGTCGAGCAGATGTCGCACGTGGCCGCGGCCGCCCACGCCCCGTTCCTCTCCGCCGCCTCGCCGGAGCTGTTCGGGCTGGACACCTTCACCGATCTGGGCAAGGCGCGCGATCTGTCCAAGGTGTTCGACACGGTGGACTACGCCAAGTGGCGCTCTTTCCGCGAATCGGAAGACGCCCGCTACGTGGGCCTGGCGCTGCCCCGATTCCTCGGGCGGCTGCCGTTCAATCCCAAGGACGGGACCACCGTCGAAGGTTTCAACTTCGTCGAAGAGGTTGATGGCAGCGACCATGGCAAGTACCTGTGGGTGAACGCCGCCTATGCGATGGGTGCCCGCCTCACAGCCGCTTTCGAGGACTACGGCTGGTGTGCCGCGATACGCGGTGTAGAGGGCGGCGGCCTGGTCGAAGACCTTCCCACCCACACCTTCAAGACCGACCAGGGCGAGATCGCGCTCAAGTGCCCGACCGAGATCGCGATCACCGACCGGCGCGAGAAGGAACTGAGCGACCTGGGCTTCATGCCCCTGGTCCATTGCAAGAACACCGACTACGCCGCGTTCTTCGGCGCGCAGTCGGCGCAGAAGGCCAAGAAGTACGACAGCGACGCGGCCAACGCCAATGCCGTGCTGTCGTCGCAGTTGCAGTACATGTTCAGCGTCTGCCGCATCGCGCACTACCTCAAGGCCATGATGCGCGACAAGATCGGCAGCTTCGCCTCCGCGTCCAACGTCGAAGAGTTCCTCAACCGTTGGATCCGCCAGTACGTCGTCGAGGATGACAACGCCACCCAGGAGACGAAGGCAGCCTATCCCTTGCGGGAAGCCAACGTTCAAGTCTCCGAGGTGCCTGGTCGTCCCGGCGTCTATCGGGCCGTGTCGTTCATTCGGCCTCACTTCCAGCTCGACGAGCTCTCCGTCTCGCTGAGGCTCGTCGCCGAGCTGCCTGCATCCCAAAAGGGATAAACCCCAACAAAAGCCCAAGGAGGCCCTAAGCCATGAAGGACATCTACGTCAAGTTCGACGGTGCCACGGAGCTGCAAGGCGACAGCACGGACACCAAGCACGCCAACGAGATAGAAGTGACCTCGTTCAAGCACTTCGTTCGTCAACCCAAGTCGTCCAGCGCCTCCAGCGCGGGCGGCCACACCGCCGAGCGCACCGAGCACGGCGAGATGCTGTTCACCAAGGACATCGACCGCGCCAGCTCGAAGCTGTTCCGCGCGGCTTCGGCCGGCACGGTGTACCCCAAGGTCTACGTCACCTTCTACCGCGCCTACGGCGGCAAGTCGTCGACGCAGACGTCGCAGTCGCGTGTCGACTACTACAAGGTCGTGCTGGAGGACGTGGTCGTGTCCTCCGTGGAGACCAACATCGGTGATGGCGAGCTGCCGGCTGAAACCTTCGGCCTGAAGTACGGCAAGATCACCTGGGAATACAAGCAGCACAAGATGGACGGATCGTCCGCCTCCACCGGCATCGCCGGCTGGGACCTGCGCCGCAACGTCGCCGTCTGACGCCGCACGCCGCCTTTGGCGGCGCCATGGCACACGGCCCTTCGCGGGCCGCGCGCTGTGCAACGAAGCGGCCCCTGCGGCCGCTTCTTTCGTTTCCCGCATCCACAGGCGACATGAGCCACTACGCACCGTCCCTGCTCGACAAGCTGCTGGGCACCGAGGGAGCGGGCCTCTCCAAAGGGACGCACCTGCGTCTGAGCGTCGACCAGATCAAGGAGTCGGTCGCTCGCGACATCGAGGCCCTGCTCAACTCCCACCCGGGCCTGAGCGAAGAGTCTCTGGCCGGGTTTCCCCACGCGGCCAAGTCGCTGCTGACGCTTGGACTGATCGACATCACCTCGCTGTCGATGGCCAGCGACCGCGACCGCCAGCGCGTGAAGGACGCGATCCGCCGCGCTCTTGTCGAGCACGATCCGCGGCTGCGTGAAGTGGACGTGGACGTGCGCCCTTCCCCGCAGGCCAGCACCTCGCTGTGCTTCACGATACGCGCCAAGTTGATGCTGAATCCCGACGTCGAGCCGGTGGCCTTCGACGCCGTCCTGCAGCGAGGCTCCAACCGCTACGACGTGTCGCGCAGCGATCGCCGCGCGGCCCGCGCCTTGCAGCCCTGACCACGATCGGTCATGCAAGAGCTCCTCCCCCACTACGAGCGAGAACTGGCCTTCCTGCGCACGCAGGCGGACGACTTCGCCCGCCAGTTCCCTCGCATCGCCGGCCGGCTGTCGGTCAGTGGCGAGGTGCTGCAGGATCCACACGTCGAACGCCTGATCCAGGCTTTCGCCCTGCTCAGCTCCCGCATCCACAAGCGGCTCGACGACGACTTCCCGCTCTTCACCGAATCGTTCCTCGAGCTGCTGTACCCGCACTACCTGCGGCCCTTCCCGGCCTGCTCGATCGCCCAGTTCGATGCAGCAGCATCGCTGGCGCAGTCGGCGAAGGCCAGCCGCGTCGAGCGTGGGACGGAGCTGTCCACCCGCCCGATGCGCGGTGTCGCCTGCCGATTCAAGACCACGCAGGCACTCGATCTGCTGCCAGTGCGCCTGGTGGGCGCGAGCTTCCGGCCGGCGATCAAGGCACCGGATGGCACGCGCGTCCCACGCCAGGCGACGGCGATGATGTCGGTCCAGCTCGAGCTCGTCTCGGCGCAAGCCACTTGGGCCAGCCTGGGCGCCGGCGCCCTGCGCGTCTACCTCGACGGCAGCCCTTCCCAGGTCACGGCCATTCGCGAAACACTGATCGGCCGCGCCCTGGGAACGCTGGTCCAGACCGGCCCGCACGGCGCCTGGGCTGCAGATGAGGCGGCACGCCCCCGCCTGGTGGGTCTGGCCGATGACGAGGCGCTGATCGACTTCGACGCGCGCTCCCACCCTGCGTACCGCCTGCTCACCGAGTACTTCGCCTTCCCCGAGAAGTTCAACTTCATCGACCTGCCCTTGCCCGAGGCGGCGCAGCGCGCCAGCGGAGCCAACCTCGCGCTGCACTTCCCCCTGGCCGGTCTTCGCAGCGACAGCGATGAAGCCCGCCTGCTCGAGCTGACCGAGGCGCAGCACCTGCAGCTTCATTGCGTGCCGGTCATCAACCTCTTCTCGACACGGGCCGATCCGATCCGCGTCACCCACACCGCCACGACCTATCCGGTTCTGCCCGATGGCCGCCGCGCCTTCGGCCACGAGGTCTACGCCATCGACCGGGTGTACCGCGTCAGGCAGTCGGCCGACGGCGAATCGATTCAGGCCTTCCAGCCCTTCTACTCGCTGCAGCACCGCGGCCTGCTCGCCGATGGCGAGGGCGCCGGGCGCTACTGGTTCAGCCAGCGCGACAGCGTCACTGCCGCGCGCAGCCCGGGCTACGAAACCGAGATCGGCATCGTCGATGCGTCGTTCGACCCCGCGTTGCCGCAGGCCGAGACGCTGTCGATCGACGTGCGCGCCACCAACCGTGACCTGCCGAGCCAGATGAGCATCGGCAACCCCGGTGGCGACCTGTTCGCCGAAGGCGGAGGCCTGTGGAGCGAGATCCGCCTGCTGCGCAAACCGACACCGGCCTACCGTTTCGAGCGGGACCGCGGGGCCCTGTGGCGGCTCATCTCGCACCTGTCTCTGAACCACCTGTCGCTCACCGGCGGCGGAGTCGATGCCTTGAAGGAGATGCTCCGCCTGTACGACCTGCCGCGAAACGCCGAGAACGCGCGGATGCTCGACGGCCTGTCGGCGATCGAGTTCGTCCCCGCCAACGCCTGCCTGCCGGGCAATCCGTTCCCGACCTTCGTGCGCGGCACCGAGATCCGGCTCAGCGTGGACGAGCAGCATTTCGTCGGCAGCGGCCTGCAGCTGTTCGCAAGGGTGCTGGACCGCTTCTTCGGCCTGTACGTCCACCTGAACAGCTTCACCCAGCTCAAGGTGCTGTCGGCGCGCACGCGGGCCGTGCTGGTGGAATGCCCTCGCAGAAGTGGCGACGGGCCCTTGGTCTGAGGTACCGATGACCCATCGCAGCCCAGTCGAGCAGTTGCTCGCCACGCCCCAGCGCTTTGGTTTCCACCAGGCCGTGCGCCTGCTGGGGCGGTGGCTTCGTGGGCGCCAGGGTCTCGGGCCACGCGCGGTTCTGCGCTACCGCAACAGCCTGTCGCTGTCCTTCCCGGCCAGCGAAATCGCCCAGTTGGCCGTGCGCCGCCACGACGACGAGCCGGGCGCGGGCAGCACGATTGCCGAAGCTGTTGAACGCATCGATGTGACACCGGCCTTCATGGGCCTGCTCGGCGCCGGTGGAGCCTTGCCGCTGTTCTATACCGAGCTGCTTTCCGCACGCGAAGAGGCGCCACACCGCGATCCCGCGGCCCGCGCCTTCCTCGACATCTTTCAGCACCGTGCCGTCAGCCTGTTCCACGAGGCTTGGAACAAGCATCGGCTCCCATTGCAGTCCGAGCGCGAAGGCGAGGAGCGCTTTCTGCCGATGGCGCTCAGCCTGGCAGGCGTGGGGCAGGCTTCACTGCGCTCGCGCCTGCGACCGGATCGCGGCGGTGTGGCCGACCATGCCCTCGCCTACTACGCCGGTGCTCTGCAACAACGCCACATCGGCTCGACGCAGATGCAGCGGCTGCTGGCGTCGTACTTCGACGTGCCGGTGGCAGTGAAGCAATTCGTCGGGCGGTGGTTCGCACTCAATCCGTCGGACCGAACGTGCCTCGGCCAAGCCAACGCCACGCTGGGCGGTGCCGCCGTCGTCGGCGAGCGGGTGTGGCAGCGTGACCTTCGCCTGCGCATCACGCTCGGCCCGCTGGACGAGGCCGAACATCGCCGCTTCCTGCCCGGCGCTGCTGGCGCCGTCGCCTTGCGAGAGCTGCTGACGCTCATCAACGGGGTCAGCCTCGAATACGAGATCCGGCTGAGCCTGCGCGCCGACGCAGTCGCCACGGTGCACCTCGGCGATCCGCCCCAAGGCGCGGCTCGCCTGGGCTGGAACAGCTTCCTGCAGTCGCGGCCCAGCCCGCGCGACCGCAGCGAGGCGGGTTACGACATCCACGCCGTCCCGGCCTGACCTGCTGCGCAGCCGCTCCGACCTCCATCCTCTGCCTTCTGCCCTCCGCCCCGATGAGCTCCCACCTGAAGACCCTCGTTTCCAAGCTCAACACTTGCTGCCGCACGGCTGCCGAGCGGGCCGCCTCGATCACCATGTCACGGGGCCACTATGAAGTCGACCTGGAGCACCTTTTCCTGGCCCTGCTGGAGCAAGCGCTGAGCGACTTCGCCATCTTGTGCAAGCGCTTCGACGTGGTCTCAGGCGGCCTGCAGGCAGACCTCGAGCGAGAGATGGCCCGCTTCAAGAACGGCAACACCCGCACGCCGGTCTTCAGCCCTCATCTGCAGACGCTGTTCGAGCATGCCTGGCTCATTGCCAGCATCGAGGCCCACGACGCTCGCATCCGCAGCGCCCACCTGCTGCTGGCACTGCTCACCGAGCCCGGCCTGTCTCAGCTGGCATATCGCGGCAGCGCGCTTTTCGCCCGTTTCCGCGTCGACGAGCTGAAGCACAAGCTGGCCGACGTCACCCGCGGCTCCGCCGAAGCGGCGGAAGCAGCCGCACAAGCCACCCGCGCCATGGCAGAAGACGATGCCGCAGGCGAGCCAGGCGAACTCGCGAGCCGCACCGCCACGCCAGCCCTCGACCAGTTCACCACCAACCTCACCCAACGCGCCCGCGAGGGCCGCATCGATCCCGTCATCGGCCGCGAAGCGGAGATCCGGCAGGCCATCGACATCCTGATGCGCCGCCGGCAGAACAACCCCATCCTCACCGGCGAGGCGGGCGTGGGCAAGACGGCGGTCGTCGAGGGCCTGGCGCTGCTCATCGCCGCGGGGGAGGTGCCGGGCGCCCTGCAAGGTGTGCAGTTGCATGCGCTGGACATGGGCTTGCTGCAGGCCGGCGCCAGCGTCAAGGGCGAATTCGAGAACCGCCTCAAGAACGTCATCGAAGACGTCAAGCGCAGCGCGCACCCGATCGTCCTGTTCATCGACGAGGCGCACACCATGATCGGCGCGGGGGGCCAGGCCGGGCAGAACGACGCGGCGAACCTGCTCAAGCCCGCGCTGGCCCGCGGCGAGCTGCGCACCGTCGCCGCCACCACCTGGAGCGAATACAAGAAGTACTTCGAGAAGGACGCGGCGCTGGCCCGGCGCTTCCAGGTCGTCAAGGTCGAAGAGCCGAGCGAGCCCGTCGCCGCGGCCATGCTGCGCGGCATGGCGCCGCTGATGGAGAAACACTTCAAGGTGCGCATCCGCGACGAGGCCGTGACCGAAGCGGTGCGACTGTCGGCCCGCTACATCAGCGGCCGACAGCTGCCGGACAAGGCCATCGGCGTGCTCGACACCGCCTGCGCGCAGGTTGCGCTGGGCCAGAGCGCCACGCCTGCCGCCATCGACGACATCGCCCGCCGCCTGGAGCGCCTGGCCGCCGAGCAACAGGCGCTTGAACGTGACGCCGCGGCAGTGTCCGCAGACGGCGCCGACCACGCCGTCCGGTTGGGCGCACTGTCGGAAGAGCGCGCCACGCTCGAAGCCCGCCTGGCCGCGCTGCGTGAGCGCCACGGCCATGAGCAGGCACTGGTCGAGCGCGTGCAGGCGCTGCAGGCGCAAGCCGAAGCTGCGCCGGATCCCGCTGCGCTGCGTGCCGAACTGCAGGCCACGCTGCAAGAGCTGCGAGGCGTGCAGGGCGAGCAGCAGCTTGTCCCGCTGGAGGTCGACGCCCAGGTCGTGGCCGGCATCGTCGCCGCCTGGACCGGCATCCCGCTGGGCCGCATGGTCAAGGACGACCTGCAGACCGTGCTCAAGCTCCGGCCCCTGCTGGAAGAGCGCGTCATCGGCCAGAGCCATGCGCTGGACGCCATCGCGCAGCGCGTTCGCACCAACCGCGCCAACCTGGAAGACCCGAACAAGCCCAAGGGCGTGTTCCTCTTCGTCGGTCCCTCCGGCGTCGGCAAGACCGAGACCGCGCTGGCCCTGGCCGACATCCTCTACGGGGGCGAGAAGAAGCTCGTCACCATCAACATGAGCGAGTACCAGGAGGCGCACTCGGTGTCCGGCCTGAAGGGCTCGCCGCCCGGCTACGTGGGCTACGGCGAGGGCGGCGTGCTGACCGAGGCAGTGCGCCGCAATCCGTACTCGGTGGTGCTGCTGGACGAAGTCGAGAAAGCCCACCCCGACGTGCTGGAGCTGTTCTTCCAGGTCTTCGACAAGGGCGTGCTCGACGACGCCGAAGGCCGCGAAGTGGACTTCCGCAACTGCCTGATCATCCTGACCAGCAACGTGGGCTCGGCGCAGATCATGCAGGCCTGCCTGAACAAGCCCGCGGCCGAGTATCCCGGGGCCGACGAGCTGGCCGAGGGGCTGCGCCCGGTGCTGTTCAAGCACTTCAGGCCCGCCTTCCTGGGCCGCATGAAGGTGGTGCCCTACTACGCCATCGGCGACGAAGCGCTCGAGCAAATCATCCGGCTGAAGCTCGATCGCATCGCCCAGCGCGTGCAGCTGAACCACCAGGCCCGCTTCGACTACGACAGCAAGCTGGTCGAGGCGGTGCTGGCGCGCTGCACCGAGGTCGACTCCGGTGCCCGCACGGTCGACCACATCCTCAACGGCACGCTGCTGCCCGAGATCGCGCTGCAGGTGCTGCAGCGCATGGCAGAGGGCCAGGGCGTCTCGCGCATCAAGGCCAGCGCCGCCAAGAGCGGTGACTTCAAGTACGCCGTGCAGTAACGCGGCAGCCGCCCGAATCCTCCATGGACGCCCTGCTCCTGCCCACCCTGCCCTCGCCCGCTGGCCTGGCCGCGCAGGCGATGTCCCGCCTCGGCCTGGCCCCGCACGACCAGGCCACCCGCCTGATCCGCCTGCACACCCCGCTGGGCGCCGAGCTGCTGCTGGCCGAAGACCTCAACACCTGGGAGGCGGTGCTGCCGCAGGCCGGCCCCGGCGTGGCCGCGCTGGCCGGCCGTCTGGGCCAGGCCACTTCGGCCTGCCGCTGGAGCGCGGCTTCAGCCCACTTCGTGCACAGCGGCGCCCTGGCCGGCACCCGCGTCGTGCTGCACGCACTGTGCGCCGATGCCACGCTGGACCCGCAGTCCCTCATCGGGTTGCCCGCGCTGGTCGAGCTGCTGTGCCAGGACGCGGGCCTGCGCCCCTGGCACGGCCACATCGCCGCGGCCGCCTGGCTGGGCGCCGACGGCGGCTTCGCCCGCCTGCGCCTGGTCGTCGAGCCCTGGCTGGCCTGGCTCGCCCAGGGCCAGGATGCGCGGCTGCACCAGGACCTGACCGTGCCGCAGCTGATCGACACCGTGTTCTCCCGCCGCAGCGGCCAGGCCCTGCCTAACGAAGCGAGCCTCGCCCCGGCCTGGCGCTGGGCGCTGTCCGACCCGGATGCCTACCCGCAGCGCAGCCTGTGCGCCCAGGCGCACGAGAGCGACCTCGCCTTCGTCCTGCGCCTCATGCGCGAGGAGGGCCTGGTCGCCTGGTGGGAGCACGCCGCCGACGCCGCCAGCCCCACGCTGGGCGGCCACACGCTGGTCATCGCCGACCACGCCAGCGCCCTGCCCGCCAGCGAGCAGGCCACGGTGCGCTTCACCGCCAGCGACCACACCCTGGGCGAAGACAGCCTGACCCAACTCGCCGACACCCGCCGCGCGGCCGCTTCTCGCATCGCGCTGACCAGCCGCGACTACCGCAGCGGCGATGCCTCGGCCTTGGAGCACCGGCCCGTGGGTGCGCTGATGCAGTCGCTCGCCGGCACAGACGACGCATCGCCTGACGCCCCCGACCACGTGCTGGTCGACCACCCCGGCGCCTACGCCTACCCCAGCCTGGCCCACGGCCAGCAGCGTGCCGAAGTGCAAGCCCAGCGGCAGCAGGCCGCCGCCATGCGCAGCGTCGCGCGCGGCCCCTGGCGCCGCGCCCAGGCCGGCACCTGGTTCACCCTGGCCGGCCACCCGCGCCACGGCTTCGGGCTCGGCATCGATCCCGCGGCCAGTCCGGGCGAGTTCGTGGTCCTCGCCGCCCAGCACCGCGCCCGCAACAACCTGGCCGCCGACGAGCGCGCCCGCGTCTGGGCGCTGGACCAGGTGCTCGTGCAAGCCCTGGCCACAGCGGACGGCACAGGTGACGCCGTGGCCCTCGCTGCGCTGCACGGCGATCCCTCCCGCCATCCCGACGCCGACGAGCGCCTGCACGAGGCGGCGCTGCTGCTGCAACCGTTGGACGCGCCGCTGCGCCTGGCGCCCGAGGCCGGTGCCGGCAACGACCTGTTCGTCCACCACGCCAGCGATGCCTTCGGACAGCCCGACGCGCGCGTGGACAACGCGGCGCCGGCATCCGCCGCGGCCACCGCCCTGGTCGTGGGCGCTGGCGAGCCGGTGCACACCGACCGCGACGGCCGCATCCGTATCCAGCAGCACTGGCAACGTGGCGCGGACGCCTCGCACCGCCTGACCCACCCCGACGGCACCGACGACGCCCCTGCAGGGCCCGCCAGCCACACGTGGGCCCGCGTCGGCCAATGGGTCGCCGGCGCCAACTGGGGCTCGGTGTTCACCCCGCGGGTCGGCCAGGAGGTGGTGCTGACCCACCTGGGCGGCCGCCTCGACCGCCCGCTCGTGCTGGGCGCGCTGTACAACGGCAGCGGCACCCCAGACGCGCAAGGCAACGACATCGCCGCCGGTGCCGCCGGCGCTTCCGGCAACGCCCCCGCCTGGTTCCCCGGCACCGAACGACCGGATGCCGAGGACAGCGTCGAAGGCCACGCCCATGACGCCGTGCTCTCGGGCTGGCGCAGCCAGTCCCTAGGCACCAGCGCGCACGGCCTGGGCGGCTGCAACCAGCTCGTCTTCGATGCCAGCCCCGGCCAGGCCCGCCTGGAGCTGGGCAGCTACGCCGACCCGGGCGAGCCCACCGCGCGGCTGCAGCTGGGCCACCTGCGGCACCAGGAAGGCAACCAGCGCCTGGCTCCGCGCGGCCACGGCCTGGACCTGGCCAGCCCCGACCACGGCGCCATGCGCGCCGGCGCCGGCCTGCTGCTCAGCGCCCATGCCCGATCGGCTTCCACCTCCACCGGCCAGCAGCTCGACAGCCGCGAGCCCCAGCAGGATCTGCAGACCGCACGGGACCTGCAGCAGGCCCTGGCCACCACCGCCCAGCAGCACAACGCCCGGCTCGGCACCGAGCCAGCGGTGGCCAGCGGCTCCGCCACCCAGCTCAGCGCGCAGCTGCCCGTGCAGTGCGGCCTGCACGCGCTCAACGCCAGTCTGCAAGGCGTCGCCTGCTCCGACGGCAGCGCATCCAGCGACGCCAGCGACGGATTCACCCCCATCGACGGGGGCCACGGCAGCGTCGCCGCCTGGAGCCGCCCCGACCTCGTCCTGGCCGCCCCCAGCGGCGTGCAGCTCGCCACCCCCGCGAACGCCATCCTCGCCGCCGGCACCCACTGCAGCACCACCGCCGCGCAGGACATCAACCTCGTGGCCCAGGCCTCCCATGCCCTCGCCGCCCGCGACGGCCTGGTCCTCTTCACCTACGGCCAGGCCAGCAACCCCAGCAAGCCTCTCACCGAGACCGGCCTCGCCCTGCATGCCGCCTGCGGCAGCGTGCACTTGAGCCTCAACAGTGGCGCCGCCGACATCGCCGCCGATCAGTCCGCCGAGTTGGTCTCTACCAGCGCCAACCTTGCCGCGCTGAGCCCAGAGTCGCTTCAGCTCGCCGCCTCCGGCGCCGCCATCGAGATCCAGTCCGGCTCCATCGACCTCAAGGCGCCTTCGCCTATCGAGGTGCATGCGGGGATGAAAAACTGGACCGGCGCAACGGCGAACGTTACGCCCCAACTGACATTGCCGAGTGCGATGCACGTGGAGGCGCCACAGGACCGACTCGAATTTCAGCCGTACAAAATCTACTTGTCAGCTGGCCCAGTCAAGCAAGTGGGTGTACTAAACGCACAAACCCTTCGCGTCTACACCTCCACGGCCGAGCGGATCCGATGCGAAATCGGGACTGGCGACTGGGATGTTGAAGAAGAAGGCTACAACGAAAGCGATGTAGATCAAATCCAAGACTCGCTGGTGCCAGTATGAGCTCAAAGACACCCACCGGAAAGAAGACAGCAGACAAACCGGTTCCTCCGAATCCCATTGTCACGGCAAGCTTTGTCATCCTCGATCGATTAAAACAACCGATTCAGGGGCTCACCGTCAGAGTGACCTCCAAGACAATTGACGTCACGGGCACCACTGATGAGCACGGTCTCGCCATAACCATCGAGAACGCCACCCGCAACGAAGAAATTAGTATTTACGTCAAGAAACGAAATGGCGCCTTCGAACTGAAGCGCAAAGTTTCGCCCAAATACGATATCAATACATATACCATTCGAAGCCCTGAGCTTCACCTCGAAGCGACGACGAAGCTCACTCCAAAGGAGGAGCTCGAGGAGGACCTCCCCATTCCTTCCATCCGCGAGGGTGAAGTCTTGACGTCAGCGCGTCTCTTCGGTGACTTGGCCCCTTTCATCGGGGCGGCACAAATCGTCACAGAAGTGGGTCAAGTGACAAAGGATTTTCCGACCAAGACCACTAAAAAGAATGCCGATGCGGCGACGGGAAAGACCACGAACGAGATCACCGTCGAACATCACTACAGAGTGGTTAAAACAGAGAAGCCAAAGGTCATCGTATGCGCACTGCTTGGCAGCAGACTGAACTACCCTACGCATTTAGACGTCTCGATGGAGGTGTACGCGAGCATGGCAAAGGAGTTTGGATGCGAGATTGCTGCGATCCGGGCAGTTGCCGAGACAGAATCGAGCGGAAAAGGATATTTTGAGAACGGACTCCCAAAAATCCTTTTTGAAAGACATCGATTCTACGCATTGACGGACCCAAATCGAAATGCAAAAAAGGGTGCCGCCAAAATCACTCACCCATTCAGGGCGTACGCAGACATCTGCAATCCAATCCCGGGCGGTTACTCAATTGAAGAAGCCGAGTATGCGCGCCTTGTCAAGGCAGCAAGACTCAACCGAGATGCCGCCATAATGGCTTGCTCATGGGGTTCATTCCAAGTTCTCGCCGAGTATTATAAACAGTGCGACTTCAAGTCCCCCTACGAACTCGTTGATGCATGCATGAGGTCCTCCGATGGCCATATCGCGCTGTTTAGAGGATTTCTCAAAATGCCCGAGAAGAAGAAGGCCATCGAAGCGCTCAAAAGCAAGAACTGGGAACAATTCACAAAATACTACAACGGCGGGAACTGGGAAAAGCAGAACCCCGACTACCCCAAGCGAATGGCGACATACTATGAAAAGTACAAGGAAAACTGAGGCTTACCAATGCTAAGACTCGTCGCCCTACTCGTCCTTTCAACGCTCAACTCGATTGCATTCGCGGCAAACCTCCTTCAGTTTGACGTAGGAGGCTTGGTTATCACCCGCACATCGACCGGAAATATTAGCGGCTACTATGTAGGAAGATCCGATGAGTCCTATATCTCAAAGAAGGGCGATGCCATTCATGTCTGCCAATTCTTGTTTCATGGCCTGCTAATTGACAAAAGCGAAGCAAAACTGTCAGCGTGGGAAGTGGCACTTATTCCACCGCAGGAAAATAGACGTGCCAGTGGAGCAATATACATACAGGATGACCGATGGATCATTCAATTTCGCCCCATTCCAAATGGCTGTCGAAGCAAGCCAGACGGTGATCAATTTGCCGTGCGGAGTTCATCGATTGATGATGCGACCCCAACAGAAGAGCAGGGTCTGCACGCCAAGCTGATGAGAACGACTCCGGTACTTGGCATTAGAGTTTCAAAAACAAGGGCCCCCATTAAGATCAAGCCAAGCGCAGCGTCAAAAATCATTCAGGAAGCCGCACCGGGCGATATATTTGTCACCTTCGGCTCCCAAGGGAAATATAGTCGCATAAGACACATTGACGGCGAAACGGGCCGCATCGTAGAAGGCTGGATGGAAACCGCGGCGCTAGTCGACCCCTTTCCGTCCCACTAAAAGCAAGTTGACACCGCGAGCGCAAGTAATCCGCCCCGTCGCCAACCTAGTTTAGCGTCGTCGCTTCCGGGTATGTAGCAGCTATGGACTTCGGGGATGGCGAGAAGGCGCGCCATTCCGAGGATTACCGAATGGCTACGCTCTACTACGTTCGCTTCTGGTTTCAAGGCACGAGCGCCGCACTATCCGTCATGACGGCTCTGTCTTACTGCTCACCACTGATCGAGACATTCGGCAAGCGCTTCGGCGAGCGGCTCGTTGGGCAAGCCCTTGGCTGGACCGCCAAGCGTGTTCCTCTGGCCCGCGCAGCACTCGTATTCGCCAAGCCTAGAGGTCTCGATCTTTCTACTGGCGTGTCCGCAATTATTTGGTACTTCGACGATGGCGAGCTTCAGAAGTGGTGCGACCGTTGCGCCTTCGGCAACAAGCGAAAGGCAATGGCTGACGCCTACACAAACGCCGACCTTCAGCTGCAAAGGTTCGCCGAGGCCCTAAAGGAAGCCGCATGACATCGCCGCGTCTTCGCATGATTTCGGGTGTCGTCTCCGATGTGCTCATTCACAGTGGCGAGGAAGAATTTGTTCGCAGTCCGAGCCAGCGAGCAGCCGGTGGCGCAGCTGCGGGACTGGCAGCCATTGGTCTCGCCGGCGCTGCGGCAGGAGCCTCGATTGCGGCGGCAGCATCAGGCGATCCAGTCGAATTATTTACCTGCAAGATAGGTGGCGAGACGGTATCCGGAGGGTTCTCCAAGGTCTCCTTTAAAGAAGGCGACGAACTCGACATGGTTCAAATCAACGAATTTCCGCACGATCTTATTCTGGCGGCTCGCCGACGAGCGGACAGATTACTTTGGATGGTGCCTCACTGTTCGCGAGGGACAGGCGCGCACCGGACATTCTCTCTCCGCCTGTTTGCCTGGATAGCGACCTTGTCGTTCATCCTAGGCATGCTGTGGTACTTGGGCTTCGCCTTCTTTTCGAACACGGGAATCGAGATCGACGGGCTTGAGTTTGTGACACCTATCTGCCTTGCGCTGGCTGCCACGACAGGGCTGTACTACGCCATTCGCTTCTTCTTTCAATGGCGCAACACCGCACGCCAGGCCGAATCAATCTTCGCTACGCTCGGCTACCTCGATCCCCCATACGTTGACCTGGAACGCGACCACAAGCTGTACTGCAAACTCAACGGCATCAAGTGGCCGTATCCCAGTGATGGGCCGTGGATCTATCACTACCTTGACAAGTCAGTCGAAGGAAAATGAATTGGTAGGCGCCCGCCGGAATCAAGGAATGCCGAAAGACTTGCCATAGGCCATCTCGTTCCGCGGCTTGTCCATTGAGTCCGGACCCGGCGGCACACGGCCTGCACCCCGTGTTCCTGGTGTTTCTTCCGCTGAGGGGCGTGGTGCTTGTTCGAGTCGACGATCTGGAAGGAGGGCGTACGAGATCCCATCAAAAGGCGCCTACTTGGCAACCAAGGGTGATCAAGTAACGGACCAGCTGAACGCGATGCAGCTTTGACCCACGCCACACATGCGGCGATGAGGATGGCAACCTGAGGTACCCAACTGATGGAAATCGGAAGGAGCCCTGAGGCACCTCATCAAAGCAGACCAAACATCTCCATGCACCACACCGACTTCCTCACGCCACTCGCCTCATCGTCCCCCTGCGGCGAAGACCTCAGCTTCTCCCCCGAATTCGACGCCATCCAGGAGATGCGCCGCGCCGACGACCCATCGCTCGACCAAGGCGAGTGGGTCACCGACCTGAAGGTCGCGGACTGGCCGGGCGTGGCGCGCACGTGCGAAGAGCTGCTGAGCACTCGCACCAAGGACCTGCGCGTCGCCGGCTGGTTGGTCGACGCCTGGGCCCGCTTGCGTGGCTTCACAGGTCTACACGATGGCCTGGCGCTTTGCGTTGGCCTCGTCGAGCAGCACTGGCACCACCTCCATCCGCTGCCCGATGACGGCGACCAGGAGCAGCGCATCGGCAATCTCACCTGGCTGCTGGCGCGTGTCGAGGAACTGGCGCGCCAGGTGTCGCTCGCCACGCCGACGGCCACCGGCTTCAGCCTCATCGACCTGGAGGCCACGCGCGCCGCCCGCGCCCATGGCACGGGCACGGACGCCTCGGCTCGCGCGGAGCAAGCAACCAAGGAGCTGGCGGCGATCGCGCGCGCCATCTCCAGCGCCGGCTTGGCGGCCTTCGATCTGCAGCGCGCCGCCATCGAGGGTTGCCAGGCGGAACTGGTGCGGCTGCAGGCGCTGGTGGACGAGCTGCTGGCCCACACCAGCCCTTCGTTCGGCCCCGCGCGCCGCGCGCTGGAGGCCGCGCGTGATGCCTGGCTGCGCCTGGGGCGCGACAGCGGGATCACCGCGGCAGAGCCGGGTTCGGCGCCAGCCAACGGCTCAGCGCAACAGGCCGCGAGTGCCGAGCCTGCGTCCGGCATCGTCGCGACAGCATCGGCTGCACCCGCTATGCCCGGGGTGCTCACCAGCCGCTCCCAAGCACTGCACCAGCTTCGGCAGGTAGCGGATTACTTCCGCCGCACCGAGCCTCACAGCCCAGTCACCTACCTCGCCGACAAGGCCGCGCGCTGGGGCGACATGCCGCTGCACGCCTGGCTGCGCGCCGTCGTCAAGGACAGCGGTGCCCTGGCCCAATTGGAGGACTTGCTGGGTATGGAGCGTCCGCCGGCCGAGTCGAATTGACGTCCCCGAGCGGAAGCGCCACGACCACACAGATTCGCCGTACACCGGCGTAGGCGGGCCAACGCGTTGCCGCATCGCCTGCCTCAGTGCGCATCGCGCCCCTCTACCCACTGCCATTTGATCGATAACCACAGAGAGGAAAAACGTTGGATCAACTGCTCACGGTACTGGGTAACTCTCATTTCGAGGCATGGGTCGCTGGCCCCCTTCTTGGAGTCATCATGGGTGCGGTATTCGCGGGATTGGGCAAGAGGCCCGGGGGCGCCTCACCCAGCGACGTGTCGCCGTCAAAGGCAAGGGAGGACCTTGAAGACTCAGCGCCCAGGTCCTCCGGATCGGGCCGGCAGGTTCACCACCATCACTATCACCACGGGCGGCCGAACGACAGTGACCCGTCTTGGGTCATAGCGGTTCTCCTGGCTCTCGGCGTAGCACTCTTTCTCTTTGCGGCATACCTGCCGGAGATCTCGGACACGCTGTGCATTTCAATCGCTACGGTCTCGACCTTCGCCGTCACGGCGGCAGCGGTTGCGCTTCTCAGTGGGAGATTCAACACCGTTGATTGGTGGGTGCATGCTGTCGCGCCAGCACTAACATTGGTGGCGTGTTTGTGGGTAACCACCATCGCACGCAATGCCGTAAGCGACGATGTCGTGCACTACGCGAAGGGGTTGCTTGCCAGCCAGCCTGGTTCAGTAGGGGGTGTGATCAAGGGCGCAATGACGTTCTTTCGCGCCATCAAAAGCGAATACGTGCAGTGGATGCTCTTTGACATGCTGGCCTTCGTGCTCCTCTTCGCATCCACGATCCTGTGCGCATTGCAATGCTCCTACTACGTTTCTCTGGCAAATGTGCGGGATGGCGGCGGAAGCTTCTGGCAGCACATTGCGCGGATGACGACCCCGTTCGGCGGCCTGCCGACATTGGGCGGCGCTGGAGTGTTGCTCTTCGCTGCATGGGCGTTGGCGTCAGGCGAGGTGTACCAACTGACTCGCTAAAGCCTCGCAGATTCGGGCAAAACTACGACGTGCTCCTCTCGTCGGGCCGGCGCTCCTTGGCGTGCTCACAAGTCGCGCTGAAGCACTGTGTTGGTCAGGGCCTTCGGCCAAAGCTTGTCCAGCGCGCATGGCCGAGGGCCAGGGCGTCTCGCGCATCAAGGCCAGCGCCGCCAAGAGCGGTGACTTCAGGTACGCCGTTCAGTAAAGCAGCAGCCGCACGAAGCCTCCATGGACGCCCTGCTCCTGCCCACCCTGGCCTCCGGCCCAGTCCCCGCCGAGCTGGCCCGCCTGCACACCCCGCTGGGCGCCGGGCTGCTGCTGGCCGAAGACCTCAACACCTGAGAAGCGGTGCTGCGGCAGGCCGGCCCCGGCGTCGCCGCGCTGGCCGGCCGCCTGTGCCTGGCCACTTGCCTGCCGCTGGAGCGCGGCTTCAGCCCACTTCGTGCACGGCAGCGCCCTGGCCGGCACCCGCCATGCCCGGTGTGCTCACCAGCCGGGCCCAGGCACTGCACCAGCTTCTCGAGGTAGCCGATTACTTCCGCCGCGCCGAACCTCAGAGTCCGGTCGCTTACCTCGCTGGCAAGGCCGCCCGATGGGGTGACATGCCGCTACACGCCTGGCTGCGCGCCGTCGTCAAGGACAGCGGCTCCCTGGCGCAGCTGGAAGACTTGCTCGGCCTGGAACCGCCACCAGAGCAGTCTTCCTGATCAGGCCTTCCCAAGCGCCCCGCTCAAGCCAACACCCGAAACTCAATCCGCCGATTCCGCGCCCGCCCTTCCGGCGTGCCATTGGCCGTCACCGGCCGGTCGGGCCCCGCGCCGCTTGTCATCAGGTCGCCCGCCGGGATGCCCTTGCCCACCAGATAGGCCTTGACGGCTTCGGCGCGTGCGGCGGAGAGCTGCATGTTGGCCTCGCGCGGGCCTACGTCATCGGTGTGGCCGATGATCTCGAAGCGGCGGCCGGTGAACTGGCGAAGCACGGGCAGAAGGTCGTCCAGTACTCGGGCGCCGCCGGCGGTGAGGTGGGCGTTGCCGGTTTCGAATTCGATGGTGCGGCGCGCGAGCGCCGCGTCGAGCTGGGCCTGGCCCGATGACCCTACGCGCAGCTGGTCACGCACCGTGTAGGTGGGGTTGTTCAGCTGCGTGGCGATCTGGGTGACGAGCTGTTGCCGGGTTGTCTCGTTGTCGACCTGCCCGCTGAGTTCCACCACGTTGCCGGTGATGCTGAGCTGGCCCTGGCTCACGCGCTTGAGGTCAGGCGTCAGCACGCGCTGCACGTGCTGGTTCCAGTTCGGCGGGGCGACAAGCTTGTCCACGCCCAGCTGGTCCACCACGCGATCCGCGCCGTAGACCTCGCGCAGGCGGGCCACGATGGCACTGCGGGTCGCTTCATCCGGTACCACGCCTGAGGCGACGACCTTGCCCGCCGCCTGTGCGGCCGGCGCCTGTACAGGAGCCTGCTGCGCACAAGCACCCGACGCGGTCACCGCACAGAAGATGGGCCACCAGACTCGCGCGATGCCGAGGCCCACCTGATGCCCCTTCTTGCTCTTCTTCATGCTCACGCTCCGAGAAAACACTCTTTGAAGGTCGCCAGGGCCTGCGCCATCGACAGCTGCGGCTGCTGCAGGTAGCTGGAGAGCTTCTTGACCGCGTAGTCCTGCGAGACCTGCTCCTCCACCCAGTCGGGCGTTACCAGGGTCACGAAGGCCTGCTCTGCCTTTTGCGTGTCGAACATGGCTTGCAAGGTCGTGCCCGCGCCGCCGGCAAGGCCGATCGACAGCCACGGCTTGCCGGCCGGCGCACCGGCTTTGGATCCGGGCGAGAAGATGGCCAGCTCGAAGTCCCCGCGCGAGAGGAACGGCGCCGCAAGTTGCAGCCACAGCGCCCCGACCAGCGGCGCGTAGAGAGGATCGGCCGGCAGCGGCAGGCGCAGGCCCACGTCGAGCTGCGATTTGCCGCTTGCCGGCACGGGCTGCAGCAGCATGCCCAGCGCGAGCAGCACCTGGCGCAGGTCGACCTCGCCGTGCGCTGCCCGCAGCAGCGCCTCCAGCGAGCCCACGGTCTGCATCTCGACGAAGTCGCGGAAGCTGGCCGCATAGGCTTCAGGGCCTACCTCGATGTCGGCTTGCTGCCAGCCCGTGCCATTCAAGACGACGGCCGCGTCCTCGGCCTGGCAGGTTTGCCTGGCCAGTTGCTCCAGCCCCGACCACAGCCGCGTCAGCGCCATCGGCGCATGGCCCATGAACGCCATCGGCTGCTCGACATCGAACGCGCCGGTGACGACGAAGGGGAAGCGGCGGCCGGAAGCATCGCCACTCGGCACCATGTGCCCTGCCAGCGCCTGCCGCGCCCGCACCGACAGGAACGCGAAGTGCGTCGGCTCGGCGCGGTCGTAGAACTGCTTCCATTGCGGATCGGCCGAGAGCAGCTCCAGGCCCTGGGTGAGCCATTGGTCGAGCATCTGGGTCAGCGCAACGTTCTGCGCACTGCGGACGAAGTCGCCCCTCGAGGCCACCTTGCCGAAGTAGGCCAGCCTGACGGCGCTTGCGCGGCTCATGACGTGCTCCCTGCCCCGGCCACCAGGGCCGGCAGGATGAGACCGCGCAGTCCGTTGGCACCGCCTCCCGCGCCCGACTCACCGCTGGCCGGCGTCGCCATCGCCCCGGGGCTGGTCACGGCGCGGTAGTGCACCGTCACGGTCTGCACCCCGACACCCCAGCTCAGCTCCCGCACGCCATCGGGCAGGCGCCGGACGCGGGCCGCATCGATCAGGCGCTCGAAGCCGAAGCCGCCGGGTTGGTTGAAGATCTCCACCACGCTGCCGTCCAGCGCACGGCCCACGATGCGAGCACCGGGCGGCGCGCCCGTGTTGGGCCAGACGAAGTTGGTCCACTGCGCAGTGCCGTTGCGGTAGCGAAGCACTTGGCCGTCGATCTCTATCGAGTACTCGACGAAGCCGGGCGCCCCCGTGGGCAGCAGCTGGAAGCTGGCTTGCGCAGGCCCGGCGGCCGCAGCGTTGGTGGCTGCGGGTGCGGCGCCGGCAGCGCCCTCCAGCGGCGCCACCCAGGAAGCAAAGCCCGCGGCGAACTCGGGCCGCACACGCACGCCCATCTCTGCCCAGGTGCGCGGCGTGATGGTTTCGCCGCGTCGAGTGACCAACGGGCCCAAGGAGTCGCCGGCGAACTTCGCTATGGCGCCGCCCGGGCCAAAGATCTTGGCCACCTCCTGCGGCGCGGCCTCCACCTTCGAGCGGGCGTCAAAGGGGTACTTGCCGGAGAGCGTCGCCTGGAAGGGCTGCAGCACCTGCGCCTGCCACTGCCGGTTCAGCTCGGTCTCGGTCGGGGCCACCACGACCGCGAAGGATTGCATCAACGGCCGCACCAGCAGCGGCCGCAACGCACTCCTGGCGGTGTCGCTCAGCCCCGTCATCATCTGCTCGTCGACATAGCGCAACGCCTCGGCCAGCTCCGAGCCCCCGGCGTCCAGCGTCGAGGCCATCATCGCCCGCGCGGCCGGGCCCGGGTCACCCTGGTTCTTGATCTGGTTGAACCGCGTGCGCACCTTGCCCAGCGACTGCAGGTAGCCGTCCATCAGCGAGGGGTTGTTGTCACGCGCCAGCATGATTCGCGACAACGCCGCGAACTCGCGGCCCACCGGGCCCATCGGGATCTCCGCGGTCCCCGAATTCACGTCGACCTTCACCTCGACCTGCGAAGGCGACATGCGCAGGATCGATTGCTTGACCCACTCGACGAAGCCCTTCTGCGTCCGGGCCAGGCGCTCGTTCAGCAGCGACGGGTTGTCCCAGGTCGTCTGCTCGAACAGCGTATTCATCAGGCGCCGGATCGGCGAATCGGCCGGGTCGCCGAGGCGGTTCATGTGGGCCACGGCGGCGTCGAAATCGGCAAAGTCCGCGACCGCGATGCCCTGCATGAAGCGCTGCCATTCGAGCACGTATTCAGCCTTGTAGAGCTCGGTCAACGTCTTGCGGATCTGGTCGGGGCTGCCCTGCAGCGAGAGATCGTCTCGCGCCGAAGTCTTGAGCACCCAGTCGGCGCTTTGCAGTTCGTTCTGGGCGGCCTCCTTGAAGGCCTGGTCGACATAGCCCTCCCAGGCCTCGCGAGTGAACGCACCGGCCACGACCTGGCTGCCGCCGACGGAGTCCTTGCCCTTGTCGCCCACGATGCGCGCCACCGTCATCGGGGCATAGCGGGTCGATGCCCGGGCCTTCACGTCGGCGTAGACGCGCTCCACTGCCGGCATGCCGCGCACGACGCGGCGCAGGTTCTCTCGGGTCCTGTCGACGAGGCCGAAGTTGCTGTCCAGCACCGGGAAGCTGGGATCGGCCAGGTTCGCCATCGAGAAGCTGATCATGGCCTCGGCACTGCGCAGCAGCCGCTCGCGCGCCATGTTGCCGCGGTTGTTCTCCAGCCAGCCGCGCCAGAAGCGCGTGATCTGGTCGGTCAGGTGGCTGCCTTCCATGCGCTGGCGCTCGGCCAGCATGAGGTAGGTCTTCAGGGCCTTGTAGGCATCTTCGACGTTGGTGGGAGAGGCCTCGACGAAACGCGAGGCCACTGCCGTCGCCGCAGCCGGGGCGCTGGCCGCCTCGCCTGGGGACGTGGCCGCGGCAGCGCCGGATTGCGGAGGGCGGGTCATCGGCTGCAGCTGCGCGGCCTGCTGGTTCACCTCGCCGAGGTAGCCTTCGATCGCCTGGGCCACCGGCTCCAGCATGACGTGGCGAACGCCCTGGAAGTACTCCTCTCGCAGCTTGCGTTCCAACGCATCGCCTTGGTACAGGCCGAGTCCGACGCTCAAGGGGCGCGCCTCGCGCCAGGCCTGCAGCTGCTCGATGCGCGACTGCAGCAGCTCGAGCGCCTCGATGCGCGAGGCGAGGTCGGTGCGCTCGGCCTGCAGGCGCACGGCGGCATTTAGGTCGGCACGGACGCTGTCCACCAACTGCCGGTTGCCCATGTAGGACCAGGTCCATGCCCCCAGCATCAACGCCAGGCTGACGGCCCCGGCGGCAAAGGTCGCCACGCGCAGGCGCTGCTTGGCCCGGCTGGCATGCTGGCGCACGAGGTTGCGGTCCGCAAAGATCACGCGGGAGAACAGCTCCTTCAGGAAGAAGCCATGCTCGGCCACCACCATCGCGGTGGTGTGCTCGGTGCGCGTGGAAAGCCCGAACTCGGCGGCCACCTGGTTGCGGGCACGTGAATTCGCCTCGCCCTGCTGCACGGCGCTGCTGAAGTAGAAGCCGCGGAACACCGGCCGGTACTGGTAGGGGTTGTCCTCGAACAGCGTCGCCACGAAGGCCTGAAGCGCCGGCTTGGTGGCCGCGAACTCGAGTGGGAAGGCGAGCACGGCAGGCGGCAGCGGCTTGCCCCGGTGCAGCGACATGTGGGCCAGCGCGAGTTGCTTGAGTCCCTCGTGCAGCTCGTCGAAATGGTGGCTGAACTGCGCCACCGCATCCACCCGCTCGTCGGGCGTGTAGGGCAGCGTGGCGCCCCACGCCCGCTGGCGCTCCTCTGGATCGCGGTCTTCGAAGAACTCCACGAAGCCGCTGATGAGGTCGGCCTTGGTGAACATCACGTAGACCGGCGCGAACACCTCCAGCGTCTCGGTCAGTTCCTGCACGCGCTGGCGCAGGCTCTTGGCCAGGCGGATCACCGCATCCGGCCGCGCCTGGACCAGTTCGGCCACGCTGGCGGCAATGAGGATGCCGTTGATCGGCGCCTTCGGCCGGTTCTTCTTCAGCATGGCGAGGAAGGCCAGCCACTCCTGGCGATCCTCGTCGTGCACCGAGTACCGCCCCGCGGTGTCGATCAGGATGCCTTCGTTGGTGAAGAACCAGTCGCAGTTGCGGGTGCCGCCGATGCCCTGGATGACGTTGTCCGTCGCGCCGGCGAACGGGAACTTCAGGCCCGACTGAACGACCGCCGTGCTCTTGCCGGCGGCCGGGTTGCCGATCACCATGTACCAGGGCAGCTCGTACAGCGCCGCGGAGCCGGAGAGCTCGCCCAGCTTGGACGTCTTGATGGTCTTGATCGCCTCCAGCAGGCGCTGGCGAACCGCCTGCACTTCGGCCTGGTCCTGGCCCTTCGCCTGGCGGCCGGCCTTGCCCAGTCCGCTTTCGATGCCTTGCTCCAGAGCTTGGGCAGCGCGCCTGGCACGCCAGCGGCGAACGAACCACACGACCGACCAGGCCAGCAGCAGCAGGCCCAGCACCGCCGCGGCGTACACCAGGCCGATCTGGAGTGCCTCCGCGCCCAGGAAGAGAAAGGCCGCCAGGGCAGCCAGGCCCAGCACGCTGAGCACGCGGACGTCGAGCAGGAGGGGAGGAATCGGTTCATCTTGATGGGATAGGGATTCGTCACGGGACGCATGGGGCGCCCAGGGCGTCAGGCGTCGGGCGGTGGGGCACTCGGCGCAGCCGGTGCATGCCGCACCACCAGTGCCATGCGCCAGTGAGGATCCGCCAGCGAAAGGGCGAGGGTCGGCCGCTCGGACTCGCGCGCCTGCAGCGCGGCCCCCGCCACGGCCCAGCAGGCGCCGGTGTGGGCGGCGTGGCCTTGCACCACGCCGAGCAAGCGCATGTCCTCGACCGGATCCAGGCTGGGCATCAGCTCGATGCTGGTGCCGAAAAGCTCGGTCGCCCGCGGCGAATGGCGCTCGGCATCGCTGCACAGGCCGGCGAGGTCGGAGGCGTTGATGGCGGCTGCTGCGACGGCCTCCGACACGGCTTGTCGGGCCACTTCCGCACTGGTGCGGCCGGGCGCATGGATCGACTTGTCGCGCCGGACACAGGCCGGCCGGTGAAGCCAGGCCATGGCGTCCATCTGGCCAGCGTCCCGCGAGCGCCCGGCGCGCATCAGCAGGAGCGCTGCAGCACCTTCGCCGGGCATCTCGCCACTGGGGCGCCTGTCCGCACAGAACAATCGTCCGCTTCGCTCCATGGCTTCGACGGCCGGTTCGCTCACATTGCTGTGGCAGGCGAGCAGGAGCACAAGGTCATCGCAACACTCGCGCTCCAGTGCCAGCAGCAGGCGATCGGCCTGTTGCCAGGCCTGCGGGCCACTGACGGCAGGCAGGTGCTGCGCGAGCCATCGCTCGGCGCCAAGCTCTTCGCCGCCCAACCCGGCCAGTTGGGCGTTCAACCACGCGAAGGCCCAGGCGCGATCGTCGTCAGTCCAGCCCTCGGGCCAGGCCACCAGCACGCGCACACGGGCCCTCTCGCGCCGATCGTCAGGGACCGATTGCCACCATTCCATGACCTTCTCGCCTGAGGGTGCGAGGGTCTGGGCCAACGCCGCCAAGGCGCGGATCGCATGCGCGCGGGGTGCTGCGCGCTGGGCGCCGTCCTTCTGTCCGCGGTTCCAGTCCGTCCAGGCCTGTTCGATGGCCGCGGTGTCGATCGCAGACGCCCGGGCACACATGATCGGCAGGCCTTGGTCATCACGAAGGGTCGAGTCCGGTGCCGGCCCCGGCTTGCCGGACTTGGCTGCATCGAGCAGGCCGGCCACGTCATTCCCGGCCGGTCCGGCAACCCACGCTCCCAGCAGAGGCCACGCCAGGGCGCGGTCGCGGTCCTCGACTGCCGGGCCCTGCGCATGGGTAGCGGCAGCCGTTGCCGCCCCTGGGGCCAACGCCAGCGACGCCGCCTGCCGCGCCACGGCCCCTCGCCAGGCCCAGCGCATCCCCACCACCAGGGCGAAGACCACGAGGGGCAGGATGACGAGGTCGATCGCCAGGTCTTCCGCGCTCATGTCGCGATGCGTCGACTGCCAATGCCAGATCACCGCGATCCACACGACGCTCGTGATCGCGGCCAAAAGGGCCAGGGCCTTCAGGAAAGTTTTCATCGGGCAGAGTTCAAGGCGCGCCGGCGCTTCCGGCGCGAGCGGACCAGTGCCCCGGCAGGCATCGCGACGATGTCGGCCCGGGCCCTCGGAGACGTCGCACGCTCGTGCGACGGAATCAGTCGATGCTGGTCGCCTGGGACGAAATCAGGGTGGCTCCGCAGGCCGTCTTGTCGCCGTGGCGCGCCGCCGGATGGCCATCGATGACGAAGGTCGGATCGCCCGACACGATGACCGTCGTGCCGCCGTGACCGCGCTTGGGGCACGTCACCTGGTCGCCTACGCGCGCGATGGGCTTGCCGCCGGCATCGCTCACCACGGAGCCTTGAATCACTGTTCCACCATGGTCCGTCTTGTCCCCCACCACGATGAGGGGTTTCGAATCAGCCATCAGTCCTCCTTGACAGTTACTTGTATGGACGGCGCGGGTCGATTGTCACTTCCCTTTCGCACCGTCATGTTTCGCCATTCGACGTGGCCGTAGTCCTTCAGGCTGCGCCAGCCGCCGCCCCAGGTCAGGCCGAAACTGCGGGCAACCTCACCGTACTTCTCGTAGCCTCGCATCGCCCAGGGGTCTCGCTCCGAGAGGACGATCCGCCCTTCGCGCATGAAGGCACAGTCTGCGGCCAAGCCGTGCTGATGCAGGCTTTCGAAGGGGCCGGCCTGGGTCACCGACGGCCCCAACGCGGCCAGCCGGGCCTGGCGCTCTGGACTACGGTAGCCCTCGAGCAGCACCATCTCGTAGCCATGCTGCTCCTTCATCTGCTTGAACAGCATCAGCAGGCGCTGGCGAAAGCCTTCGTCGAGCAGCTCCCACTGGCGGCTGGCCGAGGCCGTCATCGGCCTCGCCTGCTCGACTTCCCGCGTGTTGAACAGCTCGGGCGGCAACGGCGGCGGCGGGACCAGGCGTTCGCCTCGCAGCAGCTCGGTCACCTGCTCATCCACCGGCCGGGAATACGTGTGGTCGTAGCTGCTGACGGGGAACATCGAACGCAAGGCCGCGGCTCCCAAGGGAACACCAGCAATGAGTAGCAGTGCGACGAGGCAGACACCGGCGTAGTGCGTGACCCATGAGCGAAGCCGACTCCACGCCAGTCCTGCGACATCACCGGTGTTGGAGGCGCCGCGGCGCCCTGCCCCGCACCAGGCGGCACCCGCAGCACGGCTGCGCACCCAGCACTGCTGCGCCACGCCCACGAGCTTTGCCCGAACCGACGCAAAGAACCACAGGGCCAGCAGCGCCAGCGCTAACAAGAAATACAAAAGGACACCAATCAGCATCCAGGCTCCCTGATGCACTCACCCAACCCGTTAGGTGAATGCCTCCTTCTAGAATTGCCTGCAAACACAGCCTCCGCATCCACTGCGGAGCAAGATGGCCTAACGGCCAAAGGGAGCTCACATTGTCAGCCATTGGGCCCATGCAAGGGGGCGCTAAATCGCCCGGCACATCGACGCGTCCGAGCCTGCTTGCATCGTCTGATGCAGAGAACGCCACTCCGGCCGGAGAACGCCCCATGCGCCTGCTGTCTGCCCTCGAGCAGAACACACCGCGCCGGCGAGCTTCGGGTGCCTCATCGGCCACGAAGGGCCTGATCGCGCTGGCGACCTTGAGCATTGCCGGCGTGGCTGCCCTGATCGTGGCCACCAACAGCGACAGTTCTGGCACAACAGACGTCGTGGCCATGGGCAGCGCGCCGCCGAGCACTTCCACTGCGCAGGCGCCGTCACCGGGCGCAGCGTCCACGCCGATGGATTCGATCCCGATGCCGGCGACAGCCGCCTCGGCACAACCAGCGCTCGCCCCCCGTGAGGAGCCGCTTGCCAGTTCGCAGCCGGAGGGCATCGCCCGGGTGGAAAGGGTCAACGAGGGCCTGGCAGCACTGCCCGGCATGGCGGCCGTGGCCGGGGCGGTGGCATCCGAAAGAGCGTCGGCCTCGACGCCTGCATCGGCTTCAGCTTCGGCATCTGCCCCTGCACCGCCACGCCCGAAAGCCCGCCCAGCCACCACCAGGAAGCCGCCGGCGACCGCAACTTCCCGCGCCAGGGTCGAAGCCCCTGCCGAAGCTTCCCCGCGCGATCCCGACGCCGAACTGGTCGCGGCGATCATGGCGCGCCTGGAGTCGCCCAGATCCTCGAACTCCCGGGCGCCCAGCTCGGTGGCCCATGATCGGGCCGGCACCATCGCCAGCCTGGTGGGCGATTGCAATGCCATGGCCGACGGCGCCAGCGCCCTGGCCTGCCGCCGGCGAATCTGCGATGGGTATTGGGGGAAGGCGCAGGCCTGTCCGAAGTCCATGGCGCCGGCAGCCACAGCGGGCGCCACGGCCTCGTCCCACTGAAGCTGGCATCAGCGCGCCTGGTGCCCGGAACCGGGTTCGAACCGGTATGCCCCGTCAAGGGCCGCGGATTTTAAGTCCGCTGCGTCTGCCTGTTTCGCCATCCGGGCGGTGGGGCACGGATGATACGAGCCCGCTGCGAGGCACAGGTTCAGCCGCAGGTCAGAACAGCGGATAGGCCGAATACGAGGGTGACCGCGGCTTGTCCGACGAGGGGACCGAATCCGCCTCCCGCGTGAGCTGCTGGCGCAGCGACTCCAGGGCATCGCTCAGCATCGCCAGGTCGGCGTCGCCCTGGGCCAGCCAGTGGGGCGCCAGTGCGGCCAGCAAGGCGCTGGCGTCGGCTTCTGCCAGCGAGCAGCGTTGCAGGCCGCCGCTGCGGCTCTCGGGCGTCTGCCAGTAGGTGGGCGCCGTGTTGGCTGGCACGATCTGAAAATAGTGCTGACCGCGCCGCAGGCGGGCGTGCTTGAGCGGCAGCAACCATTCGGCAAAGAAGCTCTGGGCCTCGCGACGGCCGCTCGGGTCGTCCGCGGTGTCAGTCGGGTTCAAAGGGCACCGTGCCTTCCAGCGCGCGCAGCGCCTCGGGTTGATCGCTCTTGCGAACGATGAATGGACCTATCGACAGCACGTCGATGCCGGTCGCGAGGAAGCAGTCGATCGCATCCTTGGGAGAACAGACGATGGGCTCGCCGCGGCGGTTGAAGCTGGTGTTGATGAGAACGCCGCAGCCGGTGAGCGCCTCGAAGGCATGAAGCAGGCGGTGCAACGACGGGTTGCGTCGTGAATCCACCGTCTGCACCCGGGCGCTGTAGTCCACGTGGGTGATGGCCGGAATGGTGGAACGCGGCTTCCCGAGGAAGGCAATCATGTCGCCGTTGCCTTCGCGGAAGCCAGTCCAATCCACCTCGCGTCTCAGTTCGGGGCGCACATGCGCCACGCGCAGCATGTAGGGGCTGTCATCGCCTTCGTCGAGGTCGAAGTAGCGATGGGCACATTCGCTCGCCACGATGGGCGCGAAGGGGCGCCAGCTCTCACGGTACTTGATGCGCTGGTTGAGGTGCAGCTGCCCGTCCGTGCGGCGCGCATCGGCCAGGATCGATCGATGGCCCAGCGCGCGCGGGCCGAATTCCATGCGGCCGTCGAAGCGGCCGACGATGGCGCCATCGGCCAGTGCCTGGGCCACATGGCCGGCGAGTGCGTGGGGGTCGTCGAGCCGCTGGTGCACCACGAGGCCCGCCTCGGCCAAGGCGTGCTCGATGGCGTCATCGCTGTATGCCGGCCCGAGGAAGCTGCCTTGCTGCGCATCATGACGGCCCAAGGCCGCGTGGCGGGGTGCACCAAAGGCCTCGTGCGCCACCTGCAGGGCCGCGCCGAGGGCCCCGCCCGCGTCGCCCGCGGCCGGCTGGATCCACAGGCCCTCGAGCGCCGGCAGGCGCCGGGCGAGCCGGCCGACCGAGACGCAGTTCAACGCCACACCGCCGGCCAGGCACAGCCGCCGGCTATTGCACTGGCTCAGGGCCTGACGGCAGATGCGCCAGAGCGCCTCATCGATCACTGCTTGAACCGACGCCGCCAGATCCATGTGCTGGACGCCGATCTGCCCCTCCGGCTCGCGCCGCGGGCAGCCTGCCCAGGCCTCGAAGCGCGCGTTGGTGGCGGCGAAGGAATCGAGGTGGCCGAAATACGCGGTGTTCAGGCGGAAGGAGCCGTCGTCCCGCAGGTCGATCAGATCATCGAGGATGCGTTGCGCGTGGCGCGGCTGGCCATAGGGCGCCAGGCCCATCAGCTTGTACTCGCCGGAGTTCACCTTCAGGCCGCAGTGGTGCGTGAAGGCCGCATACAGCAGTCCCAGCGAATGGGGATAGTGGATCTGCGAGCGCATCTCGATGGCGCCGTCGCGTCCATGTGCAATGCTCGTCGAGGCCCACTCGCCTACGCCGTCGACGACCACGATCGCCGCCTCGCTGAAAGGCGAAGGGTAGAAGGCGGAAGCGGCGTGCGAAAGGTGGTGGTCGACGAAATACAGCTGGTCCGCCGCACGCGGGCCCAGGTGGCGTGTGAGCGGCTCCGCGATCGCCAGCTTCTCGCCCAGCTGGAGCGTGGCCGCCTGCGGCCAGATGACCTGGCTGCCGGGGGCGGACTCGATGGCACTCTTGAGCACCCGGTCGAAGGCGAGCGCCGGATCCTCGTAGTAGGCCACGGCGTCGATGGCGGCCGAGCCGCCCGCCTCTGCCAGGCAATAAGCCACCGCCCGCTGTGGAAACCGTGCATCGTGCCGGCAGCGGGTGAAGCGCTCCTCCTGCGCTGCGGCCACGATCTCGCCGCCTCGCACCACGGCCGCCGCCGCGTCGTGGTACAGCGCCGAGACACCGAGCACGACGGGCGGCTTGCTGCTCATGCCAGCCTGCTCTCTTCCAGCTGGCGCAGAAGGTAGTTGCCGATGCGGTCGGCGTACACCTCCTGGGCCTTCGCGTTGGGGTGCGAGAGCTCGAACGGATTGACGTACATCGGCCCCTTGACCGAGGCATCGACCACCGGAATGCCCGCCTGCCCGAGCTGATCGCGCAACCACGGCGACAGCTCATCCAGCAACACGGTGACGAAGAAGCGCCCGCCGTGCTCCGCCACCAACGCCGCGGCGCGCTTGAAAAGCGCCAGGCACACGTGATCGAGGTAGTGCATGTCGGGCGTGAAGTCCGACAGGTCCAGCCCCACCAGCTCGGGCTTCGCGTAGGCCACCTCGCGGAAGCTCACTTCGCCCTTCTCGTCCAGGCAGGCGCGGGGCATGAACTTGATGAGGGCGGCCTTCTCGGTGCCGCAACGCTCGGTCTGGCGCTGCACCTGCAGCAGGTCGGCCACGTTGCGCGAAAGGTGCGCCGGGATCCAGCAGAAGGTGACGAAGTCGCAGCCGTTCCAGCGCACTTCGCGCATCAGCTGCAACAGGTTCTGGCCGGTGCCGTAGCCGTTGACACCGCGGTTGTCTATGCGCCAGCCGCCCAGCCGTTGCTGCAGCAGGGCGCAGAAGGTCTGCTCCACCGGGACGCCCCAACCGAACACACAGGAGCAACCATAGACCGTGAGCGTGTGCTCGGCTTCGGTGGGCTGCCCAGGCACGGGGCGACAGCCTGTGGCATCGGTCTCGATGGTGACGGACTCGCCCAACACGTCGACCGTGATCTGCTGGTCGGCCCGGTAGCGCCAGCCGAGGACCGGATCGGGCTCGGCGAGCGACTGGTGACTCGGCGTGCCGCTGTTGCTGGCGCCCCCGGCACCGGCTGGCGACGTGCGCTGCGTGGTGGCCTCTCGCACGGCCTCGGCCTGCTCCCGCATCTGGTCGCGCAGCGCCTCCGGCAGGCGCTCGTCCGCGCATTGCAAGGCGACGATCTCATCGTAGAAGTCGAGATCGGCCGCATTCAGCGCGAGCATGCGCGACCAGACGGCCGGCGGCACCTCGTCGGCCCAGCGGCGAAGCGATTCGACCATTGGCGGCGCGTGAATGCGGCCTTCTAGCAGCTTGGGCTTCAGCCCCGCCCCGGCAGCGCCAAGCTCCTGCCGAAGCGCGTGCATGATCGTGTCGGGAAAGTCGATGAAGCACACCGCCGCGCTCTCCGCCAGCATGGCTGCGAGAGCGGCAGGCTCCGGGCGTGTCCGCCGATTTAAGGCGGCGCCGACGAACGTGGTGTGGAAGTTCGCGAAGGGATAGCGCTGGAACGGCTGCGACAGGCCCTTGCCGACGATGACGCTGAGAGGCGCCGCATTCGCCGCTCGCTCCGGCTGCGCATCCGCCAGGCGCTTCCAGGCGTGCTCGATGCGGTTGACCATCCGGACAATGGGATGCACCAGGGGGACGACGGACCGCACGCGCGCGGCCGCGGGGCCTTCGATCACGGGCAGCGTGTACTTGGCGACGATGGCCGAAGCCTGGGGGGCGCCATCCGCGAACCCCAGCAGGTCGGACGCCTCCGCCGGCCGGTGCTCAGAGCCGCCGTCGTACACCGCCAGGTGGTTCGCGAAGACCTTCGTCAGCAGCGGCTTGAACGAGAACATCATCGGCTGGATGTCGTGGAACACCAGCGCGCGCTTCGGGGAGGAGTGGTCGGTCGTCGTCATGGTTCTCACTTCAGTTCCACGCCATGCCGGCGGGGGGGACGATGGCTCGCCAGCCGGTCCAGACTCGCTTCCAGCGACGCTGCAGCTCGTCCGGTCCGCCGTGGTCCATCGCCTCGTCGAGATGGAGCCGGATGGCATCGAAGGCCAGGGCCGTGTGACCGCTGGCGATGTTGTCGATCGTGTTGTGCACGTCGACGAAGGTCGAGGGGTAGCCGTAGCGGCGCAGCGCATCGCTGCTGGTGCGATACGTGCCACCGACGCCGGAGAGCTCCACCGCCAGCGTGAAGCCCAGCAGCTCCGGCAGAAACTGGCGAGGGAACTGCGACAGGCAAAGCCACATGACGGGCAGAGGGAACGACGCCTCGCCGAATCCCAGCCATTGCGCGAAGGCCTCCGTGCCGAAGGGCGGCATCTCGACACCCATCGCGGCCATGAGCTCGCGGTACAGGTTGGGGTGGTTCTCGTGCGGGTCGCCCGCGCCCACTTCGTCGAGGTAGATCGTCTGCAATTTCGCCGCCACCGGCGAGTCGCGGAACCCGACCTGCCAGATGCGCTGCAGCCAGGCGCCGTCGATGTAGACCATGGGACACAGCTGCACGCAGGAGGCGATGAGCTCCTCGCGCGTGGGCGGCGGCGCAACGCTGGCATCGACGTGGCCTTGCAATTGCGACGCATGGCGAGCGCAAAGCCAGTCCGCGAAAGCCTGGTGGCAGAACGGCGAGAACGGCAGCGGTTGCTCGCCCTTGTCCAGCCCCAGGCCGGCGCGTGCGAGCCACAGCTGCGCGAAGCGGTACGCGTGTGGGAGGAGCTCTGGATAGCGCTCCAGATGCAACAGGCGGTGGTAGAGGGTGCGAAGCGGCATGCCCCCGGCCGCCGGGTCCTCGTTGCCACCGAAGTGCAATGCCAGCGCCGGCCCGTTCGGAAATGCAGCCCGCTCCTCGACACCAGCGGCGGCCGTCTGCGCACTCGCCGGCGCAACGACTCCCTCAGGCAGGTGCCGGATCCAATCCCGGACGACATCGATCTCCTCGGGCGCCAGCACACCGGCCATCGAGCCGCGAGGCGAAGCCAAGGCGCTGATCAACCGGCTGGTTTCCGGCTGCCCGGGCACCACGTGGGGTGACTGCGCCAGCCAGGCGAGCACTCCCCTCGCGTCATGGCGCGACGATGCAAACCATTCATCCAGCGATCGGCCATCCGCCCGCACGCGCGCGTGATAGCCCACCGCCACCGGAGCCTTGCGTTCGATCAGGCGCGCCATGCGCGCTGACGGGCTGAACCAGGCTTGCCCGTCCATCTCTTCAAGCCTTTGCTCCTGCTCGTCCAGCAGCAGCCATGCGGCCTGCATGCCGTTTGAGACGCGTGCGGGCGGCGCATCCCTGGCGGCTTGAAGCGCTTGGATCGCGTCCGGCAGCAACACGCTGTCCGGCGCTGCGTTCGCGCCGCAGAGCAATTCCCACAAGACATGCTGGCCACGGGTGGCCATGCCCAGGTTGAAGCCGAGCACTTCAGGCAACAGCAAGGTCGGAAACTGCGACAGGGCCAAGGCAAAGGCCGGCAACTCGTACAGGGCGGCGTCAATCTCCGGATCCTGCGCAAACGAATCCGACCCGCACGGCGCCCATTCGATGCGACGCTCTCGAAGGTCCGCCGCGAACCGCGTTGCCTGACGTCCATGGGCGAGATAGGCGCGCAGCAAGGGGCCGGTGTATGGCTCGTGAGAGTTCAGAGCCGATGAGGCGTGCTGGAGCCAGCAGCCATCGGCGAGCAGCGAAGGCGCCAATGGCTTCAGCCACAGGCGCTGCAGATGGGGCAGCGTGCACGCCAGGCGTTGCCGCCATCGCTGCAGGGCCGAAGCTCTGTGCACGCGCAGATGTTCCGCCGCGGCGCGGGGATCGGACACCTCTGCCAATGAGGGGAGTCTCAAAGGGTCCTGCGCTATCCGCGCCAAGACGCGGTTGATCAACAGGGCGCTCAGCACACCGGCGTCGCCATGGGCGTCTGCCTGCATCAGGTGGTGGTAGCACGCGCGCGCCCCGGCCTCGCGCCAGCGGGCCCAGGCCGTCTCAGCCCCTTGTCCTGCATGAAGCGACGGTGGCGCATCGCCTTGCCGGCACGCCACTGTGCTCACTGCGACCTCGGTCTCGTCCAGCACGGCGTGCGCCTCCATCACCCGACCTGCCTGTTGTCTGCGCGAACAATAAGCAATCGCATGCCGATCGCTCATCCCTAACAGGCGGAATCGCGATCGGGCGGTGGGTAACAGAAAGCAAAAAGGGAAGCCTCGCAGCTTCCCTTCGGGGATTTGGAGCGGGAAACGAGGCTCGAACTCGCGACCTCAACCTTGGCAAGGTTGCGCTCTACCAACTGAGCTATTCCCGCAGGGGTGCATGTCCCGGTGCTGTGCTGGAGGCGCGACCCGGAGTCGAACCGGGCTAGACGGATTTGCAATCCGTTGCATAACCGCTTTGCTATCGCGCCCTGGACGCTGTGCCAGGCATTCCGGACGAATCAGACGACCGACACCAGCCTGACAAAAAAGGGAAGCTTCGTCGGCTTCCCTTCATGGCAATCTGGAGCGGGAAACGAGGCTCGAACTCGCGACCTCAACCTTGGCAAGGTTGCGCTCTACCAACTGAGCTATTCCCGCATCGTGGCTGTCTTCGAAGCTCCGTCTGGAACACCTTGACTTGCACATTTCTCCGCTGTTCGCGCTTGGTGTCGCTCACCTTGCGGTGCAGCAGAGAAGCTCGCAGTATAAGAGGATTTTTCGAGATCCCGCAAGCCGCGTCGCAATTTTTGCAGCGCGGCTTGCGGGGCCGACCTCAGTGCGGCAGGCCGTCGGTGGAGGACACCGGCTTGGCCGTACCAGCTTCGGTCTTGGGAGCCGCGGCGGGGTTCGCCGGCTCTTCGTCGGGCAAGGACGCAGGCATGGACTCCAGTGCCACTTCCAGTACCTTGTCGATCCAGCGAACCGGCACGATCTCGAGATTGCTCTTGACGTTGTCCGGAATGTCCTGGAGGTCCTTGACGTTCTCCTCCGGGATCATCACCAGCTTGATGCCGCCACGGTGGGCCGCGAGCAACTTCTCCTTCAGGCCGCCGATGGCCGTGACTTCGCCTCGCAGCGTGATCTCGCCCGTCATCGCCACGTGCGCCTTGACCGGGATGCCGGTCAGTGCCGAAACGAAGGCGGTGGTCATCGCAGCGCCGGCGCTCGGGCCGTCCTTCGGCGTGGCGCCATCCGGGACGTGCACGTGGACGTCGCGCTTCTCGAAGAGTTCGTCCTTGATGCCCAGGCGACGGGCGCGGCTTCGGACCACCGTCCGGGCGGCCTCGACCGACTCCTTCATCACGTCGCCCAGCGAACCCGTGCGGATGATGTTGCCCTTGCCCGGCATGGCGGTCGCTTCGATGGTGAGCAAGTCGCCCCCCACCTCCGTCCACGCCAGACCAACGACCTGCCCGACCTGGTTCGTCTTCTCGGCACGGCCGTAGTCGTACTTGCGCACACCCAGGAACTCGTCGAGGTTCTCGTCCGTCACCACGACCTTGCCTTCGTAGGTCTTGAGCTGGATGCCCTTGACCACCTTGCGGCAGATCTTGGAGATCTCGCGCTCGAGTGAACGGACGCCCGCCTCGCGGGTGTAGTAGCGGATGATCCCGCGGATGGCGGCCTCGGTGACCTCCATCTCCTCGTCCTTCACGCCGTTGTTCTTCTGCTGCTTCGGCACCAGGTAGCGCTGGGCGATGTTGAGCTTCTCTTCCTCCGTGTAGCCGGACAGGCGGATCACTTCCATCCGGTCCAGCAGCGCCGGCGGGATGTTCATCGAGTTGGAGGTGGCGACGAACATGACGTCCGACAAGTCGAAGTCGACCTCGATGTAGTGATCGCTGAAGGTGTGGTTCTGCTCGGGGTCGAGCACTTCCAGCAGGGCCGACGACGGATCGCCGCGGAAATCCATGCCCAGCTTGTCGATCTCGTCCAGAAGGAACAGCGGGTTGCGCGTTCCCACCTTGGCCAGGCTCTGCAGCACCTTGCCCGGCATGGAGCCGATGTAGGTGCGGCGATGGCCACGGATCTCCGCCTCGTCGCGCACGCCGCCCAGCGCCATGCGGACGAACTTGCGCCCCGTGGCACGGGCCACCGATTGACCGAGGGAGGTCTTGCCCACGCCCGGGGGGCCGACCAGGCACAGGATCGGCGCCTTGACCTTGTCGACGCGCTGTTGCACCGCAAGGTACTCGAGGATGCGGTCCTTGACTTTCTCCAGGCCGTAGTGATCCTCGTTGAGCACCTCTTCGGCATTGCCCAGGTCGTGCTTGATCTTGGTCTTCTTGGACCAAGGCAGGTTGATCAGCGTGTCCAGGTAGTTGCGCACCACCGTGGCTTCGGCCGACATCGGAGACATGAGCTTGAGCTTCTTGAGCTCGGCATCGGCCTTCTTGCGCGCCTCCTTGGGCATGCGGGCGGCCTTGATCTTCTTCTCCAGCTCTTCCAGGTCGGCGCCTTCTTCGCCGTCGCCCAGTTCCTTCTGGATGGCCTTGACCTGCTCGTTGAGGTAGTACTCGCGCTGGCTCTTCTCCATCTGGCGCTTGACGCGCCCACGGATGCGCTTCTCGACCTGGAGGATGTCGACTTCGTGCTCGAGTTGCTCCAGCAGCTTTTCCAGCCGCTTGGCGACGTCGAACAGATCCAGCACCGACTGCTTGGCTTCGAGCTTCAGCGGCAGGTGGGCGGCAATGGTGTCGGCCAGGCGGCCCGGATCATCGATGCCGGCGATCGAGGTCAGGATCTCCGGCGGGATCTTCTTGTTGAGCTTGACGTACTGGTCGAACTGCTGCGTCACGGCACGGCGCAGAGCCTCGACCTCGGGCGACGGCTCTCCGCCTGGCTCGATGGGCAGCACCTCGGACACGAAGTGTTCACCGTTGTCGGTGACCGACTTGGTGGAGGCCCGCTGAACGCCCTCGACCAGCACCTTCACGGTTCCGTCGGGCAGCTTCAGCATCTGGAGGATGCTGGAAACGCAGCCCACCTCGAACATGTCGTCGGCGCGCGGCTCGTCCTTGCCGGCGGCCTTCTGGGCCACCAGCATGATCTGCCGGCCGGCCTCCATGGCCGCCTCGAGCGCCTTGATCGACTTGGGCCGCCCCACGAACAGCGGGATCACCATGTGGGGGAAGACGACGACGTCGCGCAGCGGAAGCAGCGGCAGCGTGATCGGTTCGGCGGGAAGAATGGGATGTCCTGACATGAGAGTCGCCTCACTTTCTCGAACCCACATGGGGCTCGAGCCGTGGTTTGCAAGGATGAGCCGGGATCACTACTGCATCCCGCGGCCAGCGACCGCTCCCGTCTGGGTGGGAGCGAGCCGCTTCGGGCGGCCGTTCGGAGCTCATCAGGTTACCCGCCTGCAGGGGGATCAAAACCCGAAATAGCCGGGTCAGGCGCTGGCCTTTGCCTGTTCCCGATAAACGAGGAGGGGCTTGCCGCCCTCTTCGATGATGTGCTCGTCGACCACCACCTTCGCCACGCCGTCGAGCGTAGGCAGGTCGAACATGGTGTCGATCAAGGACTGTTCCATGATCGAGCGCAGGCCGCGTGCGCCGGTCTTGCGCGCCAGTGCCTTGCGGGCGATGGCTTGCAGGGCCGAGGCGCGGATCTCCAGTTCCACACCATCCATCGAAAACAGCTTCTGGTACTGCTTGACCAGTGCATTCTTGGGCTCGACGAGGATCTGGACCAGGGCTTCCTCGGTCAGCTCGCCCAGGGTGGCGACCACCGGCAGGCGGCCGACCAGCTCGGGAATGAGGCCGAAGCGGACCAGGTCTTCCGGCTCGGCCTGGCGGAACACTTCGGACACGCGATTCTCGGACTTGCTGTGCACCGTGGCGCCGAAGCCGATTCCCGACTTCTCGGTACGGTTCTGGATGACCTTCTCCAGGCCGTCGAAAGCGCCGCCGCAGATGAACAGGATGTTGGTCGTGTCGATCTGCAGGAAATCCTGGTTGGGATGCTTGCGCCCGCCCTGGGGCGGCACCGAAGCCATGGTGCCCTCGACCAGCTTCAACAACGCCTGCTGCACGCCTTCGCCCGACACGTCGCGGGTGATGGACGGGTTGTCGGCCTTGCGGGAGATCTTGTCGATCTCGTCGATGTAGACGATGCCCCGCTGCGCCCGCTCCACGTCGTAGTTGCAGTTCTGCAGCAGCTTCTGGATGATGTTCTCGACGTCCTCGCCGACGTAGCCCGCTTCGGTCAGCGTCGTGGCATCGGCGATGACGAACGGGACGTTGAGCATCCGGGCCAACGTCTGGGCGAGCAGCGTCTTGCCGGAGCCGGTGGGCCCGATGAGCAGGATGTTGCTCTTCGCGAGCTCGACCTCGTCCTTGCTGGCGCCGAGGTGCTTGAGCCGCTTGTAGTGGTTGTAGACCGCGACCGCCAGCGTGCGCTTGGCTGGATCCTGCCCGATCACGTACTGGTCGAGGATCGACTTGATCTCGCTGGGCACCGGAAGATCGGACTTGGCCGCCTTGGCAGCCGCGCCCTCGGCCGGCACTTCATCACGGATGATGTCGTTGCACAGCTCGATGCACTCATCGCAGATGAACACCGACGGCCCGGCAATGAGCTTCTTGACCTCGTGCTGGCTCTTTCCGCAGAAGGAGCAGTAGAGGACTTTCTCGCCGGAGGCGCCTTTCTTGTCGGGCATGGGTCAATGATAGAGCAACCGCCGGCCGAGCCGGCGTAGGAATCAGCCGGCTCGGCCGGCGGCGGAATTCAGCGGGATCAGGCGCGCTTTTCCAGCACCTGATCGATCAATCCGTAGCTTTTCGACTCGTCTGCGCTCATGTAGTAGTCGCGCTCGGTGTCCGCCTGTATCTTGTCCAGGGGCTGACCGGTACGCTCCGCCAGGATGCGGTTGAGTTGCTCCCGCGTCTTCAGGATCTCGCGGGCGTGGATCTCGATGTCGGTCGCCTGGCCCTGGGCTCCACCCAGCGGCTGGTGGATCATGATCTTGCTGTTCGGCAGGGCGAATCGCTTGCCTTTGGAGCCAGCGGCCAGCAGGAACGCGCCCATGCTGGCGGCCATGCCGATGCACAGGGTGGACACATCCGGCTTGATGAACTGCATCGTGTCGAAGATCGACAGGCCGGCGGACACGCTGCCGCCTGGCGAGTTGATGTAGAACGAAATGTCCTTGTCCGGGTTTTCGCTCTCCAGGAACAGCAACTGGGCGACGACCAGGTTGGCACTCTGGTCGTTGACCGGGCCGACCAGGAAGACGATTCGCTCGCGCAGCAGCCGGGAGTAGATGTCGTAGGCGCGCTCGCCCCGGCCCGACTGCTCGATCACCATCGGGACCATTCCCAGGGCTTGTGTATCCAGTGCGCTCATGCAGATTGCCTCGTGAGATTCAATAGGCTTCGGTGGGTATCCATGCATTATGAAGCCGTCGTCAAGGGCCCCGATCAGGCGAAAAAAAGCCCGGCGGTCAGGCCGGGCGTATTCCACTCGCCAATCGGCTCGTCAGGCGGTCATCAACTCGTCGAAAGGCAGGAGCTTGTCGGTGACCTTGGCGTTGGAGAGGACGAATTCGGTGACATTGTTCTCGACCACCACCGCCTCGACCTCGGCCATGCGCTGGCGATCGGACAGGTACCAGCGCACCACCTCGGCCGGCTTCTCGTAGCTCTGGGCCATCTCTTCGATGTGCGCCTGGAGCTGCTCCGGCTTGGCCTGCAGGCTGTTCTGGCGGACCAGCTCCGACACGACCAGGCCCAGCCGGACCCGGCGCTCGGCCTGAGGCGTGAAGATCTCGGCGGGAATGGGAGCGGTGTCGGCATCCTTCACGCCTCGCTGCTTCAGGTCGGCGCGAGCGCCTTCGGTGAGGCGGCTCACCTCGTCATCGACCAGCGCCTTGGGCAGATCCAGCTCGGCCGACTTGACCAGGGCTTCCATCACGGCAGCCTTGTTGCGGGCCAGCACCCGGAACTTGACTTCGCGCTCGAGGTTCTTCTTCACGTCGGCGCGCAGCGCCTCGACCGTGCCGCCAGTGATGCCGAGCGACTTGGCGAAGGCGTCGTCGACTTCCGGCAGGTGCTGCGACTCGATCTTCTTCATGGTGACCATGAAATCGGCTTCCTTGCCGGCCACGTCCTTGCCGTGGTAGTCGGCCGGGAACTGCAGCGGGAAGGTCTTGGACTCGCCCACCTTCATGCCGCGCACCGCCTGGTCGAACTGCTCGAGCATCTGGCCCTCGCCGATCAGGAACTGGAAGGCCTCGGCCTTGCCGCCCTGGAAGGGCTCGCCGTCGATCTTGCCTTCGAAGTCGATGGTCACGCGGTCGCCGGCCTCGGCACCTTCGGCGGCCGGGCGCTGGGTAAAGGTGCGGCGCTGCTTGCGCAGGATCTCGACCGTCTTGTCGATGGCGGCTTCGTCGACGTCGGCAGCGACGCGCTCCACCTCCACGGCCGACAAATCACCGAGCTTGACCTCGGGATAGACCTCGAACGTGGCGTCGAAGGCCATCTGACCTTCGGGGGCATCGTTCTTCTGGGTGATGTTCGGGACGCCGGCGACGCGCAGCTGCGCTTCGTTCGCCGCCTGGGAAAAGGCCTGACCGAGCTTGTCGTTCATGACCTCGTACTGGACGGAATACCCGTAGCGCTGGGCCACCACGGACATCGGCACCTTGCCGGGGCGAAAGCCATCGGCCTTGACGGTACGGGCCAGCTTCTTCAGCCGGGACTCCACCTCGGAATTGATCTCGGTGGCCGCCAGCGTCAGCGTGATGCGGCGTTCGAGCTTTTCGAGGGTTTCAACGTTGACTGCCATGATGCGAGCTCTTAGTTGCGTTGCTGTGTGATGGTGCGCGGGGCCGGACTCGAACCGGCACGCCCGTGAAGGCGTCAGGACCTAAACCTGGTGCGTCTACCAATTTCGCCACCCGCGCGGGAAGCCCTGGGGACGACGCCGCGTACCCCATCGACCCAGCTTGGAAAAAGCCTGTGGCGCAAGCGCCCATGAAGAACGCTCGCCGCCCTTAGCGAACCGGTAAACCGCGTATTGTATCGGCCCCGGCTGCCTGTTTTGGCCTATCGGCTACCCTCGCCTGCCGAAATCACACCGGCCCCACCGGCTCGCGGCGCACGCGGAAGGCCGCCGCGTACATCGCCGGCAAGGCGAGCAGGGTGAGCACCGTGGCGATGATGAGGCCGCCCATGATGGCCACCGCCATCGGACCCCAGAACACGCTGCGGGACAGCGGGATCATCGCCAGCACCGCAGCGGCGGCCGTCAGCACGATGGGGCGGAACCGGCGCACCGCCGACTCCACGATGGCGGTCCACGTGGGCACGCCCCGTTCGCGGTCCTGTTCGATCTGGTCGATCAGGATCACCGAGTTGCGGATGATCATGCCGAACAGCGCGATCACACCGAGCATGGCGACGAAGCCGAACGGCCGGTTCAGCACCAGCAACGCACCTGAAACTCCCGCGATCCCCATGAAGCCCGTGAGGAAGGCCAGCACGGATCTCGAGAAGCTCTTCAGCTGCAGCATCAGCAGCGTCAGCATGATGAAGAACGCGATGGGTACCCCCACGATGATCGAGCCCTGGCCCTTTGAGCTCTCGGCCACCGCACCCGCGATCTCGATGTCCATGCCGTCGGGCATGCGCGCTTTCAGCTGCTGCATTTCCGGCCAGACCTGGTTGGTGACCGTCGCACCCTGGACGCCATCGACCACGTCGCCCTGCACCGTGGCGGCGTACTTTCGGCCCTCGCGCCACAGCACGCCCGGCTCCCAGCCGAAGCCCATCCGGGCGATCTGCGTCAGCGGGATGGCTCGTCCGGTGGAAGTCGGCACATAGGCGTTGCCGAGGTCGGTGATGGCGTTGCGCTCATCGGCCGGCTGGCGCAAGACGATGTCGATCAGCCGGTCCGCCTCACGGAACTGGCCGATCGTGTTGCCGGAGAGCATCACGCGCGAGGCCTGTGCGATCGACTGGCTCGTCACCCCCAACGCGCGCGCCTTGTCCTGGTCGATCTCGAGCTTGAGCGATTTGACCCGCTCGTTCCAGTTGTCGTTCACGCCGCGCATGCTCGGGTTCTTGCGCAGGACCTCCTTGGCTTCGTCGGCCCAGTGGCGCACGGCCTCCATGTCCTGGCCGACCACCCGGAACTGCACCGGGTAGGGCACCGGCGGCCCGTTGGGCAGCAGCTTGACGCGTCCCCGAACCTCTGGAAACTCGGTCGCCAGAAGCTCGGGCAGCTTCTTGCGCAGCACCTCGCGCTCCGTCAGGCTCTTCGGCAGCAGGATGAACTGGCTGACGTTGGACTGCGGAAAGATCTGGTCCAGGGGCAGGTAGAAGCGCGGCACGCCGCTGCCCACCCACTCGGTCACGCTGGCAAGCCCGGGCTCCTTCGCGATGCGCTTCTCGAAACGGCGCGCGACCTGGTCGCTGGCCTGGATGGTCGAGCCCTCCGGCAGCCACAGGTCGACCAGCAGCTCCGGCCGGCTGGAATCGGGGAAGAACTGCTGCTGGACCTTGCCCATGCCGGCCACGCCGAGGACGAAGATGGCGATCGTCGCGGCGATGGTGATCCAGCGGTGCGCCACGCACCAATCGACGACCTTGCGAAACCGCCCGTAGAAGGGCGTGTCGAACAGGTCGTGCGAGTCTCCCTCGTGGCCTTTGTGGGTCTTGAGCAGCCAGGCGCCCAGGAACGGGACGAAGTAGACCGACACCACCCACGAGATCACCAACGCAGCGGAGGTGACGGCGAAGATCGCGAAGGTGTACTCGCCGACGGTCGACTTGGCCATGCCGATGGGCAGGAAGCCGGCCGCCGTGATCAGCGTGCCGGTCAGCATCGGCATCGAAGTGACGTCATAGGCAAAGGTCGCCGCCGCCTTCTTGTCGTAGCCCTCCTCGAGCTTGCGCACCATCATCTCGACCGCGATGATCGCGTCGTCCACCAGCAGGCCGAGCGCGATGATCAGCGAGCCGAGCGAGATCTTGTGCAGGCCCACGCCCCAATAGAACATCGTCACGAAGGTGATCGCCAGCACCAGCGGGATCGTGATGCCGACCACCAGGCCGGGCCAGATGTCCACCCGCAGCGGGCGCATGTGCAGGCCCAGGCTCAGGAAGCTGACCGCCAGCACGACCACCACCGCCTCGATCAGCACGCCGACGAACTCGTTGACCGAGCGGCTGACGGCCTGGGGCTGGTCCTGGATCTGCGACAGCTCCACGCCGACGGGCAGCTGACTCTTGATCGCCGCCGTCTTGGCATTCAGCGCCTTGCCGAGCTCGATGATGTCGCCGCCCTTGGCCATGGAAACGCCCATCGCGATGACCTGCTGGCCCTGGTGACGCACCATCACGGACGGCGGATCGACGTACTCGCGCTTGATGTCGGCGATGTCGCCCAGTCGCAGCGAGCTGGCCTGCCCGGTGCTCGCGTTGACGGCACGGATCGGCAGCTGGCGCAGATCCTCGACCGAAGTGAAGGCACCTGCCACCCGCACCTGCAGGTTCTGGGTGGCCGCATTCAGCGTCCCTGCACCTTCGACGGCGTTTTGCGCATTCAGCTGGCTGATGACCTGGTTGAAGTCCAGTCCCAGCTGCGCGAGGCGCTTCTGGGAAACCTCGACGAAGAGCTTCTCGGCCTGCACGCCGAAAAGCTCCACCTTGGCGACATTGGGCACGCGCAGCAGCTGCGAACGCGTGTCTTCGGCGTAGCGTCGCAGCTCCTCGGTCGAGAAGCCATCGGCCGACAGGGCGTAGATCGAGCCGTACACGTCGCCGAACTCGTCGTTGAAAAAGGGCCCGACGACGCCCTGCGGCAGGGTACCGCGCATGTCACCGATCTTTTTGCGAACCTGGTACCAGACGTCGGTCACCTCCTTGGGCGGAGAGGAATCCTTCAACTGCAGGATGGTCAGCGACTCGCCGGGCTTGGTGTAGCTGCGGATGATGTCGGAGTGAGGCACCTCCTGCAGCGTGCGCTCGATCTTGTCCGTCACCTGCTCAGCCACCTGCTGGGCGGACGCGCCAGGCCAGAAGACCTGGACCACCATGGCGCGGAAGGTGAACGGAGGGTCCTCGTCCTGCCCCAGCTGGAAGTAGGCGAACAGGCCCAGCACCATGAGCACCACCATGAGGTAGCGGGTCAGTGGTGCGTGCTCCAGTGCCCAGCGTGAGACGTTGAAACGCGAGCCTTTGGATTCGCTCATGGTTGTTCTCGTTGTGGTTCGCGTGGCGGCGTCAGCGTGAGGCCAGCGAGGCCGCGGTGGGGGCAGAAGCAGAGGTCGGGATGACCTTGCCCGCGTCCGCCACGGGCTCGACGAAGGGCTTGACCTTCTGCCCCGGCGTCAGCGCATGAGCCCCGGCGATGACCACCTCGTCGCCCGGCTTGATGCCCTGGGCGATGACCACCGTGTTGCCGTCCGCGCCGGCCACGGTCACGGGCTGGGTTCGCACCGTCATGGCGCTTCGGTCGAAGAGCCAGACCACCGTCTGCCCCTTCGCCTCGGCGACCGCTGTCAGCGGCAATCTGATGACACCGTCGACCGGCTTGCTCTCGATGCGGATGTTGGCGGTCTGGCCGAGGCGAACCGGGGCTTTGCCCACGTCGGCCTTGACCAGGAAAGTGCGAGTGGCCGGATCCGCTGCGGCGGCCACTTCACGGATGGTTGCCTTCACCGGCTCGCCTGCGCCCCAGGGCACCAGCGTGACGGCACCGCTCTGGTTCAGCAACTGGCGCAGTGCGCCAATCCGGTCCTCGGGTACCGAGAACACGGCGTCGCGCGGGCCGTCATGGGCCAGGCGCACCACCGGCGTACCCGCGCCCACCACCTGACCCGGCTCCGCCTCGACGGCGGTCACGACGCCGGGGGCGTCGGCTGCGAGCGAGGCATAGGTCGCCTGATTGCCCTGAACCGCCGCCTGGGCCTTGGCCTGGTCGAGCTGGGCCCGCGCAGTCTTCACTGCCGCCTCGCGGCGATCGAGGTCCGCGGCACCGATGAATCCCTGGTCGCGCAATTCCTTGAAGCGCTTGTAGTCGGCCGAAAGCTGGTCGAAGTTGCTCTGGGCGGCTGCGACGGCGGCACGTGCCGCCTCCTGCCCCAGTCGCAAGTCCTGCGGATCAAGCTGGGCCAGGACCTGCCCTGACTTCACCGCATCGCCCACGTTCACCGCCCGGCTCTGGATCTTTCCGCCCACCCGGAAGCCCAGGCGCGACTCCGTCCGGGCGCGAATCTCTGCCGCGTATTCGTGCGAAGCCACGCTCTGGCTGCCGCTGACGGTGGCGGTGCGCACGGCGCGAACCGGGTCCGGCGCGGCATCCTTCTTGGCGCATCCAGCCAGGCCGAGGAAGGCCAGACCGACGGCAGCGCTGATGAGCAGGAGCTTCTTCATGGAGGACTCGCTATCTGGGCTCGCGACTCGAGGCGCACCCGTGAGAGGAAAATATTAATGACTGACCGGTCAGTAATATAGTGGGCGTCTTGAGCCTCGTCAATGCCCGTCGCGGGCACAATCCGCGCCCCGCGGTCCGCGATCCTCTTCATGTCCGTCGAGCACTACGAGAACTTCCCGGTCGCCTCCTGGCTCTGCCCCGCCCGGCTGCGGCCGCCCATCACCGCGATCTACTGGTTCGCCCGCGTCGCGGACGACATCGCGGACGAGGGATCGGCGCCCGAGGCCCAGCGGCGTGCCGACCTCGCGGAATACCGTGCCGAACTTGCCCGGGTGGCTACGGGCCGGGCGCCCGGGTCGCGCTGGGCTGCCGTCTTCGAACCGCTGGCAACGGCCATCCGCGACCACGCCCTGCCCGTCCGCCTGCTGGACGATCTCATCGACGCCTTCGTCCAGGACACGGGCAACCCGCTCTACCCCGATCGCCAGGCACTGCTGGCCTATTGCCGCCGCTCGGCCGATCCCATCGGCCGGCTGCTGCTGCACCTCTATGGCATCCGGGACGAACGAGCCCTGGCCCGCAGCGATGCCATCTGCAGCGCCCTGCAGCTGATCAATTTCTGGCAGGACCTGAGCGTCGACTTGCCTCGAGGTCGCTGCTACGTCCCGCAAGCGGACGCCTCCCGCCACGGCCTGCACGCCAGCCAATTGCGGGCAGGCCCGGCCACGCCGGCGGAAAAGGGCCTGGTCCGTGAGCTGTGCCAATGGGCCGGTGACCTGATGCGCGAAGGCGCACCGCTGGCGCGTGAACTGCCAGGGCGCATCGGCTGGGAACTGCGGCTCGTCGTCCAAGGCGGCCTGCGCATTCTTGAGAAAATCGCCGAGATGGATCACGCCACCCTGTCGCAACGCCCGGCGCTCAGCCGCCGCGACGCCCCACGCCTGCTATGGCGTGCACTCTTCGCCATGCCGGGAGGCGCCCGGTGAGCGTTCCCGTTGCCGGGACGCCGGCCCAATACGTGCAGGACAAGGCCGCCGGCAGCGGCTCGTCCTTCTATTACGCATTCATGTTCCTGCCGCCCGAGCGGCGCGCAGCGATCACGGCCTTCTACGCCTTCTGCCGCGAAGTCGACGATGTCGTCGACGAGGTGCACGACCCGCAGGTGGCGCGGACCAAGCTGGCCTGGTGGCGCAGCGAGGTGGCGCAGGCCTACGCGGGGCGGCCGACCCATCCCGTCATGCAGGCCCTGATGCCGCTGGCCGCCACCTACGCCATCGAAGCACGACACCTCGAGGCCGTGATCGAGGGCTGCGAGACCGATCTCGTCCAGAACCGCTTCCTCGACTTCCGCACGCTGGCGAACTATTGCCACCTGGTCGCCGGCGTCGTCGGCGAGGTCGCCTGCAACATCTTTGGCCGCCAGCACGAGCAGACGATCGCCTACGCGCACAAGCTGGGCTTGGCCATGCAGCTGACCAACATCATTCGCGACGTGGGCGAGGACGCCAGGCGAGGCCGGATCTACCTGCCGATCAGCGAATTGCAGCAGTTCGACGTGAAGGCCCATGAACTGCTCAAGCGCGAGTCCCCCTGGGGCTATGGCGACCGGTTCCAGGCCTTGATGCGCTTCCAGGCAGAGCGCGCTCACAAGACCTACGAGGAAGCGCTGGCCCTGCTGCCGCCGGCCGACCGCGTCGCGCAGAAGCCCGGCCTCATGATGGCCAATATCTATCGAGCCCTCCTGCGGGAGATCGAGAAGGGCGGCTTCCAGGTGCTGCACCAGCGCATCGCGCTTACGCCCTTGCGAAAGCTCTGGATCGCGGCCCGCACGCATGTCGTCGGACGGTAGGTCGGGCCCCAGGCGAATCGCCGTCATCGGCGGCGGCTGGGCCGGACTGGCCGCTGCCGTCCGCGCTACTGAGCACGGCCACCGCGTGACGCTGATGGAGATGGCCGCCCACCTCGGCGGGAGGGCCCGCTCGGTCGAGCATTCAGGGCGCTCGCTCGACAACGGGCAGCACATCCTCGTGGGCGCCTATCGAGACACCTTGGCCTTGATGCGTCAGGTGGGTGTGGACACGGATGCGGTTTTGTACCGCCAGCCTTTGGCCATCGTCTACCCCGAAGGGGACGGCCTGCGCCTGCCGTCGGGGGCCCCGGTGACGGCATTTGTCCGAGGCGTCCTCGGCTGGACCGCCCTGCCTTGGCGCGATCGGATTGGCCTCCTCGCCTTGGCTCTGCGCTGGCGGTTGAACGGCTTTCGATGCTCACCGTCGATGACGGTGGCCCAGCTGGCGCGGGACTGCCCTGCCCGCGCCTACGGCGAGCTGATCGAACCGTTGTGCGTGGCCGCCCTCAACACCCCGGCCGGGCAGGCCAGCGGTCAAGTGCTTTTGACCGTCATGCGCGACGCCCTGTTCGGGGCTCGCGGCGCGGCGGACTTGTTGCTCCCTCGTGCTCCTCTGGACGATCTGCTGCCCAGGGCGGCCGCACGATGGCTGCAGGACCGGGGCGCCCAGGTGGTTTGCGGGCAGCGTGTCATGCGCCTGCAGGCCACGGAATCTTGCGTTCTGGTGGACGAGCAGGCCTTTGACCAGGCGATCGTGGCCGCCTCCGCGAGTGAGGCTGCACGCCTTCTTGCGCCGGCTGCACCCGATTGGAGCCGGGACGTCGCGGCAATCCGCTATCAGCCCATCATCACCGCGTGGGTCGAGGCACCGCAGGCCCGATGGGCCCGACCCATGATGGCCCTGCGTGCGGATGCATGGCGTCCGGCGCAGTTCGCCTTTGACCTTGGCGCTCTTGGCGGGCCGGCAGGTCTGTTCGCCCTGGTCGTCAGCGGTGCCGCCGCCTGGGTCGAGGCCGGGACGGATGCCACGCGAACGGCTTTGCTGCAGCAATGGGCGCAGGCCTTTCCGGCCCGCGAACATGGTCCGGTTCGATGGGTGGCCAGCCGCACGGAGAAACGCGCCACGTTTGCCTGCTCGCCCGACCTGAAACGCTCCCCCGCCGCGGTTCACCCTCGCGTTCGCGTGGCCGGCGACCATGTCGAAGGCCCGTATCCCGCGACGCTGGAGGGTGCAGTTCGATCGGGCTTGGCCGCGGCCGATGGGCTTCACGCTGCGGCTTGATGGCGGCAGCGATACAAGGACCGTGACATTTCGGATGGACGTGGCTATTTTCGCCATGCAAAATCAGCGCATGACCCGAAAAGACAATTCGTCTCCCAGCATCCAGGTGCTCGCGCGGGCATTCGGCCTGCTCGATGTGCTCGCATCGCACCAGGACCCGGTCTCGCTCAAGGAATTGAGCGAAAGCACCGGCCTTCACCCCTCCACCGCCCACCGCATCCTCAATGACCTCGCGTCGGGTCGCCTCGTCGACCGGCCGGAAGCCGGCAGCTATCGGCTGGGCATGCGATTGCTGGAGCTTGGCAATCTCGTCAAGGCCCGTCTCGACGTGCGCGACGCCGCGCTGGGCCCGATGCGCGACCTTCACAAGCTGACGCACCAGCCGGTCAACCTGTCGGTGCGCCAGGGCGACGAAATCGTCTACATCGAGCGAACGTACAGCGAACGCTCGGGGATGCAGGTCGTGCGCGCCGTAGGGGGGCGCGCGCCGCTGCACCTCACGTCGGTGGGCAAGCTTTTCCTGGCCCACGACGATCCGCAACGCGTGCGCGCCTATGCGACACGGACGGGTCTGGCCGGCCATACACGCAACAGCCTGACCGACCTGCCGTCGCTCGAGCGCGAACTGGCCTCGGTCCGCAGGCTGGCAGCTGCGCGAGACAACGAAGAACTCGAACTCGGCGTGCGCTGCATGGCCGCCGGCATCTTCGACGACCAGGGCAAGCTGGTCGCCGGACTGTCCATCTCGGCCCCCGCCGACCGGCTCGAGGAGTCCTGGCTGGAGCGCGTCAAGTCCACGGCCGCGCAAATCTCCACCGCCCTGGGCCACCGGACCTGATCTGCCCAAAACGCAAACGGCACCCGAAGGTGCCGCTTGTTAGGGACGTCAAGCCTGGTCAGCCTGCCGGCTGGGCGTGGACCGCGATATTGGATGCGGGGCCAATCGTCGTCGTGGTGGTCGCCCCGCCCGCCGCGCCAGCAGGCGTGGGATTGTTCATCAGCCACTTGCGAATCCGCTCCGCATCACCGATGCGGGAATACTTGCCGGCCGAATCGAGCAGAACCATGATCAGCTTGCGGCCGGCCAGTTGGGCCTGCATGACCAGGCATTGGCCGGCTTCGTTGATGTAGCCCGTCTTCTGCAGGCCTATGTCCCAGGCGGGATTGAGCACCAGGCGATTGGTGGTGTGGTACTGCAACTGCCGCGAGCCCACCGCCACCTGATGCTCCGGTGACGTGGTCAATTCGCGTAGCAGCGGGACCTCGTGGGCCACCCTGACCAGAAGCGCCAGATCACGCGCGCTGGACTGATTCTGACTCGACAGGCCGGTGGGCTCGACATAGCGGGTGTCGTTCATGCCCAGCAGCTTCGCCTTGGCGTTCATCGCCGCGACGAAACTGGAGAGACCCCCCGGGTAATTCCGGCCCAGGGCGCTGGCGGCCCGGTTCTCCGACGACATCAGGGCCAGGTGCAGCAATTCGCCACGCGACAACTTGGTTCCCACGGCCAGGCGCGATGAACTGCCCTTTTCCGTGTCGACATCATCTTGCGTGATGGTCAACACCTCATCCATCGGCAAGTTGGCCTCGCTGATCAGCAGGCCCGTCATCAGCTTGGTGATGGAGGCGATCGGCAGGACCGCCTTGGAGTTCTTGTTGAGCAGGACTTCGTTGGTGTCCTGGTCCAGCACGAAGGCAACGCTGGATTTGAGATCGAGAGGATCTTCGGTGTCGTGCAGGCCGGCGAGACTGCCAAAGGACTGGTGGACGGGCTCAACCCGGACGACGGAGCGGCGCGGCGCGACGGTCTTGGTGCTGCGCGGCGCAACCACCGCCTTGGCGCGTGTGCTCGAGGCAGTCGGCCGCTTCGAAACGGCGTTCTGACGGCTAGTGGCAGCATCAGCCGCCATCGTGCCGCCTAGCAGACCGATGGCCAGGCCCAACATGCCCAGCCAGCGGCGTGAGTTTCTGATCGTGAGCATTTCTACAGCTGCCTTTTCGGTGCGCCGAGTCTATTTGAAACAAAAAAGACATGCAAGATCAAAAGCTTGCATGCCTTTCCTCAAGTGCGCCGTAGGGCTCACTCGACTCGAACCGAAACGGCCGACGGGCCGCGGAGGTTTACCCCTGGGCCGCCACCCGCTCGCCCTTGGCGTGCAGCTTGTTCAGCGCTGCGAGGTACGCCTTGGCGGAAGCGACGACGATGTCCGGATCGCTGCCCACGCCATTGACCACCCGACCCCCATGCTGCAGTCGAACGGTGACCTCGCCTTGCGATTCTGTGCTGCCGGAGGTGATCGCATTGACCGAATACAGCAACATTTCCGCACCACTTTGGACTTTGGACTCGATGGCCTTCAGACTGGCGTCCACAGGGCCATTGCCGTCGCTCTCGGCCACCTGCTCCTCGCTGCCCATGGCGAACGCGACTCGCGCGTGAGGCCGTTCGCCGGTCTCCGAGCGCTGTGACAGCGCCACGAACCGGTAGTGCTCCTGGTCCTGGCTCACGCTCTCGTCGCCCACGAGCGCGATGATGTCCTCGTCGAAGATCTCGCTCTTGCGATCCGCCAGGTCCTTGAATCGCGCGAAGGCAGCATTGATCTCCGCTTCGGATTCCATCTCGACGCCAAGCTCCTGCAGCCGCTGCTTGAACGCGTTTCGGCCCGACAGCTTGCCCAGCACGATCTTGTTGGCGGACCAGCCCACGTCTTCCGCCCTCATGATCTCGTACGTATCCCGCGCCTTCAGCACGCCGTCCTGGTGGATGCCACTGGCATGTGCGAAGGCATTGGCACCCACCACCGCCTTGTTGGGTTGCACCACGAACCCGGTGGTCTGGCTGACCATGCGAGATGCCGCCACGATCTGCGTGGTGTCGATGCCGATGTCGAGGCCGAAATGGTCACGGCGCGTCTTCACCGCCATCACCACCTCTTCGAGCGAACAATTGCCCGCGCGCTCGCCCAGGCCGTTGATGGTGCATTCGACCTGCCGCGCTCCACCGATCTTCACTCCGGCCAGCGAGTTGGCCACTGCCATGCCCAGGTCGTTGTGACAGTGAACCGACCAGATGGCCTTGTCCGAATTGGGGATCCGTTCGCGCAAGTGTTTGATGAAGTTCCCGTACAACTCCGGAATGGCATATCCGACGGTGTCGGGCAGGTTGATCGTCGTCGCCCCCTCGGCGATGACCGCTTCGATCACTCGACACAGAAACTCCGGCTCGGAGCGGTAGCCGTCTTCCGGCGAGAACTCGATGTCGCCGCAGAGATTGCGTGCGAACCGCACGGCCAGTCTGGCCTGCTCGAACACCTGATCAGGCGTCATCCGCAGCTTCTTCTCCATGTGAAGCGGGCTGGTGGCGATGAAGGTGTGGATCCGACCACGGGCCGCGCCGGCCAGCGCCTCGGCGGCTCGCGAAATGTCCCTGTCGTTCGCGCGCGCCAGAGAGCACACCGTCGACTCCCTGATGTGGGTGGCGATGGACTTCACGGCTTCGAAGTCACCGCTGGACGATGCCGCAAAGCCCGCCTCGATCACGTCGACTCGCAGCCGCTCGAGCTGGCGTGCGATGCGCAGCTTCTCGTCCTTGGTCATCGAGGCGCCCGGCGATTGCTCGCCGTCACGCAAGGTGGTATCGAAGATGATGAGCTTGTCGGCCATGGCAGTCTCGAAGTTGGAGAAGAAAACAAAAACGGCCCGCTGCTTGCGCAAGGCGGGCCGTTGATCGGAGAGAAACCTACAGGTGGTGACGGACGTGTTCGATCAGCGAGCCCAAGGCGCTCCTAGTAGCGAGGCAACAGCGATCGAAAGACGGATCATGGACTCAATATAGCATGCCAACGCGGCGAATCGACAGCACCCTCGCTCAATGCAGGCCGCGCTCGTCTGGCTCGTCGGTCGAGGTGGCGATCACGCTGACGGGCTTGCCCTTGACCTTGCGATAGACGTACACCGCATAGCCCGACAGGCCGTAGGCACAGAAAACGCCGAACAGGACCATCGGTGGATGGATGTTGATCAGTGCGATGCCAAGTGCGATGGCCACGATCACGATGAACGGCACGGTGCGCTTGAAGCTCACGTCCTTGAAGCTGTAGAAGGGCACGTTGGTGACCATCGTCAGCCCGGCATACAGGGTCAGCGCAAAGGCACCCCAGGCCAGCGCCGGAAGCGTGCTGACACCCTTGAAGCCGGCGTCGTCCATCACCCAGATGAATCCGATCACCAGCGCCGCGGCGGCCGGGCTCGGCAAGCCCTGGAAGAAGCGCTTGTCGACGATTCCGATGTTGGTGTTGAAGCGGGCCAGCCGCAAGGCGGCGCAGGCGCAATACACGAATGCGGCGATCCAGCCCGCCTTGGCCAGACCCTTGAGCGCCCACTCATAGACGATCAGCGCCGGCGCCGCGCCGAAGCTGACCATGTCCGACAGGCTGTCCATCTGCTCGCCGAATGCGCTCTGGGTATTCGTCATGCGCGCCACGCGCCCGTCAAGGCTGTCCAGCAAGGCCGCGGTGAAGATGCCGTAGGCCGCCAGTTCGAAGCGGCCGTTCATCGCCATGACGATGGCGTAGAAGCCTCCGAACAAGGCCGCTAGGGTGAACAGGTTCGGCAGGATGTAGATGCCTCTGCGACGCGGGCGGCGCGGCTCGTGGAATTCGGCGTCGTCGTCGGGCAAGGCCACGGCAACGTCGGGCGGCGAGAGGTCCGGTTCAGGCATGGGCGGGGAGCATAACCCAGTAGCTGGATGAAAAAGGCCGCCCCGAAAGGGGGCGGCCTCGATGCGGCAATTGCGATGCCCGCAAGGGCATCGGCATCAGTTGCGGCTCTTGTCGACCAGCTTGTTGGCCTTGATCCAGGGCATCATGGCGCGCAGCTTCTCGCCCACGACCTCGATGGGATGCTCGGCGGTGAGGCGGCGACGCGAAATCAGGGTCGGTGCGCCGGCACGGTTCTCCAGGATGAAGCTCTTGGCGTACTCGCCGGTCTGGATGTCCTTCAGGCACTGCTTCATGGCCTTGCGGGTCTCGTCGGTCACCACGCGCGGCCCGGTCACGTACTCGCCGTACTCGGCATTGTTCGAGATCGAGTAGTTCATGTTCGCGATGCCGCCTTCGTAGATCAGGTCGACGATCAGCTTCAGCTCGTGCAGGCACTCGAAGTAGGCCATCTCGGGGGCATAGCCGGCTTCCACCAGCGTATCAAAGCCCGCCTTGATCAGCTCGACGGTGCCACCGCACAGCACGGCCTGCTCGCCGAAGAGGTCGGTCTCGGTCTCTTCGCGGAAGTTGGTCTCGATGATGCCTGCCTTGCCGCCGCCATTGGCCGCGGCGTAGCTCAGGGCCAGGTCGCGCGCCTTGCCGCTCTTGTCGGCATGCACAGCGATCAGGTGCGGCACACCGCCACCTTGCGTGTAGGTGTTGCGCACGGTGTGGCCGGGAGCCTTGGGTGCCACCATCCAGACATCCAGGTCATCGCGCGGCTGGACCTGGCCGTAGTGCACGTTGAAGCCGTGCGCGAAGGCCAGCGAGGCGCCTTCGCGAATGTTCGGCTCGACCTCCTTCTTGTAGACCTCGGCGATCTGCTCGTCGGGCAGCAGGATCATGACGACGTCTGCGCCCTTCACAGCCTCGGCCACCTCAGCCACCTTCAGGCCCGCCTTCTCGACCTTGCCCCACGACGCGCCACCGCGGCGCAGGCCGACGGTCACCTTGACCCCGCTGTCGTTCAGGTTCTGGGCATGCGCGTGGCCTTGTGAGCCATAGCCGATGATCGTGACGTTCTTGCCCTTGATGAGGCTGAGATCGGCGTCCTTGTCGTAGTAGACCTTCATGATGTTTCTCTCTGGCTGGCGGGGGAAATGGGTTCTTGGGAATCGGGCATCAGACCCGGAGGATTCGTTCACCGCGGCCGATGCCGCTGGTGCCTGTGCGCACCGTCTCGAGGATGGCGGCGCGGTCGATGGCCTCGATGAAGGCGTCCAGCTTGCCGGCATCGCCGGTGAGCTCGACGGTGTAGCTCTTTTCGGTCACGTCGATGATGCGGCCGCGGAAGATGTCGGCCATGCGCTTCATCTCTTCGCGCTCCTTGCCGACGGCACGCACCTTGATGAGCATGAGTTCGCGCTCGGTGAACTGGCCTTCGGTCAGGTCGACCACCTTGACCACGTCGACCAGGCGGTTCAGGTGCTTGGTGATCTGCTCGATCACTTCGTCCGAGCCGGTGGTGACGATGGTCATCCGGGACAGCGAGGCGTCCTCGGTAGGCGCGACCGTGAGGCTTTCGATGTTGTAGCCGCGGGCGGAAAACAGCGCCACCACGCGTGACAAGGCGCCGGGCTCGTTCTCGAGCAGCACGGCGATGATGTGTTTCATGGGTGAACTCCTGGCGCGCTCTTCACGGCCGGCGGCGGTAACCGCCGGCGCTTGGCCACGCCCTCAAGTCGAACGGAAAATGAATGGCCAGAGGCTGTTCTGACGATCCGGCCGCCTTTCCCGCACCGCGGTAACCGCGCGGGAGCAGCCAGCCTTCACGCCGTCACAGGTCCTCGGACCCCAGCAGCATCTCGCTGATGCCCTTGCCCGCCTGCACCATCGGCCAGACGTTTTCGGTCGGGTCGGTGCGCACGTCGAGGAAGACGGTACGGTCCTTCAGGCGGATCAGCTCCTTGAGCGCCGGCTCCACCTCGGAAGGCTTCTCGATCTTGATGCCGACGTGGCCATAGGCTTCGGCCAGCTTGACGAAGTCGGGCAGCGCGTCCATGTAGCTGTGCGAGTAGCGGCCACCGTAGTCCAGCTCCTGCCACTGCCGGACCATGCCGAGGTACCGGTTGTTCAAGGAGATGATCTTGACCGGCGTCTTGTACTGCTGGCAGGTGGACAGCTCCTGGATGCACATCTGGATCGAGCCTTCGCCGGTGATGCAGAAGACGTCCGAATCCGGCTTGGCGAGCTTGATGCCCATCGCGTAAGGCAGCCCCACGCCCATGGTGCCCAGGCCGCCGGAGTTGATCCAGCGGCGCGGCTCGGCAAAGCCGTAGAACTGCGCGGCCCACATCTGGTGCTGGCCGACATCCGAGGTGATGTAAGTGTCCCGATTGCGGGTCAGCTGCCACAGCGTCTCGATGACCTGCTGCGGCTTGATGACCTCGTCGCTCTTGCGGTAGGCGAGGCACTCCTTCTTGCGCCAGTCGTTGATCTGGCTCCACCAGGCATTGATCGCGTCCTTCTCGGGTTTGGCGGTCGACTCCTTGAGGTGGGCGATCAGCTCCTGCAGCACGTCCTTCACGTCGCCAACGATGGGAATGTCCACCTTGACCCGCTTCGAGATCGACGACGGATCGATGTCGATGTGGATGATCTTTCGCTCCACCGAGGCGAAATGCTTCGGGTTGCCGATCACCCGGTCGTCGAAGCGCGCACCCACGGCCAGCAGCACGTCGCAGTGCTGCATCGTCATGTTGGCTTCGTAGGTGCCGTGCATGCCCAGCATGCCGAGGAACTTGGGATCGCTCGCCGAGATGGCGCCCAGTCCCATGAGGGTATTGGTGCAGGGGAACCCCAGCAGATCCGCCAGTTCGCGAAGCTCGGCCGCCGCGTTGCCCAGCACCACGCCGCCGCCGGTGTAGATGTAGGGCCGCTTGGCGCCCAGCAGCAGCTGGGCGGCCTTGCGGATCTGACCGCCATGGCCCTTCTTTACCGGGTTGTACGAGCGCATCTCGACGCGCTCGGGGTAGTGGAACGGCGCCGTCTTCAGCGAGACATCCTTGGGGATGTCCACCACGACGGGGCCCGGCCGGCCGGTGCTCGCGATGTGGAAAGCCTTCTTGATGGTCGTCGCCAGCTCGCGAACGTCCTTGACCAGGAAGTTGTGCTTGACGATCGGTCGGGTGATGCCGACGGTGTCGCACTCCTGGAAGGCGTCCAGGCCGATGGCCGGCGTGGGGACCTGCCCGGTGATGATCACCATCGGGATCGAATCCATGTAGGCCGTCGCAATGCCGGTCACCGCGTTCGTGACACCCGGGCCGGAAGTGACCAGCGCAACGCCGACGTCTCCGGTGGCGCGGGCATAGCCGTCCGCTGCATGGATCGCCGCCTGCTCGTGGCGCACCAGCACGTGCTGGATGCTTTCCTGCTTGTACAGCGCGTCGTAGATGTAGAGAACCGCGCCACCTGGGTAGCCCCACAGGTACTTCACGCCTTCGGCCTGAAGACAGCGAACGAGGATCTCGGAGCCGTTCGGCTCCTGGGAGGATGAAGAGGGATGCGGTTGTGCCGAAGCGGCACGCTTGACTTCCGCGGCAGACATGTCCATTTCGAACCTTTGTGAATTTCTCTGACGAAAAACCATCGGTGCCCCTCCTCTCGCCCTTGTGGGGCGGATTTGGAACCTGCGCGTTACAAAAATGCCTGTAGCCCGTGGTCGGGCCGGCCTGAACGACGAGTTCGCAAATTGTGCGAAGCAGCATTATTGCACTGTTGTCCGAGGCCGACGGTTTTTGTGGGGCGAATGACATAATCGCCGCCGATTTCGCAGGGGCTGCGGCCTCCTGACGTCCGCCTTGGCCACCGATAAAGAACTCACCGATTTCCTCAAGAGCGTCGAGAAGCGCGCATTCAAGCGAACGGTCTATGCCGTGCGTGACGATGACGCTGCGCTGGACATCGTCCAGGACTCGATGATCCGCCTGGCCCAGAAGTACGCCGACCGCCCGGCAGCGGAGCTGCCGCTGGTGTTCCAACGCATCATGTCGAACGCGACGATGGACTGGTTCCGGCGCCAGAAGGTGCGCAACGCGGTCATCCAGAACCTGTCCGACTTCGACACTGGGGACGACGACGGCGACTTCGACCTCCTGGAACTGCTCACCACGGTGGAGGGCTCGCTCGGCTCCGAGAGTGCCGCAGACACGGTCGGACGGGAACAGATATTGCTTCTGATCGAAAAGGAAATCGCCCTGCTTCCTGGCCGTCAACGAGAGGCCTTCCTGCTTCGTTACTGGGAGGAACTGGATGTTGCAGAGACAGCCACGGTCATGGGTTGCTCCGAGGGCAGCGTGAAGACGCATTGCTCGCGTGCAGTGCATGCCCTGGCGAAATCGCTCAGAGCCAAGGGAATCTCGCCATGAACAGCACTGTCAACCGCCAGGCGGCCGAAGCCGAGCGCCTGGAGGCCCGCTTCGGGCTCCGCCTGGGGGCCCTGCTGAACGAGCAGGCGGCCCGAACTCCGCATGACATCTCGGAGCGCTTGCGTGTCGCGCGCGAGCAGGCGTTGGCGAGCGCGCGATCTTCCCGGCTGTCGACGGCAGGCACGGACACCGTGGTCGGCAATGGTCGCAGCGCCGTGCTCGGCCGCCTGCCGAGTTGGCTGTTTCGCTTTGCCTCGGTGATGCCGCTGGTCGTCTTGGTCGCCGGAATGGTGCTGATAGACGAGTGGCACGATCGCGCCCAGATCGAAGCCGCCGCTGACGTGGACGTCAATCTGCTGGCCGATGAACTGCCGCCTGACGCCTACAGCGACGCCGGCTTTGTTGAATTCCTGAAAGAAGACGCGCAGTGATCCGAGGGTTCCCGCTCGCCGCTGCGTGCCTGAGCGTTGCGCTGAGCTGGCCTGTGCTTGCCGCGGCGCAGGGTCCGGCCGGCGGCCCGGCCTGGACAGAGCTCTCGCCGGACCAGCAGACTGCCCTGGCGCCCTTGAAGAACGACTGGAACAGCCTGGACACCGGGCGCAAGCAGAAGTGGCTCGAGGTGGCATCGCGCTTCGGCTCGATGAAGCCTGAGCGCCAGGAGCGGGTGCGCGAACGCATGACCGAATGGGCGCGGCTGTCCCCTTCGCAGCGCACCGAAGCCCGCGTCAACTATCAGCAGTCCAAGCAATTGCCGCCGGAGGATCGCCAAGCTCGGTGGGAGGCCTATCAGGCGCTTTCGCCCGAGGAACGTGCCGCGCTCGCCGCCCGCGCCCGGCCGCCGGTCAACACCGCGCCCTCCAGCCCGGCCCAGGCCTTGCGCCGGGCACCGGTGGATGCCCAGTTGCCGAAGTCCAACATCGTCGCTCCTAACCGCGCTGTGGTCCCCCCGCTCAAGCCGGTGGCACCGACCGTCGTGCAGGGCAATCCCGGGGCGACGACGACCCTGGTGACTGCCACGCCCAAGCCGCCGCCGCACCAGCAGCCGGGCCAGCCCAAGATCGCGGCCACGCCCAAGCTGGTCGACAAGACCACGCTGCTGCCCAAGAGCGGTCCGCAGGCAGCGGGCACGTCCCAGAAACCGGCCAGGCCGGGGGGGCCGGCGCAGGGGTCCACTGCGTCCAAGCCGCAGTGAGTGGGGCCCCGCTGGCCCAGGGCCTTGACGCCCTGCCGGCGCCGACGCTCCTGCGTCGGCTCGCAGCCTTTGTCTACGAGGGCGTGTTGCTGTTTGGGGTGCTGATGATCGCCGCCATCGCTTATTCCGCATCGACAGGCCTGCGAGACCCGGATGCACAGGGCACTCTGGGGCTGCAGGTTTTCCTCTTTTTCGTGCTGGGCCTGTACTTCGGCTGGTTCTGGTCCCACGGTGGGCAGACCGTGGCCATGAAGGCCTGGCACATTCGCCTCACCAGCGTCACTGGTGGCCCCGTGTCCATGCGGCGCGCTCTGATGCGCTACGTGTTGAGCTGGCTGTGGTTTGCGCCGGCACTGCTGATTGCCCATCTTTCGGGCCTCAAGAGCGGTGGGAGCTTGTTCGGCATCGTGACGACCGGCGTGCTCGCCTATGCAGCCCTGTCCCGGTTGAGTCCGGAGCGACAGTTCTGGCACGACATGGTCTGCGGGACCCGGCTGGTGGACTCCCGGGCGGACAGGAAGCCCGTGCACGCCTGAGCAGGTGTCCGGCGCCCTGTCAGAATCGGGCTGATGAGCAACAAGCCGTTTTCTGTCTGCGTCTACTGCGGCTCGCGCTTTGGCGACTCGCCGGCGTTCTTGTCAGCGGCTCGGGCGCTGGGCGAGGCGATTGCCTCCCGTGGCTGGCGACTCGTCTATGGCGGGGGCAACGTAGGCCTGATGGGAGCGACAGCGGACGCGGCGCTCGAGGTCGGCGGCCATGTCGTCGGAGTCATCCCCGAGCGTTTGATGAACCGCGAAGTCGGCCATCGAGGTCTGACCGAACTGCATGTAGTGCAGACGATGCACGAGCGCAAAAAGGTGATGGCCGAGCTGGCAGACGCCTTCGTCGCGCTGCCTGGCGGCATCGGCACGCTGGAGGAGTTGTTCGAAGTGTGGACCTGGCGCCATCTCGGGTACCACGACCAGCCCATCGGTCTGCTCAATGTCGGCGGCTTCTACGACCCGCTGCTGACCTTCATGAACCACACGCGGGATGCCGGCTTCGTCGATGACGAGCAGCAGCGGATGCTGACAGTTTCGGCCGACGCGGCCGACCTGCTGGATCGCCTGGCCGCCGAAGCGGTCGGTGCCGGCGGCGTCGAAGATTTCAGCCGGATCTAGACAGCTGCCTCGTCCGTCTCGCCGGTGCGAATGCGCACCACCTGCTCGACGGCCGTGACGAAGATCTTGCCGTCGCCGATCTTGCCGGTCTTGGCCGCCTTCACGATGGCCTCGATCGAGCGCTCCACGTCGTCATCGCGGACCACCACTTCGACTTTCACCTTGGGCAGGAAATCGACCACGTATTCGGCGCCCCGGTACAGCTCGGTGTGTCCCTTCTGGCGGCCGAATCCCTTCACTTCCGTCACCGTCAGGCCGGAGACCCCCACCTCGGCCAGGGCCTCGCGCACTTCCTCGAGCTTGAAGGGCTTGATGATGGCGGTGATCTGCTTCATGGCGGGCTCCGTTGGGTCAGTCAACAGTGAGAGGCTCGACTCGATTTAAGCACGGAACTTCGACGTGATCGGATACCGCCAGTCGCGTCCGAAGGCCCGGTGGGTGATCCGGATGCCGACCGGCGCCTGGCGACGCTTGTACTCGTTGATCTTGATGAGCCGCGTCACCCGCTCGACGTCCGCCCGGGAGTAGCCGGCCGCCACGATCTCCTCTATTCCCTGGTCATCCTCCATGTAGCGGGCCAGGATGGCGTCCAGGACGTCGTAGGCAGGCAGGCTGTCCTGGTCCTTCTGATCGGGCCGCAGCTCGGCCGAAGGCGGCCGCGTGATGATGCGCTCGGGGATCACCGGGCCCACGGTGCCGTCGGCGCGGGGGGTGGGCTGCCGGTTCTTCCAGTCGGCCAGGCGGTAGACCAGCGTCTTGGCCACGTCCTTGATCACCGCGAAGCCGCCGGCCATGTCGCCGTAGAGCGTGCAGTAGCCGGTCGCCATCTCGCTCTTGTTGCCGGTGGTCAGCACGATCGCGCCGGTCTTGTTGGACAAGGCCATCAGCAGCGTGCCCCGCACGCGGGCCTGGATGTTCTCTTCGGTGGCGTCTTCGGCCAGGCCGGTGAACTGCGTCGCCAGCGCGGCGCGGAAGGCCTCGAACATCGGTGTGATGCCGATCTCGTCGTAGCGCACGCCGAGCCGGGCCACCATGTCCCGGGCGTCCAGCCACGAGATGTCGGCCGTGTAGGGCGAGGGCATCATCACGCACCGCACTTTGTCGGCCCCCAGCGCATCGACTGCCACCGCCAGCACCAGCGCTGAATCGATGCCTCCCGACAAGCCGATGATGGCGCCCGGGAAGCCGTTCTTGCCGACGTAGTCCCGCACGCCGGTCACAAGCGCGGCCCAAGCCTGGCCCTCGGCATCCGGAACGGCAGCCACAGACCCGCCGACGACGCCATCGGCACCGAGCTCGACCATCAACGTCGCCGCCTCGAACATCGGCGCCCTCGCCTTCACGCAGCCCTGCGCATCCACGGCAAAGGAGGCCCCGTCGAACACGACTTCGTCCTGGCCGCCGACCAGATGCGAATACAGCAAAGGCCGCCCGCACGCTCGCGCTCGCTGGGCCATGCGCTCTTCGCGCTCCTCGTGCTTGTCCAGGTGGAATGGGGAGGCATTGAGGACGCACAGCACATCGGCGCCAGCCGCACAGGCCGCTTCGGGCGCTTCGTCGAACCAGGCGTCCTCGCAGATCAGGATGCCGAAGCGCAGACCTTGCACCTCGAACACCAAGGGGTCGCGGCCGGCATCGCGCCCGGAGGCGAAGTAGCGCCGCTCGTCGAAAACCTGGTAGTTGGGCAACTCGCGCTTGCAGTAAGAGGCGACAACCTGGCCGCCAGCAAGCACCGAAGCGGCATTGAACCTGCGCGGCAATGCGGCATAGGACTTGGACCTAACATCGACCGCTTCTTCCCACGCCATCGGATGCCCGACGACCAGATGCAGCCCCTCGCAATCCGCCAACTCGATGGCCAAGGCCGAAAGCTGTGCGTCGCAGGCCCGCATGAAGGCGGGTCGCAGCAGCAGGTCTTCCGGCGGGTAGCCGCACAGGGCCAGTTCGGGTGCCAGCACGAGGCGCGCGCCTTGCGCATGCGCTTCGCGCGCGGCGGCAGCGATCCGGCTCGCGTTGCCGGACAAATCGCCCACCGTCGCGTTGATCTGGGCCAGGGCCACCACGACGGTGCCTGATGCGGTGTCCGGGCTGCGCATGAGCGATCTCGAAAGCGGAGCGACAAATTATGTCATCCGGGTCCATGGCGACCTGGACGATATCGACGCCTCGGCGTGGAACGAACTGCTGTCCAGCCAGGACCAGCCTCTGCCCTTCCTGCGCCTGGAGTTTCTGCGCGCTCTTCACGACACCGGATGCGCAGCGCCGGACGAAGGATGGGCACCGGCCTTCGTCACCCTGCATCGCGAGGGACGCCTGGACGGCGCCGTGGCCGCGTACCTGAAATCGCACTCGTATGGCGAGTACGTGTTCGACTGGGCCTGGGCAGATGCCTACCAGCGGCACGGCCTCGTCTACTACCCCAAGCTGCTGGCCGCCGTGCCGTTCACGCCGGTCCCCGGGCCGCGACTGCTCGCCCGCAGCGATGCAGACCGCCGTGTGCTGCTGCGGGCGCTCAAGAGCCTGGCCGTGCAGACCGAGCTGTCATCCGCCCACCTGCTCTTCGGCAACGAGGCTGACTTCGAGGCGGCCGAGGCTGAAGGCTGGATGATCCGCCACGGCGTGCAGTTCCACTGGCGCAATCGCGAAGGCGAGCCCTACGCGGATTTCGCCGACTTCCTTTCGGCGCTGCAGCGCGACAAGCGCAAGAAGATCCAGCAGGAGCGCCGACGGGTGGCCGAGGCGGGCATCACCTTCGAGGCACGGGCCGGACGAGAGATCAGCGAAGCCGACTGGCGGTTCTTTCACCGCTGCTACACCCTCACCTACCGCGCCCACGGATCCGCGCCCTACCTGAACCTGGCGTTCTTCAAGCGCGTCGCGGCCGAACTGCCGGACCATTGGCTGATGTTCATCGCCCAGCGGGCGGGCCAGCCGATCGCGGCGTCTCTGGTCGCCATCGATGCGAGCCGCGGCTGGGCCTGGGGCCGCTACTGGGGCGCGACCGAGCCCGTGCCGCTGCTGCACTTCGAGGCCTGCTATTACCAGCCGCTGCAGTGGTGCATCACCCAGCGCTATCAGTGCTTCGAAGGAGGCGCCCAGGGCGAGCACAAGATGGCCCGGGGCCTGACGCCCACACCGACGCGCTCGGCGCACTGGCTGGCCCATCCGCAGTTCGCCCGCGCCGTCGAGGACTTCCTCGCCCGCGAGGGCCAGGGGGTGGCCGCCTACCTGGACGAGTTGCGCGAACGCGACCCGTTCAAGGCGTGAACGCGGCCGGCCCCCGCCTCACTTGCCCTTGAAGTCGCCGGCCAGGGCGCCCACGAAGCGCTGGGGATCGATGTACTTGCGCCAGACGGCCGTCGCCTGCTCCGCCGTCACCGCCGCGATCGCCTCATCCACCTTCTGAGACACGGTGAAGCGCCGCCCGAGGTAGTCGTTGCGGACCAGGGCCCCGGCCAGGTTGCCGTCCTGGGCCCGGGCGAGGCGGCGGTAGTTCAGCAGGGCCGCCTTGGCCTGCTCGATCTCGGCTGGCGTGAAGCCGTTCTTGAGCAAGCGGTCGGACTCGTCCTTGAAGGCCGCTTCGACCTTGGCGCGGTTCTGCGGCGCGAAGATCGCCGTCACCTGCCAGCCGGTGTTGGCGTCTTCCGCGTTCCAGTCCAGCGTGCTGCCCACGTGGTAGCTCAGGCCCTCGGCTTCGCGCACCCGCTTCCACAGGCGCGAGTTGCCGCCGCTGCCGAACGCGAAGTTGGCCACCATCAGCGCCGCCTGGTCAGGGTCCAGCTCCTTGATGGGCAGTGACTGGCGGACCTCCATCGTCGCGTTCTGCTTGTCCGGCGCTTCGAACGCCAGACGCGCCGGCGGAACAGCGACCAGCGGCCGCGGAACGTGCCGGAAGCCGACGCCCGGCGCCCAGCCTGCGAAGGCCTTGTCGAGCGCCGTGCGCACCGCAGCGGCATCCATCGACCCGACTGCAGCGAACTGCGCGTTGGCCAGGCCGACGAAGCGCTTGTGAAACGCCTTGAGCTGGTCGACGTTCACGGCCTTCACCTCGGCGATCGTCTCTTCGAAGCTGCGGGCATAGCGCACATCCCCCTTCGGATACGGATTGCCGTGGCGATCCAGGGCCTCCTGCACGATGGCCTCCGGTTCCTTGCGGCTTTGCTCGACCCCCGTCATCACCTGACGTCGCACCTCCTCCAGCGCGTCGGGCGGGAGGGTCGGCTGGCGAAGCAACTGGCCGACCAGCTCGATGGTGGCCGGTAGGTTCTCGCGCGTCGTCATCACATTGACCGTCAGGTCCTCCGCGCTGCCGCCGATCTGGATTTCGGCCTTGAGGGCCGTCATGCGGTCCTGGATCTGCTGGCGCGAAAGCTGGGTGGTGCCCTTGTCCAGCATGGCCGCCATCATCTCGCCGGCGGTGGACTGGCCCTTGAGGCTCGCCTCGTCGCCCAGGCGCAGCGTCAGCTGGGCATTGACCACGTCGCCACGGGTCGCCTTGGGCAGCAGCGAGACCTTCATGCCCGGCGCGATCTCGAAACGCTGGGTGCGCGCCTCGATGTTGGCCGGCGAGGCATCGAAGGCCTCGGCCTGCGCCAGCGTCTCGACCGGCTTGAAGCTCTTGAGCTGCTCCACCACATCCACGGCCTCCGGCTTCGGCGCGCGCGTCGGCTGCTCGGTCGGCACGTAGGTGCCCAGCGTCCGGTTGTCGCGCAGAAGGTAGGCCGTGGCGACGCGGTTCACATCTGCCGCAGTAACGGCCTTGACCCGGTCACGCAGCAGGAAGAACAGGCGCCAGTCTCCCTGCGCCACCGTCTCGGACAAGGCGACGCCCACGGTCTCGGGATCCGAGAAGCGCAGCTCCCAGTCCTTCAGCCATTTGGCCTTGGCGCGGTTCACCTCCTCGTCGGTGATGGGTTGCGAGGCCAGGGCCTCGAGCGTCGAAAGTAAAGCCTCTCGCGCCTTCTCCAGGCCCTGCTCCGGCCCGAGCTGCGCCCCGAAGATCACGAAGCCCGGATCGTGCAGATCGGCGTTCCACGAGAACACACTGGAGGCCAGTTGGCTCTCGACCAGCTTCTTGTGCAGCCGCCCCGCCGGCACATCGCTCATCACCAGGCCGAGCAATTCGACCGCCGCCGTGTCCGGGTGCGCCCCGGGCGGGACGTGGTAGGCCGAGAAAAGCAGCGGCACGCCACTCTGGCGACGCAGCGTGACGGCGCGATCGCCGTCCTGCACGGGGTCTATGGTGTAGAGCTTGGGCAACACCCGCTTGGGTGCCGGAATGCGGCCGAAGTCGGCTTGCACCCAGCCCAGCACCTTGGCCGGATCGAATTTGCCGCTGACGATCAGCGTCGCGTTGTCCGGCTGGTAGTACTGGTGATAGAAGGCCTGCAGGCGCGGGATGTCGACGTTCTCGACATCGGCTCTTGCGCCTATGGTGTCGTGGCCGTAGTTGTGCCAGTCGAACATCGTGGCCAGCGTCTTCTGGAAAAGGATGCGCGACGGGCTGTTCTCGCCCTTCTCCATCTCGTTGCGCACCACCGTCATCTCGGTGTCGAGGTCGCGGCGGGCGACGAAGCTGTTGACCATCGCGTCGGCCTGCCAGCCGAGATACCAGCGCAGGTTGTCCTCGTTGGCGGTGAAGCTGGCGAAGTAGTTGGTGCGGTCCAGCCAGGTGCTGCCGTTGTAGTTCAGGCCGCGACGGCTGAACTCGGCCTTGGGATCGCGGTGCAGCGGCGAGCCCTTGAACAGCAGGTGCTCCAGCAGGTGCGCCATGCCGGTCTCGCCGTAGTTCTCCTGGCGCGAACCCACGCGGTAGGTGACGTTGACGGTCGTGGTGGGCTTGGCATCGTCAGGGGCCAGGAGCACCTGGAGGCCGTTGGGCAGGCGGTATTCAGTGATGCCTTCGACGGTGCGCACCGGCTTGAGCGCACTGGGCACCGGTGCGGGCGCGGTGGCCACGGGCTTGCGCTGCGGGGCCTTGGGCGCGGGCTTGCGCGCCGGCGCGGCTTGGGTGGCACTGACCAGCAGGATGCTGGCGAGGATCGCCCAACGGGACGAGAAGAGACGCATCGTTTCGGCTCCTGAAGCGGACAACGCGCGTCGCCGAAACGAAAACGCCGCCTGAGCGAGGCGGCGTTGCGGCCGGCGGCACGCCAGCGCGGACGATAACCCAAGCGTGTTGCTGGGTCGTATCAGGCAGACATCAGGCCTGCTTGGCCTTCCAGCTGGCCTGGCCCAGGCGAATCTCCTCGCGGGCGGCTTCGGCGCCTTCCCAGCCCAGCACCTTGACCCACTTACCGGCCTCGAGATCCTTGTAGTGCTCGAAAAAGTGCTGGATGGTCTTCAGGCGCATCGGGTTCAGATCCTCGGGCTTCTGCCACTGGGTGTAGATCGGCAGGATCTTGTCGATGGGCACCGCCAGCAGCTTGTTGTCGCCGCCAGCCTCATCGTCCATGCGCAGCATGCCGAGCGGGCGGCAGGTCACCACCACGCCGGGGATCAGCGGCACCGGGGTGATCACCAGGACGTCCACCGGATCACCATCGTCGGCCAGCGTCTGCGGGATGTAGCCGTAGTTGCACGGGTAGTGCATCGACGTGGACATGAAGCGATCGACGAACAGCGCCCCGCTGTCCTCATCGACCTCATACTTGATCGGGTCCGCGTTCATCGGGATTTCGATGATCACGTTGAACTCGTCGGGGGCCTTGGGGCCCGGTGTCACGTTGTGCAGGCTCATGGTGTTCTGGAGAGTTTGCAGTCAGCGGGAAAACCCCGATTCTACGGACCGCCCTTGCCCTGCCCTGACGCGGCATGCCCATTGCTGCACCGCAGGAAAACACCAAGCCGGGGTGAAGGGGCATCCCGTAGCATGCCAGCGCGACCCCCTCGGGGCAGCCGAAGCGCGCCCTGTGCCTGGCTGTGACAGCCCCGGGCGCAAAGCACAAACGAGTGTCTGTGAGCGGAAGGAGAACCCTTTGATGTCGACCACCATGGCGCTTTATGTGGCGCTGGCGTGCGGCCTTGCGGCTGTGATTTACGGCTTCATCCAGCGCAGCTGGATCCTGAGCCAGGACCCGGGCAATGCCCGCATGCAGGAGATCGCCGGCGCGATACAGCAGGGCGCTGCGGCCTACCTGGCACGTCAATACAAGACCATCGGCATGGTGGGCGTGGTCCTCGCCGTCCTGATCGCCGTCTTCCTCGACGGCAAGACCGCCGGCGGCTTCGTCCTCGGCGCGGTGCTTTCCGGGGCCTGCGGCTTCATCGGCATGAACGTTTCGGTGCGCGCCAACGTGCGAACCGCGCAAGCGGCCACGCAAGGCATCGGCCCGGCACTCAACGTCGCGTTCAAGGGCGGCGCCATCACCGGCATGCTGGTGGTGGGCCTGGGCCTGCTGGGCGTCGGCCTGTTCTTCTGGTGGGTCACCGGCGGCACCAACGTGGAATCGGCGACGCTGAAGCCGCTGCTCGGGCTGGCCTTCGGCTCCTCGCTCATCTCCATCTTCGCGCGTCTGGGCGGCGGCATCTTCACCAAGGGCGCCGACGTGGGCGCCGACCTGGTCGGCAAGGTCGAGGCTGGCATCCCCGAGGACGACCCGCGCAACCCGGCGGTGATCGCGGACAACGTGGGTGACAACGTCGGCGACTGCGCTGGCATGGCCGCCGACCTGTTCGAGACCTACGCCGTGACCCTGATCGCCACCATGACGCTGGGCGGCCTGATGGTCACCGGCGCGCCGCTGAACGCGGTGGTCTATCCGCTGATCCTCGGCGGCGTTTCCATCATCGCCTCGATCATCGGTTGCAGCTTCGTCAAGGCCTCGCCGGGCATGAAGAACGTGATGCCGGCGCTGTATCGCGGGCTGATCGTCGCGGGCGTGCTGTCGCTCATCGCCTTCTACTTCGTGACGACCGCCCTGTTCCCGCAGGCCGTGACGCTGACGGACGGCAAGACGATCAGCGCCATGGCCCTGTGGGGGGCGTGCGCCGTCGGGCTGGTGCTGACGGCCTTGATGGTGTGGATCACCGAGTACTACACCGGCACCGACTACAAGCCCGTGCAGCATGTGGCGCAGGCCTCGACCACCGGCCACGGCACCAACATCATCGCGGGCCTGGGCGTGTCGATGAAGTCGACCGCCTGGCCGGTGATCTTCGTCTGCCTCGCCATCGGCGTGTCCTACTGGCTGGGCGGGCTGTTCGGCATCGCCGTGGCAGCGACCTCGATGCTGAGCATGGCCGGCATCGTCGTCGCGCTGGACGCCTACGGCCCGATCACAGACAACGCGGGCGGCATCGCGGAGATGGCCGACCTGCCCGACAGCGTGCGCGATATCACCGACCCGCTGGACGCGGTGGGCAACACCACCAAGGCGGTGACCAAGGGCTACGCGATCGGCTCGGCCGGCCTGGCAGCGCTGGTGCTGTTCGCCGACTACACCCACGCCCTCGAGGGCCGAGGCATGCACCTGCGCTTCGACCTGTCGGACCACATGGTGATCATCGGGCTGTTCATCGGCGGCCTGATCCCGTACCTCTTCGGTGCGATGGCCATGGAGGCCGTGGGCCGTGCCGCCGGCTCGGTGGTGGAGGAAGTGCGCCGCCAGTTCCGCGAGATCAAGGGCATCATGGAAGGCACGGCCAAGCCCGAGTACGGCAAGGCGGTCGACATGCTGACCGTGGCCGCGATCAAGGAGATGATGATCCCCTCGCTGCTGCCGGTGGTGGTGCCTATCCTCGTCGGCCTGCTGCTCGGCCCGGCCGCGCTCGGCGGCCTGCTGATGGGCACGATCGTGACCGGCCTGTTCGTCGCCATCTCGATGTGCACCGGCGGCGGTGCCTGGGACAACGCCAAGAAGTACATCGAGGACGGTCACCATGGCGGCAAGGGCAGCGAGGCGCACAAGGCCGCCGTCACCGGCGACACCGTAGGCGACCCGTACAAGGACACCGCCGGCCCGGCCGTCAACCCGCTGATCAAGATCATCAACATCGTGGCCCTGCTGATCGTGCCGCTGCTGCCGATGGCCACCAGCGCCACCTCGCACCCGACGCCCGAGCAGGCCGCGGCGACAGCGCCGGCCGCTGCCCCGGCCACCACACCGGCCACCACCCCGGCCCCCGGGGCGCCGGCCTCGGCCGCCAGCGGCAACTGACGCGGTCCGCAGCCATCGAACCGGGCCGGCAGATGCCGGCCCTTCTCTTTGCAAAACCCTTTGACGCGGCCAGGACGACTTCGTATCGTTGCCCGCGCCCATCCCGTTCCTGACGAAGGAGATACGCATGACGACCTTGACCGTGAACGGCAAGCGGGTGACGGCGAATGCCGACCCGTCCACGCCACTGTTGTGGGTGCTGCGCGAGGACCTCGGCCTGACCGGCACGAAGTTCGGTTGCGGGATGGCGCTGTGCGGCGCCTGCACCGTGCATCTGGACGGCCAGGCCGTCCGCTCCTGCCAGACGCCGCTGTCCGCCGCCGCCGGCAAGAAGGTGACGACGATCGAGGGCGTGGGCGCCACCCGGACAGGCAAGGCCGTGCAGGCCGCCTGGGCGCAGGTCGACGTGCCGCAGTGCGGCTACTGTCAGTCCGGGCAGATCATGAGCGCCTGCGCCCTGCTGGAAAAGAACAAGGCGCCCCAGGATGCCGACATCGAAGGCGCCATGAGCGGCAACATCTGCCGCTGCGGCACCTACAACCAGATCCGCGCCGCCATCCATGACGCCGCGGGCCACTTGAAGGGAGCGTGACATGAATGCTCCGACCCGTCGCGAGTTCCTCCAGGCCGGCGCCGCCTCTTCGCTGGTCATCGGCTTCGCCCTGCCCCTCACCGGCCGCGCCGCCTCCGCCGCGCCAGCGGGAGCGGCCTTCACGCCCAATGCGTGGCTGCGGATTACGCCCGACGACCGGGTGACCGTCCTTTGCGGTTCCTCCGAGATGGGCCAGGGCGTGCTCACCGCCATCCCGATGCTCATGGCCGAGGAGCTGGACGCCGACTGGAAGAAGGTCAGCGTCGAGCAGGCCCCGGTCGACAAGGCCTACAACAACCCGATCTTCGGCATGCAGGCCACCGGTGGCTCGACCACCGTGCGAGCCCACTGGGAGCCGGTGCGCAAGGCCGGTGCCGCCGCGCGGCAGATGCTGGTCGCGGCGGCCGCTGCCCAATGGAAAGTCGGCCCCGACGAATGCCGCACCGAGGCCGGGCAGGTCATCCACAAGAGCGGCAAGAAGCTCTCGTACGGCCAGTTGGTGGCCGCAGCGGCCACGCAACCGGTGCCGACCGAGCCGACACTGAAGGATCCGAAGGACTTCCGCATCCTCGGCAAGCCGACGAAGCGGCTGGACACCGCGGCGAAGATCAACGGCACGGCCAAGTTCGGCATCGACGCGCAGTTGCCCGGCATGCTGGTGGCCGTGATGGCGCGCGCGCCGCAACCCGGCGCCAAGGCCACGGCAGTCAACGATGCCAAGGCCAAGGCCGTCAAGGGCGTGCAGCAGGTCATCACCCTGCCGACCGGCGTGGCAGTGCTGGCCACGGGCTACTGGGCGGCGAAACAGGGTCGGGACGCGCTGGAGATCACCTGGGACCTGGGCAAGCTGGCCGGCCTGAACTCCGCCGCCGTGTCCGACATGCTTCGCGACGGGGCCAACAACGCCGACGCGGTCGCCAAGGACGTGGGCAACCTCAAGGACGCCGCGGCCAACAGCGCGTCGACCTTCGAGGCGGTCTACGAGGCGCCCTACCTCGCCCACGCGTGCATGGAGCCCATGAACTGCACGGCCTGGGTGCGCGGCGACGAGGTCGAGATCTGGGCCGGCACGCAGAGCCAGGGGCCGGTGCAGGGCATCCTGGGCCAGGTGGCCCAGGTGACACCGGCCAAGGTGAAGATCAACACGATGCTGCTCGGCGGCGGCTTCGGCCGGCGGTTCGCTCCCGACTTCACCATCGACGCGACGCTGCTGTCCAAGATCTCGGGCAAGCCGGTCAAGCTCATCTACACCCGCGAAGACGACATGGCCGCCGGCTTCTACCGCCCGGCCTCGGTGGCGAAGTTCCAGGGCGGGCTGGATGCCGCCGGCAAGCCGACGCTGCTGCGCATAGACGTCGGCTCGCCGTCCATCATGGAGGCGTCCGGCTTCATGAAGCTTCCGCCCGACGGGGTCGACACCTTCGCCCTCGAAGGCATCAGCGACAACCCGTACGACATCCCGAGCTCGCGCATCGGCTACGGCCGCGTCGAACCCGGTCCCCAGGTCTGGTTCTGGCGCTCGGTGGGGCACTCGCAGAACATCTTCTTCATCGAAAGCTTCATCGACGAGATGGCGGCCCAGGCGAAGAAGGATCCCTTCGAATTCCGCCGCCAGCTGCTCGGCAACGCCCCGCGCTACAAGGCGGTGCTGGAGTTGGCTGCGCAGAAGGCCGGCTGGGGCACCAAGCTGCCGGCAGGCGTGCACCGGGGGATCGCGGTGGCCCAGAGCTTCGGCAGCTACGTGGCCGAAGTGGCCGAGGTTTCGGTCGCGCCCGACGGAACTCCCAAGGTCCACCGCGTCGTGGCGGCTGTGGACTGCGGCCTCACGGCCAACCCCCTGACCATCTCGCGCCAGATCGAAGGCGCCATCGTCTATGGCCTGTCGGCGGCGTTGTACGGCCGGATCAGCTTCAAGGACGGCCGGGTCGAGCAGGGCAACTTCCACAACTACCAGGTGCTGCGCATGAACGAGATGCCCAAGGTGGAGGTACACATCCTGGCCAGCACCGAGAAGCCGGGAGGCATCGGCGAGCCGGGCACCCCGCCGATCGCTCCGGCCGTCACCAACGCCATCTTCGCGGCCACCGGCAAACGCATCCGCACGCTGCCGATCGACACGGAGTTGCTGAAGAGGGCGTGATGCCCGCCCGGCATGGGCGTCCTGCCTGCCGGGCGCTATCCTGAGGGCCGATGCGACTTCCCTGGCTGCACGGCGACAGCCCGTTCCCCCCGACCTCCCAGGCGCTCGGCCCCGAGACCGACGCGCCCGGCCTGCTCGCCGCCGGTGGCGACCTGGGCCCCGAGCGGCTGACCGAGGCTTACCGGCATGGCATCTTTCCCTGGTACGGCGAGGGCCAGCCGTTGCTGTGGTGGACGACCGACCCGCGCATGGTGCTGCCGGTGGCCGAATTCAGGCTCTCACGCTCGCTGCGCAAGACGCTGCAGCGTTTCTTGCGCACCCCGGGCTGCGAGATCCGCTTCGACGGTGACACGCCCGGGGTCATCAAGGCCTGCGCCGCCGCCCCGCGCGAGGGGCAGGACGGCACCTGGATCGTGCCGGAGATGGTCGAAGCCTACGTACGCCTGTACCGGCTGGGACGCGTCCACAGCGTGGAGACGTGGATCGACGGCCAGCTCGTGGGCGGCCTGTACGGCGTCGCGCTGGGTCGCATGCTCTTTGGCGAATCGATGTTCGCGCGCCGGACCGACGCCTCCAAGATTGCACTGGCCGCGCTGGTCGCCTTCTGCCGGGCAAAGGGCATAGCGCTCATCGACTGCCAGCAGCAGACCGCTCACCTGGCCAGCCTCGGGGCGCGGCCCATTGCCAGGCCGGCGTTCGAGGCGCACCTGCGCCAGGCCGTGGCGACGCCGGGGCCGGAGCGCTGGGCCTATGATCCGGGCTGTTGGATCCATCTCGGCTTGAAACCCGACGATCAGCCCCCGCCGTGACCCACCCGAAAGAGCTTCCGTTCGCGTCGCTCCAGTTCTACGCGACGGCGCCCTACCCTTGCAGCTATCTGCCGGACCGGCTGGCCCGCTCCCAGGTCGCCACGCCGGGCCACCTGATTCACGCCGAGGCCTATTCCGCGCTCGTCGCGTGCGGCTTTCGCCGCAGCGGCATGTTCACCTACCGGCCCTACTGCGACAGCTGTCACGCCTGCAAGCCGCTTCGGGTGCCGGTGAACCAGTTCCAGCCCTCCCGCAGCCAGCGACGTGCGCAGGCGGCCCATGCCGGCTTGAAGACGCGGGTGATGCGATTGGGCTTCGTGCCCGAGCACTACCAGCTCTACCTGCGCTACCAGGCCGGCCGCCACGCGGGCGGCGGCATGGACCACGACAGCGTCGACCAGTACACCCAGTTCCTGCTGCAGACCCGCGTCAACTCCAGGCTGGTGGAGTTCCGCGAGCCCGTGCCGCCGGGCGATCCCGAAGCGCTCGGCGAGTTGCGAATGGTGGCCATCGTCGACATCCTCAGCGACGGGCTTTCGGCGGTCTACACCTTCTACGATCCCGAGGTGAAGGGCAGCTTCGGCACCTATTGCGTGATGTGGCAGATCGAGCAGACCAAGGCACTCAAGCTGCCTCACCTGTACCTGGGCTACTGGATCGCCGAGAGCCCGAAGATGGCCTACAAGAACCAGTTCCGCCCGTACGAGCTGCTGATCGACGGGCAATGGCAGTCGGACCCCGGCGGCGCCTGATCCCGTGCGCTTGCCGTTCACGCCGCCGGATCGACGGCCTGTCGCGCACGGATGGCGCGCAGTGCACTGCATAGGCACCATGGCGGCATTCGAAGTTCACCGCGCCGGAGCCGCCACATGACCACCCCCCGCCACGCTAGCCCCCTGTCGCTGATGATCGCGCCGCTGGTGTCGGTGCTGGCCACCCTGGCCATCCTCGCCGCCCCGCAGGCGGCGCAGGCGACGACGATCGACATCCAGACCGGCCTGTTCAGCTCGCGCGTCGTCGGCTCGGGCAAGATCATCGAGGACAAGCGCACGGTCCCGGCCTTCAGCAAGCTGCGTCTGGACAGCGCCATCACCGTCAATGCACGCCCGGCTGCGGCGCCTGGCGTCACCATCAAGGCCGACGACAACATCGCCCCGCTGGTCATGACGAACGTGGAAGGCGACACCCTGGTCGTGAAGATCAAGCCCAACACCGGCATCCGCACCGAAAGCCAGCTGGTCGTGACCGTCGATTTCACCCGGCTGACGCAGGCCGACCTGCGCGGCAGCGGCGATCTCAACGTCAGCGCGCTCAAGGGCGAGCAGTTCGAACTGTCGCTCGCCGGCTCCGGCGACGTGCGGCTGGACAACGCCGAGCTCGGCAAGCTCTCCGCGCGGCTGGCCGGCTCGGGCGACATCTGGGTCAAGGGCAAGTGCGACGACGCCGGCTACAACCTCGCCGGCTCCGGTGACGTCCACGCCGCCGACATGAACGCCAAGCGGGTCAACGTCGACATCGCCGGCTCCGGGGACGTGCGGGTCCACGCCACCGAGGCGCTAGCGGTGCAGATCGCCGGCTCGGGCGACGTGGCCTACAGCGGCAACCCGCCCAAGGTGACGAGCCGCGTCGTCGGCTCCGGCGACCTGCGCTCGGTGAGATAGTTGGCACGCCCGGCGGTTGTGAGGCCCGTGCATTCGGGACATCATCGCCGCCATGACCACCCGCCCAGACCCCAGCCTGCGACAGCTCGACATCGAGCTGCCGGCCAGCCCCGCCGCCACGCTCAAGCTCACAGAGCTTCTCGCTGACGAAGACACCTCCGTCCCCGAGGTGGCGGATGTGATCGAGGGCGACCTGGCGCTGGCTTCGGCCGTCGTGCGCACCGTCAACTCGGCGATGTTCGGCATCCTCCGCCGGGTCGAGACGGTGGCCGAAGCGGTGCTCTACCTCGGCATGCGAGAGGTCGCCGCCATCACCCTCGAACTCGGCCTGCGCACGAGCTTCCCCACTTCGCCGGCCATGAACCGAATCTGGGACGCAGCGCGGCTGCGCGGGCTGCTGATGGGCCGCAGTGCCGTCTCGCTCGGCCTCCACGCCTGGCGCGCTCAGTCGGCCGGTCTCTTCGCCGAAAGCGGCCAGGCCGTGCTGTGCCTGCATTCACCCCAGGACTATCCGGCCCTGCTGGCCCGACATGCCGGGGACGCCGATCGCAGCGCCCTCCTGGCCGCGGAGACGGCCGCCTTTGGCGTCAGCCACGACGTCCTGGGGGCCTCGCTCTGCCGCGCCTGGGGCCTGGCGGGCGAAGTGGCCGATTTCATCCGCGAGCGGCCACAGCCGCCCGCACGCTGGGCGCAGCGGTCGCAGGAGCTGCGCTCCATGCTCGCGCTGGGCGCCGTGGCCGATGCCCTGATCGCCGGCGGCGATGCCCAGGAGATCGCCACGCAAGTGGCTCCAGCCGCGGGCCTGGAGGGCGTCGCCCTGGCCCGCGCAGCCAGCCAGCACTGGCACCGCATACAGGACGCGAGCAGCGAGGCCTGAGCAAAGCCACACGGCCGCGCAGGAAGCATCCCCCCGGCTGGGGACGGTCAACTTGCTGCCCCGATGGCAAAGTGCACCAAAGGCCGGCGCCATCCGCGTCGCGCCGACCGGGCATGACATTGCGGCTGTCGACCTACAACTGCGAGAACCTGTTCAGCCGAGCCACCCAGCCTTCGGCTGGCGCGCCGGGGTTGCGTCCGCGCCGCCGCCGGCTGGACCCGCGACGTTCGCAGGCCAAGGCCCGAGTGCTGCGGGCCGTCGATGCCGATGTGCAGTGCCTGCTGGAGGTCGAGGACCACAGCGCGCTGGCGGCCTTCAACGGCCTGCTGCTGCACGGGCGATTTCCCTACCACCTGCTGCTCGAGGGCAATGACCGCCGGGCGATGCACCTGGGCGTCCTGAGCAAGCTGCCGCTCGGGCGCCTGAGAAGCCACTGCTTCGACCGCGATGACGAGGGGCCGGTGTTCGGCCGTGATTGCCTCGAACTCGAACTCGAGTTGCCGGGCGGCCCAAGCCTTCATCTTCTGCTGAACCACTTCGACTCGCCGGGCGACGATGCGCGGCTTCGCCGCCAGGCCCGGGCCGTCAGCCGCATCCTCGGCGCTCACTACGACCTGTCGCGCGACCTGGTCGCCGTGCTTGGCGACCTGAACGATTCGCCTCAGCGCGCGCCGCAGAGCCTCGCACCCCTGCTGCGACTGCCCGGCCTGAACGACGTGCTGGCACTGCAGTTCCCGATCCCCGACGACCGGTGGACCGCCCATCGGCGACGCAACGAGCAGCTCGACTACATCCTGGTCTCGGACGCGCTGAAAGCACGCTTCCTGCGCGCGGGCGCCGAGCGCCGCGGAATGCCGGACCTCGCCCACCACTCCATCGCCCAGGAGCGGCCCTTCGCCGGCCTGGGCGCGGGTGTGCGCGAGGCCTCGGGCCGCGCGGCCGTGTGGGCCGACTTCGACCTGTAGGCGCCCCGTTACCGGGAACGTGGCTTGCTGGCCTATGGGGGTCCACGGGCCGGCAAAGTCTTGCCGACGACAGCCCGGCGCCATGCCCGGGTCCGAGCCCGGCCCCATCCGTGTTCCAGGAGTCGGCCCATGACCACCACTGCCTTGGCGCCGGGCAGACGCGCGCTACGCATCGCCCAGGTCGCCCCGTTGTTCGAAAGCGTGCCGCCGAAGTTCTACGGCGGCACCGAGCGGGTTGTTTCCTACCTGACCGAAGCGCTGGTCCGGTTGGGGCATCAAGTCACGCTGTTCGCGAGCGGAGATTCCATCACCAGCGCGCGCCTTTGCTCATGCTGGCCGCGCGCCCTGCGACTGGATGGGCGAAGCCTGGAACACGAAGTGCCGCACATGCTGCACATGGAGCACGTGTTCCGGCATGCAGCCGAGTTCGACGTCATCCATTTCCATACCGATCACCTGCACTTTCCACTGGCCCGCCGCAGCCACGTCCCGCAAGTGACCACCTTGCACGGCCGACTCGACCTGCCCGAGCTGGTCCCTCTGATGCGCGAATTCCGGGAGATGCCGCTGGTTTCGATCTCCGACGCCCAGCGCCGGCCGCTGGCATGGGCCCACTGGCAGGCCACTGTCCACCACGGTCTTCCCGCCTCCCTTCTGCAGATGCGGGCCGAACCCGGTCGCTACCTCGCCTTCCTCGGCCGCATCTCGCCCGAGAAGCGCTGCGACCGGGCGATCGAGATCGCGCGTCGGCTGGGCATGCCGCTGAAGATCGCCGCCAAGGTGGATCCGGCCGACCAGGCCTACTACGAAAACAGCATCCAACCGCTGATGGACGACCCTCTGGTGGAGTTCATCGGCGAAATCAGCGAGGACAGGAAGGCCGAGTTCCTGGGCCACGCGATCGCCCTGCTCTTTCCCATCGAATGGCCGGAGCCCTTCGGCCTGGTGATGATCGAGGCCATGGCGTGCGGCACACCGGTGGTGGCCTTCCGCCACGGATCGGTGCCCGAGATCATCGACCCCGGTGTCACCGGCTTCATCGTGGACAGCGTCGACGAGGCCGTGCACGCCACCCGCCAGGCCGCCGGGCTGGATCGCCGCGCCTGCCGCAGGCGCTTCGACGAGCGCTTCACCGCCGATCAGATGGCGCTCAACTACCTGGCCGTCTACCAACGCCTGATCCATCGCGCGGCCGAGCCGCTGAAGGAGGTCTCGAATGGCTGAAGCCCCTGCAGACGCGCACCCGACCGAACGCCCGCACGACGACTACCACATCAGTTCGCCGTCGACGCGGCTGGACCTGCGCACCCGGGTGCTCAAGCATGCCGACAGCTTCGTGGTGCTGGACCGGCTGGGCAACGCCGAGCAGAAGGGTCCGACCGAGTACGGCCTGTTCCACCAGGACACGCGCTTTCTGTCGCGGCTCGATCTGCGCATCAGCACGCGCGGCCATCCCGCCCGGCCCTTGATGCTGCTGAGCTCGGCCGTGCAGGACGACAACGCGATGATGTTCGTCCACCTGACCAACCCGGCGCTCGAGAAGGAAGGCGCCGAGCCGCTGCAGCAGGGCATGCTGCACCTGCTGCGAACCCAGGTGCTGTGGCGCGGCGCGCTGTGCGACCGGCTGCGCATCCACAACTATGGAGGCGAGCCGGTGCACTTCACGCTGCACGTCGCGTTCGGTGCGGATTTCGCCGACATCTTCGAAGCCCGCGGCATGAAGCGCGAGCGGCGCGGCGAGTTGTTGCAGCCGGTGGTCGAACCCCAGGCCGTGGTGCTGGGCTACACCGGCCTGGACGGCCGCCGTCGCCGCACCCGCATCGTGTTCGACACCCTGCCGCAGTCGCTTTCGGCCAGCGAGGCGACCTTCGCTCTGGACCTGCCGCCCCACGACGCATGCTGCCTGCGCTGGACCGTCGGCTGCACGGCAGACGAAGCGGCCGAGGCACCGGCGGCCGCCGTCGATCCGTCGTCGCCGCAGCCTCCCCCCTGGTACGAGGTCGCGATCGAGGCCCGGCGCGCCGAGATCCAGCAGGCGCGGGGCGCGGAACCGGTGCTCAGCACCTCGAACACCCAGTTCGACGAGTGGCTCAACCGCTCGCTCGCCGACCTGCACATGCTCGCCACCGACACCCCGCGAGGCCGCTATCCCTATGCGGGCGTGCCCTGGTTCAGCACGCCTTTCGGCCGCGACGGCATCATCACCGCCCTGCAGTGCCTCTGGCTGGCGCCCGAGATGGCCCGCGGGGTGCTGTGCTACCTCGCCTCGATGCAGGCCGACACCGAGAACGACGCGCAGGATGCGCAGCCCGGCAAGATCCTGCACGAGACACGCGGCGGCGAGATGGCCGCCATCGGGGAGGTGCCCTTCGGCCGCTACTACGGCTCCATCGATTCGACGCCCTTGTTCCTGATGCTGGGGGGCGCCTACCTGCAGCGCAGCGCCGACATCGAGCAGATCCGCGCCTTGTGGCCCCACTTCGAGCGGGCGCTGGAGTGGATAGACCGCTACGGCGACTGCGACGGCGACGGCTTTGTCGAATACGCGCGCCAGACCGATCGAGGCCTGGCCAACCAGGGCTGGAAGGACTCGCACGACGCTGTCTTCCATACCGATGGCTCCATGGCCCAGGCACCTATCGCCCTGTGCGAGGTGCAAGGCTATGTCTTCGCCGCCCGGCGCGCCGCGGCCACCATGGCTCGCGCCCTCGGCCTGCACGACCGGGCCCGGGCGCTGGACGACCAGGCCGAGGCCCTGCGCCAGAGGTTCGAGGACACCTTCTGGTGCGAGGACCTGGGCGTGTATGCACTGGCGCTGGACGGCCACAAGCAACCTTGCCGCGTGCCCAGCTCGAACGCCGGCCAGGTGCTCTTCACCGGCATCGCCAGCCCCGACCGGGCCCGGCGCGTGGGTGAGGCGCTGATGTCGGAGACCGGATTCTCCGGCTGGGGAGTCCGGACCATCGGGTCGACCGCCTCGCGCTACAACCCGATGTCGTATCACAACGGCTCGGTCTGGCCTCACGACAACTCGCTCGTCGCGGCCGGCCTGGCCCGCTATGGCATGCGCGGACACGCCGCACGCATCCTGGGCGGCTTGTTCGACGCCTCGCTGCACTTCGACCTGCACCGCCTGCCGGAACTGTTCTGCGGCTTCGTTCGCCATCCTGGCGAGAGCCCCACGCTGTACCCGCAGGCCTGCTCTCCGCAGGCCTGGGCCGCCGCCGCGCCGCTGTTGTGCATCCAGGCCTGCCTGGGACTGGAGGTCGATGGCCTGGAAGGCCGCGTCCGCCTGGTCAACCCGGTGATGCCGGCCTTCCTCGACCAGTTGCGCATCCGCGGCATCCGGCTGCCCAAGGGCCGGATGGACATCGCGGTCACGCGCCACGAGGCCGACGTCGGCGTGAGGCTGATGCGGCGCGAGGGCGAAGCGGAACTCGTCGTGCAGATGTAGCGCTTCAGCTGAACGGCCGGCTCACGTAGCGCGAGCCGGCCAGGCCGAAACGCCAGGGGCGGTCCGCCGCCTTCGTGATGCCGATGCGCAGCCCGCTGACCACCTTCAACCGACCCTCGGCCGGCTGCAGCGTGAAAGGCGCCCGATCCAGCGGCGCGCCATCCAGTTCACGGGTTATGCCCAGTGCCTGGGCGAGCCGGCCAGGCCCGGAGCACAGCAGCAGTGGATCCTGCAGCCCGCGGCGCTCGCGCATCGCATCGAGCCCGGCTGTGGGCTCTATCGCGCGGATCAGCACCCCTGCACCGTGGCCGGTCTCGCGGCAGACGAAGTTCAGGCACCAGTGGATGCCGTAGGAGCGGTAGACGTAGGCATGCCCGGGCGGGCCGAACATCGACAGCGTGCGCGGCCTCGGTCCGCCGTGGCTGTGCGAGGCGGGATCGTCGCTGTCGTAGGCCTCGGTCTCGACGATGCGGCCGCCGACGCCATCGACCAGCACCGTGACGCCGATGAGGGCCCGGGCGACCTGCAGTGACGGAGCTTCGAAGTCGACCTGGGCGATGCGAGCCATGCGGCCGAGCTTAGCCGCGCTCAGCGCCAGCCGGCATTGCCGGATTGCCAGTACGGCGGCCAGGCGCACAGGGGCGACCGATTCGCCAGCCCGGCCGATGCGGCACGGTTGAGGACGGCCTCCGCCGCGGCTCTCAAGGGCTCGCCATAGCGGGTGTAGGCATTGATCGCCGCGCGGCACTGCGTCTCCGGTTGCGGCGCCAGCGCCATGGCCACGAACCAGGCGTTGCGCGCATCGCGCTCGCGCCCCACCAGCGCGCTGGCGATGGCAAGAGTCGCCCAGTCGTCGGCACGGGGGGCCTGCCAACGCGGGTCTCGCCGGACGAGCGCATGCAGGGCCAGCTGGCGCGCGGTGTCGGCCTGGGGTGGGCGGTCCTTGAGCTGCAGCAAGGCGAACTGCCCGGCCACCTGGGCGTCCAGCGGATTGGCGCCGAAGGCCCTTTGCTGCAGGCCCAGGGCCTCACGCACCTGGCCGCGGCGCCAGTAGGCGATCGCCGCGCCCTCGGCCAGTCGGCGGGCCTCGGCGGCGTCGGCCGTCAGGTCGAGCTCGCCGTCTTCGCGGCCGACCCCCAGCGCATTGACCGCGATGCGAATCTCGTCGTCCCTCTGCGCACCGTCGGCCTGCGCCGCGACGACCAGCACATGGGCCACCAGCGGCTCGGCCCGGCGCGCGGCGCGCGGCAGCCAGTTGGCGAGCAACTCATTGGCACGGGCGGCAAGATCCGCAGGCAGCGGTGGGGCGGCCGGCGGCGGCGGTGGCGCCACCACGGCAGGCCCGACCGTGACGGGCGTCGTGGCGGGTGGGGTGGCCGTGGGCAAGGCCACGGCGGGGGACGCGGGCATCGCAGGGCCTGTCGCCGCGACCGCCGAGGGCGGTGACGGTCCCCGCATCGTGAGCCAGGCCAACACCCGCTGCCGCTCGCTTTGCGACGTACCAGGCACCGTGGCGGGCCGAGGCGATGGCGTCGCCACGCGCGTCGCGGGCCGGCGTGCGGTGGCGGCTGCGCCCTTGTCCGCACCAGCCGGCGCGGCCGCAGCGGCGACCACCACGGGCGGCCGCTTCGACGGAGCCGGTGTCTGCCTCTTGCTGCGCACGGGCGGCGCCGGGTCGGCCACTCCGGATTCGGCCGTCACCGGCGGTCTCGGTGCCGGTCTCGGTGCCGGTGCCTGCGCTGGTCCAGGGGCCGGTGCCAGGACGACGGTTGCCGGGCTCGGCAGGGCAACCGACGCAGGCTGCTCGGCGGGCTCGGCGGCGACGACCGCTTCCTCCACCGCCGAGGCGGCCGGGGCTGCGGGCGCTGGCGCTGCGTGCACAGGCGACGAGGCCGGCGGCGGACTTGCCGCCACGGCCGCTGACTCGATCTTTCGCTCGGTGCTCGACCAGGGGGCCTGCCAGGCCCACCAGCCGGCCGCCACCACAGAGGCCGCAGCCAGGGCACCCACGCCGGCCACCAACCGTGGCGCGACACGGCGGCGGGGCCGGTCGCGCCGTGGCGCCAGCAGCAGGCGGTCCTCGACCGCCGGCGCGCGGCGCAACAGGTCTTCGCTGATCGGTGCAGCGATCCGCGTGACCGGCGTGGCCAGATCGTCGCCGCTGCGGCGGGCGCGGGCGGCCAGTTGCCAGCCTCGCTCGAGGGAAGCGGCCATGTCGGGCTCGCCCAGCACCCGGCTGGCAACCGCGATCAGTTCGTCGTGCGGGCGGACCAGGCCGGCCTCGGTGTCATGCGCCTCGAGCAGTCGGCGAACCAGCGCGCGAGCCTCGCCCAGACGTTCGGCGGTCCAGCAGGCTTGGGGCGTGCCTTCCGGATCGGGCAGCAGTCGGCGCAGCATCGCCGCCAGGCTGTACAGGTCGCAGCGCCAGTCCAGCCTTTGCGTCGGGCCCAGGTCGCCGGCGGCGCCGGCCTCCAGGGCATGCAGCAGGCGGGGCGACTGGTACTCGTAGTCCGGCTGCCGGGCGATCGGCAGGGCGCGGGTCAGGCGCTCGCCCTCCACCAGCGAGAAGGCGAAGTCGATCAGGGCCATCTGCTCGAATCGCGGCCACAGCACGGCCCCGGCGTCATCGGGATCGAAATCGACCGGGCCCAGGGGTATGCAGACGTTGTCGGCCTTGAGGTCCAGGTGCACCAGGTGCAGGCCGTGGATCGCGTCCAGCGCGACCAGGCAATGCCTGGCCAGGGCCCACCAGTGCGCGGCGTCCTCGAACACGTGGCGGTGCTCCACGCCGTCGCGCCGCACGGGCAGCAGCGTGGTCCAGTGGTCCACGGTCACGCCGGCGTCGTAGGTCTGCACCAGCGCCGGCCGGTCGGCCGCGCCGCGATCGAACTGCACCACGTCCGGCACCGGCGCGATGCCGTGCCCGACGAGGCGGGCCAGGATGCGCCATTCGCGCTCCGTCCAGTGGCGGAAATCCCCGGCCGTCGTGGCCAGGAAGCGCTTGGTGTAGCGGCGGCGCTCGCCAGGCGCCGTCTCTTCGCGGAACACCTCGACGTGGTCGCCCGTGACCATGCGCAGCCGGCTGCGGCCGAACACGCGGTCGATGTCGCCCGGCGTCATGACGCGCCTCCCGCCCACCAGCGACTTCGCTGCAAGACCAGCACCGTCGCATCGTCGACGCTGCCTCTCTGCCGGGCCTGGTCGATCACATCCTCGCAGCGGCGCGCCAGCGACACCGGCTGGCGCAGAAGGCGCGCCCAGTCGTCCGTCTCCAGATGCTTGTGCACGCCGTCGCTGCACAGCACCAGCAGATCACCCCGCGCCAGCGCATGCACGGCCACGTTGGCGCCGGCGATGGCGCCGTTGCCGACCATGCGCGCGGGATCGTCCGCGCCGCTGCCGTCGGGCGGCTGCTCGCCGAGGTGGCCGAAGGTGTCGTCGCGGGTCAGCGCCTCGATATCCTGGCCGTCGCCGGCAGGCAGCCTGTAGGCGCGGCAGTCACCCACCCAGGCGACCAGCCAGGTCCGGCCGAAACGATCCGCGGGCGCGCACAGGGCCACGGTGGCCGCACCCGGGGCCTCGGTGACCTGGGCGATGCGCTGGGCGATCGCGCGATCCGCATCCAGCATGGCCGCGCGCACCCTCGCGGCATCGACGGCGTGGCCGTCGAGCGTCTGGTGGAGGTGGCGGACCAGGTGGCGGCTGGCGAGCTGCGCCATCGCACCGCCGCCCACGCCATCGGCGACGACGAAGAGGCACCTGGGGCTGGGCAACGGGCTGTGGCTGTCCTCATTCGCAGCGTGCTGCGGGCCGCAAGACGACGCGGCGGCCGCGTCGATGCGGCGCAGCAGGCTGCGCTGCGTGGCCTGTTGCCCGACCACCGGCGCAGGAGGCTGCGGCACCGCGGCGCGGCGCGGCTCTATCGGCGTGGCGAGGCTGGCGGCCGGCAGGCCGTGGCGGTCCATGATCCCGCCCTCAGCCCTGCCCGGCGCGGGCCAGCACGAGCGTGCACGCCGGGCCTTCATCGAGCGAAGCGCCGAGGACCATGACCTGCCCTTGCCGCCAACGCAGGCGACTGCCGGCCCCATGGTGGACGCCGTCCAGCCACACGCCGTTGTCGCCGTGGACCCGGACCTCGGCGCCCGCCTCGTCGATGGCGGTGATGTCCAGGTGGTGGCCGGAGACGGCGTCATGACCTCTATCGACCACCAGCGCCTGGTTGCGCGAGCGACCCACGCTCAGCGGCAAGCGGGCCGGCGAAAGCGACATCGTCTGCTCGCCGGCACCCAGACGGGCGCGCAGCTCCCAGCCGGCAGCCGTTCCATCCAGAGGAGGCGAGATTGCGGTGAGCGGCGTCCTCGGAGCGTTCGCCGCCAGCCCGGGCGCGACCGGCGTGCCGGGCGCCGAGGGCCGAGGCTGCACTCTGAGGGCGAGCCAGGGGTAGTCGGATGCAGGCCCATCGGCTCGCGCCGAGAGAACGATGCGTGCCCCGTCGGGCAATGCCACCGGCTGGTGGGGGCCCGGCACGGCGCTGTCGGGCCTGGCCCCGCTGCCGCGCGCGGCAGCAGGCGGCGGCTCGACCCGCACGCCATTGGTCGAGCCCGCATCGCCGATCCACCAGCGCCCGCGCTCCAGCCACAGCTCGGCATGGCGGCGGCTGGCGTAGTTGCCATGCACGCGGATGTCGCACCCCTCGCCGGTGCCGACGAGGTAGCGGCGGCCGGCCACCACCGAAGGCAGCACGACCTGACGCCGGCCCTCGCCATCCTCGAGGTCGAACTCCACCCGTTGCCCGGCCATCGGCGTGGACGGCGTGTTGCCGAGCGGTCCCGCCGGGGCGTTCAGGCGGGACGCGGCGTCCTGCTCGGTCCAGCGGCCGACGATCTCGACGAGGTAGGGCTTGGTGGCCGGCGGGGGCGCGACCCGCAGGGCCTCGAGCAGATCGTCGTACTCACCCTTTTCGGCGGCAGCGTCGCGCGTGTCGGCATCTTCGAGACCCGAGAACTGCGACAGGTCCATGGCCGCCGCATTGGGCAGTGCGCCTATCACCTCGCGCGCCAGGTAGCGCTTGACCTGCTCGGGCTTGAACTCCCTCAGGAAGCCGGCCAGCCGCTGGCGCGCCCCGTCGTCCTGGCAGCGCACGGCGATCCCGGTCAGCAGGAAGCGATCGCGATCCGCAATGGCCAGGTGCAGGCGGACGTGGCTGGCCACGAAGTGCTCCAGCTCGTCCCTCACCGCAGCGATCAGGGAGCCGTAGGCGCCGAGGTGTTCTATGCCGGGCAATGACACCACCTCTCGGTCGCCCGTTCGCGCAGGCGAGCGCGGCGCGGGCTCGGCGCCCGCGTCGGACGATGGCAGATCGGCGCGGCCGGCCAGCCCACCGATCTGATGCACACGGCCGAGAACCCAGGACTTGATCGACATGATGCGGCTCGCTGGAAAGGAAGGGACGTTGGTCAGGGGCGCCAGGCGACGACCAGCGTCGCCAGGGGACCAGGCTGGGGCAGATGCCTCACGCGCGGCAGAGCAGGCAGGCCGTAGCGCCCCAGGCGGTCGAGAAAATCGCCCCAGGCAGGTTGCAGCCGGTCGCCCGCCTGCATGCGGCGCTGCAGCGTCGGCAGCGACAGTTCGATCAGCAAGGCGATGCGGGAAACGCCGCCGACCATCACCATGGCTCGGCGCAGCGTGTCCTCGAGATCGGCCAGGCAACGCTCGAAGGGGCCGTCGAAGGTCCACACGAGCGGCTCGGGGAGGCGGGCGGTGTCGTCGGATTTGCTCATGGTGTGGTGGTGGCCGGGATGAGTCCTCGCTGCCGGCCGACGATCTGCAGGGCGATCTCCGCTGAAGGGTTGGGACCGTGGTCGCCGACACCGTGCACCTGGCCGCTGCGGCGGATCCAGTTGCGCTCGGTCAGCACGGCGATGGCCTTGGTCCAGCGCGGGCTGGAAGCGTCGGTGCGGTAGGTGGCGACGTACCACTTGTAGGGCCGCAGGGAACTGCAGGACGGCAGATGCTGGCCCGGCCGTGCCACCGCGGCGGGTCCGCCCGCGCACTGGCGCGCGATCTCGTCCAGCGAGAACCCGTCGTTGGGGAAGCTGGGCGTCCCGGTCTTGCCGGCCAGCCAGTCGATGCCTTTGCAGCGGGCCGCGTCGAAGACCTGCTCGCAGGCGCTTCGAGCGGTCCCGGCGCGGTGGCTGAACGACAGGCCGGAAAGGATCACCTCGGCCGCGTCCTGGCTCAGGCGCATCGGCTCGGCAGAGGGGTGGCTCCAGCGGGCCAGTGCACGCTGCAGGGGCGTGCCCGCGCGGGCTCCGGCGTCGGTCAAGGCGTCGACCAGGTGCGGCCGAGGCACGCTGGCCTGGCCATTGGCCGCCGCCGCGAGCGTAGCCATCATGCCGGCGATGCCCAGTGCACTCGCCCGTGCGTGGCCCTGGCCCCAGCCCTCGGCGACCACGTCGACCATGGCGCCACCGCGGCACTTTTCCCAGTCGTCATCCGACAGTCGCCGGCCATCGGCACCGAGGGCGCAGCGTGACACGAGCGCCGGGCGCAGCGTCGTGGGCGGCATCAGGTGCATCGAGGTGGCCGCCTTGCCCGTCTGGGGCTCTGCCAGCAGTCGGCCGTAGGCGATGGGCAGCGACAGTGCGGTGACCGGCTGAGGCTCGTTGCCGGCGTCGGGCCTGGCGGTCAACGAGCGGCCGAAGAGCAGGTCGCGCTTGCCGCAGTCGCCGCTGGCACCGGCGCAGCCCTCGTTCCAGCCGAATTCGCTCGCCATCGTCTGAACGGCCCACGGCCGGTCGCAATGGTCGAAGCGCTTGTCCTGGCAGAACATGCGGTCGAGGAAGCGGGCCGAATCCGAGCGCATCAGCTGGCCTCGCAGGCTCTCTCGCGCGGGCTCGGCGGCGGCGTTGCGGGACATGCCCGAGCGTTCGCCGGCCAGCCAGCGGGTCCCCACCTCGGGGTCGGACAGGAATGCCGCTGCCATGATCGGCTTGACGGTAGAGGCCGGCATCGCGTCGTGAAAGACCGCAGGATTCAGCAGCGCGTCCGGCCGGTACTGCACCGGGTAGGGCAGGCGGCGGTCGCAATCCGCCTCGCGGCCGGGACCGTCGACCTCCTGGCGCGCGCACGGCGACATCGCGCCGGCGAGGGCCTCGATGCGACCGGTCGCGACGTCGATCACCGCCACTGCCGCCATGCGCACCATCGCGCCCTCGAGCAGTTGATGGCCGATCGGCTCGCCGTGGTCTTCGGCGCGCGTCATGGCCAGCGACTGGCAGACCTCGCGCCGGCCGGTGTAGCAGGCCGCCGTCTTCTGGGCCAGCGCCTGCAGGCCGGGATCGATGGTGAGTTGCACCGAGCCGCCGACTTCGACCGGCGTGCCGTCGAGCGGGACGCGGCGGACGCCGCCAGCATCGGCTGCCAGGCGGTACAAGGTGCCGCCGGGCTGCCGCAAGCTGTCCAGCGGCTGCAGCAGCGCCGACAGCGAGGGCGGCACCATCCAGCGGCTGTCTTCGGGCGCGTCTGCGGGCCCGGGTTCACCGGGCAGGGGCGAGACGCCCGCGTCGCCCGCCAGCACCGGGCTGCCGCACAGCCGGCGCTGGGCACTGCGCTCGCCGGCCACGTAGTGCGTCGGCGCGAGGCTGCTGCCGTGTCCCACGTAAACGCAGCCGGCCACCCCGTTCCACGGATTTCGCCGGGACATCTGGTGCGCCTGGATCTCGACCAGTTGGTCCGGGCGCCAGCGAGCGACGGTGGAGGCCCCTTCCGTGCCCCGCCAGGCGAGGTTGTCGAGCATGCGGGCGTTGTCTCGCAGGAGGATCGCCAGGGCGGTGACCAGGTCCGCGCAACCCATGCGGAAGCTCTGGTTCTGAGTCTCCGGAAGCTCGATGGGGCGTGCCAGGGTCCTGTTGGCCGCGGCAAACCAGCGCGCCGCATCGAAGCCGACCGGGCCGGCCACCCGCGAATTGGCACGGGTGCTGAAGCGCAGCAGCGCCGCGTCGAAGGCGGCCAGCGAACTGGCGACACGCTCGGCCGGCGCCGGCCCGGCCGCGGCCGCAGGACCAGCAATCAGTGGCAGCCAATCGCCCGCTCGCCAGGAGCTGCCTGCCCAGTCGTGCCTGCAGGACGGCAGGCCGGCCAGGATCGCCTCCCCGCCGGGCAGCGCGGGGGCCACGGCGGGGCGCTCGACCACCGCCTCCTCGAAGGTCTTCAGCGCGGCGATCAGGCGCACGCTGCGGTAGCGGTCGGGTGCCTCCCCTGCGCTACTCGCCGGCCTCACCACCGCCACCAGCAGCACCAGGCCCAGCATCACCGGCAGGATCGCCAGGCTGGCCGCGATGGCGAAGCGCAGGAGGGAGATGTCGCGCCGCTCAGCCATGGCTGCCCCGCGGCGGCACGTCGACGTTGATGCACAAGGCCAGGAAGGCGAGGTTCACCACCAGCGAGGTCATCCCGAAGCTGACGAACGGGAAGGTGACGCCCGTCAGCGGCAACACCGCGAGGTTGCCGGCCACCGTGACGGCGAGCTGGCAGAAGGTGAGCGCCACCCACGCGACGCCCATCCAGCTCAGCAGCGCCTGGTCGTCATGCACCATCCGGCCCGGCCCGGCCGCGACGTAGCCCGGCTCGCCGCGCGTGACGCGGCCGTGATGGCGGATCAGCCGGTGCAGCCAGAGCGCACAGGCGAGCGAAGCGGCCCAGGCGGCTGCCGGGCCGAAGACGCCGTGGATGGCCGTGAAGGTGTAGTCGCTGTGGATCTGCGCGGGCACCCCGCTGCAGGAGCCGACCGGCGCATAGCCGCACCACGGCACGTTGCCCAGGCCGAAGCCGGCGGCGGGGGTGGCGCGCTGGAACCAGGCCACCAGCGCCGACTGGTCGTTCACCGAGGCATAGGGCGACGACAGGCTCTCCAACCGGGTCGCCGTGACACTGTCCACCGTGCCGACCGCGAACAGTGCCGCGGTGACGCCGACGATCCACAGGGCGAAGAGCAACACCGCCAGCAGCATCGCCCAGGCCCGCTGGCCGGCGCGCAAATGCCACCACAAGGCCACGGAGGCAGCGACGAAGGCCCCGGAGGCATAGCCGGCGATCAGCAAGGGCCCCATGTCGCGCGTGATCACCATGACGGCCACCAGCACGCCTGCGACGAACAGCAGCGGCCCCAGGTATCGCCAGAACGACCCGCCTGCCGTACCCGATCGAGCCAGGCGCTCGGCCAGCGGCGCGGCACGAAGAAAGAAGAACCAGGCCGCACCGACGATGAGCCACACGCGGCCCAGTTCCGACGTCAGCTGCCGCATGCTTGACAGCGCCATGCCGAAGGCCAGCACGCCGGCAAGCGCCACGAGGATGAGGCCCGCGAGGGCGGCGGGCCGCCCCAGCCCCGCGCTCACGCCGCGCGCCGCCTCGCCCAGCAGGGACAACGCAAAGCCCAGCGCCCGCGAGATCGGCTGGCGCAAGAACAGCACCACCGAGAACACCAGCATGCCCAGCCAGAGGTGCCCCTGGTGGTACAGCGCCAGGTAGCGATTGCCAGGGTGACCGTTGGCCGACAGATCCAGCAACAGCAACCCGCCCAATCCCGTGGCCAGCACCAGACCGGGATAACCCAGCCGTGAGCTCATGGCTTGAGCCGGACGCGGCCGCGCCCGGACGCCAGAGCCGGCCAAAGCCACGATCCCTGCAAGCGCCGCGGCGCCGAGCAGCCACCAGACGAATGGCGCCGGCGGATCAGACCAGGCTGGCCCGACCCTCGCGGGCTCGAAGGCGTGCGCACCCGCCAACGGCCATGGCACGCGCCCCAGCCAGGCCGCGAATGCCCAGAGGCCCAGCGCCAGCGCCACGCCAGCGGTTTTCGGCCAGGGACGGCGACTGACCAGAAGCAGGAGGTAGCCCAATCCCATCGCACCCGCCCACTGCCAGGCCGCCGTGCGGTAGAGGAATCGCGTAGCCAGATTCTTGCGATCCGCCAGCGCGGCGGCCGCGGGCTCGGCCGTCGGCGAAACGACCGCGAAACGCTGGTCTCGCCCCTCGGCCAATCCGGCCATCCGGTCGAAGGCCGGCCACCAGCACGCGATGGCCAGCAGCACGCCGAGCACTTCCATCCATGCGGCCGAGCGACGCACGAACCACCCTGCCCTGCGGCGGGGCGCGATGAGGCCTGCGCTGGCTTGCATGTCCAAAGGGCGGGAGCCGGCAGGGCAGCCGGGCGAGATTCGGGGGACCGCCTCCTAACGCGCGGCCCGCGCTCCGGTCGACAGGAAGTGCACCAACAAACGCGATCTGTTTCGTTTGCTCACCGAACGCCGCCGAGCCAGCAAAAACGCCAACGGCACCCGAAGGTGCCGTTGGCGTGCTGCTCTGTGCTGCTTGGTGGGCGGTGCAGGGTTCGAACCTGCGACCCCTGCCGTGTGAAGGCAGTGCTCTACCGCTGAGCTAACCGCCCGGAATTCGGTTTCTGGTGTTCAGATGCGAACCCGGGAAAGCCTTGGATTATGCCATAAGTTTGCGCCACTGCGTCTTGCCGCCGCTGGCCTTGTCCAGTTCGGCCAGCAAGGCCTCGTGGGCCAGGAGTTCATCGCCGGTCGCCACGATGATCGGCAGATCGAACGCCGACAGGTCGATCTGCTCGACTTGGATCATCTGGCCCGGGGTCTCGTGGGTGTCGATGACCAGCGAATCCTGGCCACGCGTCAGGCGGATGTAGACCTCGGCCAGGAGCCCCGCATCCAGCAGGGCACCGTGCAAAGTGCGGTTGGAGTTGTCCACCTCCAGCCGCTTGCACAAGGCGTCCAGCGAATTGCTCTTGCCAGGGAACATGTCGCGCGCCAAGGCCAGCGTGTCGCTGATGCCACCCACGCACTCGGCGAAGGGCGGTCGGCCCAGGCGCCTCAGCTCCGCATTGAGAAAGCCGACGTCGAAGGCCGCGTTGTGGATCACGATCTCGGCGCCGGACAGGAACTCCATCAGCTCCTCGGCCACGGCGGCGAAGACCGGCTTGTCGGCGAGGAACTCGTCGGTCAGCCCGTGCACGCGCACTGCGTCTTCGCTGTTCTTGCGCTCGGGGTTGAGATAGAAGTGCTTGTTGTTGCCGGTCAGCCGCCGCCCCACCATCTCGATGCAGCCGATCTCGATGACGCGGTCGCCGCTTTCAGGCGACAGGCCGGTGGTTTCGGTGTCGAGGAAGATCTGCCTCATGCGATCGCCTTCTGGCCGGCCGCCGGCTGGCGCGCACCCCAGGCCCAAAGCGCCATCCCGAACAGGATCATCGGCAGGCACAGCCACTGGCCCATGCTCATGTTGAAGGCCAGCAGGCCCAGGAAGCTGTCGGGCTCACGGAAGTACTCGGCGATGAAGCGGAAGACGCCGTAGCCCGCCAGGAACGCGCCGGAGACCTGCCCCGTGCCGCGGGGCTTCTTCGCGTAGATCCACAGCAGGATGAACAGCAGCACGCCCTCGAGCAGGAACTGGTAGATCTGGGAAGGGTGGCGGGGAATGTCCAGGCCGGATTGCGGGAAGACCATCGCCCAGGGCAGGCTCGGGTCGGCCGCACGCCCCCACAGTTCGCCGTTGATGAAGTTGCCCACGCGCCCGCTGGCCAGCCCCAGGGGCACGCAAGGAGCAATGAGGTCGGTGACCTGCCAGAACGGGCGCTGACGCCACCTGGCGAACAGCGCCATAGCCACCACCACGCCCAGCAGCCCGCCATGGAAGGACATCCCGCCCTTCCACACCGCCACCACCTCGAACAGATGGCTGGCGTAGTAGCCCGGCTTGTAGAAAAGGACGTAGCCCAGCCGCCCACCGAGCACCACCCCGACCACGCCGTAGAACAGCAGGTCCTCCACGTCGCGGCGGGTCCAGCCGCCGCTGGCGAACCAGGGCAACTTCACGCGGCGTGCGGCGAGAAACAGGAACAGTCCGAAGGCGACGAGATACGTGAGGCCGTACCAGTGGATCTGCAGCGGCAGGCCGATGCGCGTGAGATCCAGCGCAACCGGGTTGAATTGGGGGTGCGTGAGCATGGGGCGGCATGATAAGGCGCAGGCCGGTCGGCCTCCGGGCGCCCGGCGCGCGGTCTATAGTTCCCGGGTTTGCCCGAACCAGACCGCTGCACCATGTCCGACCTCAATCGCCGCTCCAAGAACATCACCGAGGGCGTCGCCCGCGCCCCCAATCGCTCCATGTACTACGGCATGGGCTACCAGGAGGGCGACTTCGGCAAGCCGATGGTCGGCGTCGCCAACGGCCACTCCACCATCACGCCCTGCAACTCGGGCCTGCAGAAGCTGGCTGATGCCGCGGTGCAAGGCCTGAAGGAGGCCGGCGCCAACCCGCAGATCTTCGGCACGCCGACCATCTCCGACGGCATGGCCATGGGCACCGAAGGCATGAAGTACTCGCTGGTCTCGCGCGAGGTCATCGCCGACTGCGTCGAGACCTGCGTCGGCGGCCAGTGGATGGACGGCGTCATCGTCATCGGCGGTTGCGACAAGAACATGCCCGGCGGCCTGATGGGCATGCTGCGCGCCAACGTGCCGTCGATCTACGTCTACGGCGGCACCATCCTGCCCGGCCACTACAAGGGCCAGGACCTGAACATCGTCAGCGTCTTCGAGGCGGTCGGCCAGTTCTCGGCCGGCAAGATGAGCGAAGAGGACTTCTGCCAGATCGAGAAGCGCGCCATCCCCGGCACCGGCTCCTGCGGCGGCATGTACACCGCCAACACCATGAGCTCGGCCTTCGAGGCCCTGGGCATGAGCCTGCCCTACTCTTCCACCATGGCCAACGTGGAGGACGAGATCGTCGCCAGCGTCAAGCGCTGCGCAGGCGTCCTGGTCGAGGCCATTCGCCTGGACCTGAAGCCGCGCGACATCGTCACCAAGGAGTCGATCGAGAACGCGGTGGCGGTGATCATGGCGACCGGCGGGTCGACCAACGCGGTGCTGCACTTCCTGGCCATCGCCCATGCGGCCGGTGTCGACTGGACGATCGACGATTTCGAGCGCGTGCGCCGCAAGGTGCCGGTGATTTGCGACCTGAAGCCCAGCGGCCGCTTCCTGGCCATCGACCTGCACCGTGCCGGCGGCATCCCGCAGGTCATGAAGCTCCTGCTCGATGCCGGCCTGCTGCACGGCGATTGCATGACCATCACCGGCAAGACCGTCGCGCAGAACCTGGCCGATGTGCCGAGCATTCCGCCGGCCGGCCAGGAAGTGATTCGCCCTCTGTCGGCGCCCATGTACGAGGAAGGACACCTCGCGATCCTGAAGGGCAACCTGTCGACCGAAGGGTGCGTGGCCAAGATCACCGGCCTGAAGAATCCGGTCATCACCGGCCCGGCACGCGTCTTCGACGACGAGCAGTCGGCGCTTGCGGCCATCATGGCCGGCCAGATCAAGGCCGGCGACGTGATGGTCCTGCGCTACCTCGGGCCCAAGGGCGGCCCGGGCATGCCCGAGATGCTGGCTCCGACGGGGGCGCTGATCGGCCAGGGCCTGGGCGAATCAGTGGGCCTGATCACCGACGGGCGCTTTTCCGGCGGAACCTGGGGCATGGTGGTCGGCCACGTGGCCCCCGAGGCCTACGAGGGCGGCACCATTGCCCTGGTCCAGGAGGGCGATTCGATCACCATCGACGCGCACCAACTGTTGCTGCAGCTTCATGTCGATGACGGCGAATTGGCCCGGCGCCGCGCCGCGTGGAAACGACCCGAGCCGCGCTACACACGTGGCGTGCTGGCGAAGTTTGCCAAGAACGCCTGCAGTGCCAGTGGCGGGGCTGTGCTGGACCGGTTCGAATGAGGTGAAGGCTCAGCGGCGGCCGCCGCCCTTCTTCGGATCCTTCGGCCCCAGGCCGAGGTTTTCGACGTTGCGGCGGCGCCGGTCGGCCTTGCGCTCCTCGTCCTTTTCCATTTCGCGACGCTTGGTCCAGCCGCTGGCATCCGACCAGGCCCACCAGACCAGCGCGAGAATGAACGGCAGGGCGAACTTCCACAGGTCGCCGAAAAACTCGAGATTCCAGTCGGCCATCGGACTGACGCCTGCAATGCGCAAGACGATCAGGATGACGCCGACGATGATGAAAACCATGCACTCGCTCCGAAAGGCGGACGCCGGCGGCGCAAGATCGGCGTCAACCGGACTTTGTAAACTCCGTTGTTCCGACTGTAATCCAGCCCCCCGGGGAATTTCCCCACCAACGTCGTGAAGGACCCCATGAAAGCCTTGATCGCACTGCTCGCCGTCGCCGCCGTGTCGCCCGCATTGGCCAATGCAGACCTGGCCGCGAAGAAGAACTGCCTGGCTTGCCACTCCGTCGACAAGAAGGTCGTGGGCCCGGCCTACAAGGAAGTCGCCGCGAAGTACGCCGGCCAGAAGGACGCCGTGGCGAAGCTGGCCGAAAAGATCCAGAAGGGCGGTGTCGGCGTCTGGGGCCAGGTGCCGATGCCGGCCAACCCCGTGACGCCCGACGAAGCCAAGCAACTGGCCACCTGGGTGATGTCGCTCAAGTGATTTCTTAGCCTCCAAGCAAAAAGCCCCGCACCGCGGGGCTTTTTGCTTTTCAGGTCCGTGTTTCCAGACTCCGCATCCTGCGGCGCCTGGCTCAGTTGTTCTCCGACAACTGATCCAGGATGGCCGGGTTCTGGTGTTCGCTCACATCGCGGTGCGATATGAGCAAACCCCGCCCCCCAAACGCGCTTCGCGCCGCCGCATCCTGCGGCGCCCGGATCAGTTGTTCTCCGACAACTGATCCAGGATGGCCGGGTTCTGGTGCTCGCTCACATCGCGGTGCGATATGAGCAAACCCCGCCCCCCAAACGCGCTTCGCGCCGCCGCATCCTGCGGCGCCCGGATCAGTTGTTCTCCGACAACTGATCCAGGATGGCCGTCTTCTGGTGCTCGCTCACATCGCGGTGCGATATGAGCAAACCCCGCCCCCCAAACGCGCTTCGCGCCGCCGCATCCTGCGGCGCCCGGATCAGTTGTTCTCCGACAACTGATCCAGGATGGCCGGGTTCTCGAGGGTGGAGGTGTCCTGGGTGATGGCTTCGCCCTTGGCGATGGAGCGCAGCAGGCGCCGCATGATCTTGCCGGAGCGGGTCTTGGGCAGGTTCTCGCCGAAACGGATGTCCTTGGGCTTGGCGATCGGGCCGATCTCCTTTCCCACGTGGTCGCGCAGCTGCTTGGCGATCGCCTTGGCTTCCTCACCGGTGGGGCGAGGACGCTTGAGGACCACGAAGGCGCAGACGGCTTCGCCGGTGGTGTCGTCCGGGCGACCGACCACCGCCGCTTCTGCCACCAGCTCGGTGCAGCTGACGAGCGCGGACTCGATCTCCATCGTTCCCATGCGGTGACCGGAGACGTTCAACACGTCGTCGATCCGGCCTGTGATGGTGAAGTAGCCCGTCGTGACGTCACGGATGGCGCCGTCGCCGGCCAAGTAGTAGCCCTTGAGCTCCGGCGGGTAGTAGCTCTTCTTGAATCGCTCCGGGTCGCCCCAGATCGTGCGGATCATCGAGGGCCACGGCTTCTTCACCACCAGGATGCCGCCCTGCCCATTCGGTACGTCGTTGCCGGTCTCGTCGACGATGGCCGCCTGGATCCCGGGGAACGGCAAGGTGCAGGAGCCCGGCACCAGCGGCGTGGCGCCTGGTAGCGGCGTGATCATGTGGCCGCCCGTCTCGGTTTGCCAGAAGGTGTCGACGATGGGGCAGCGGCTGCCGCCGACATGCTGGTGGTACCACTCCCAGGCGGCCGGATTGATCGGCTCGCCGACCGAGCCGAGGATGCGCAGGGACGACAGGTCGTATCGCTTGGGATGGATCGCCTCGTTGGCCTCGGCCGCCTTGATGAGCGAGCGGATGGCCGTGGGCGCGGTGTAGAAGACCGACACCTTGTGCTTCTCGATCATCTGCCAGAAACGGCCGGCGTCCGGGTAGGTGGGCACGCCTTCGAAGACGATCTCGGTCGCGCCAAGCGCCAGCGGGCCGTAGGTGATGTAGGTGTGTCCGGTCACCCAGCCGATGTCTGCCGTGCACCAGAAGACGTCTTCCGGCTTGAGGTCGAAGGTCCACTTGCTCGTGAGCGCTGCGTGGACCAGGAAGCCGCCCGTCGCGTGCTGCACACCCTTGGGCTTGCCGGTCGAGCCGGACGTGTACAGCAGGAACAGCGGATGCTCGGCCTCGACCCACTCCGGCTCGCAGGTGGTCGGCAGGCTGCCGATCACGTCCTGCATCCACAGGTCGCGGCCGGCGGCCATGGCCACCGGGGCGCCGCTGCGCTTGACGACCAGCACATTGGTCACCGAATCGCAGCCGCCCAGCGCGATGGCTTCGTCGACGATCGACTTCAGCGGCAGTTGCTTGCCGCCTCGGATCTGATGGTCCGCAGTGATGACGGCCTTGGCTCCGGTGTCCTCGATGCGATCACGCAGCGACTGGGCCGAGAAGCCACCGAAGACGACGGAGTGCGTCGCGCCTATGCGGGCACAGGCCTGCATGGCCGCCACGCCGTCGATCGACATCGAGATGTAGATCACCACCCGATCGCCCTTGCGGATGCCGAGCGACTTCAGGCCGTTGGCGATCTGGCAGGTGCGCGCGAGGAGTTCGGAATAGCTGACCTTGGTGACCTCGCCGCCGTCGGCTTCGAAGATGATGGCCGTCTTGTCGCCCAGGCCCCGCTCTACGTTGCGATCGAGGCAGTTGTACGAGGCGTTCAACGTGCCGTCCTCGTACCACTTGAAGAACGGTGCGTTCGAATCGTCGAGCACCTTGGTGAAGGGCTTCTTCCAGCTGACCATCTCGCGCCCGAGTCGGCCCCAGTAGCCGGCATAGTCGGACTCGGCCTCCTGGCACAAGGCCTCGTACGCCGCCATGCCCGGCACGGCGGCCTTCTCGGCCAGCGCTGCGGGCGGGGCGTAGGTCTTCAGCTCTTCGCTCATCGATCGTCTCCTCTAGGCTCCAGACATCGGCGGCCAGCGGCACGCCCTCAACTTGCCACCGTTGATCAGCAACGGTTCGGTTGCAACGGTTGCCGCAACTGTCGTCAAAGCGTCTGACGAACGGCTTACTCCTGGCGGGCCTGGCTGTCAACGCCCTGCCCTGACCGGCTTCTACAATCCGCCGCGCCCGATCAGCGAATGTCGCACAACCTCACACCCAAGATGGCGTCCAACCCCGACAAGATCCCCCCACCCCTGCGGCCCCTGCCCCGGTTCATCTTTGCCAGCCGATGGCTGCAGCTGCCGCTGTACCTCGGGTTGATCGTCGCCCAAGGCGTCTACGTCTACCAGTTCTGGGGCGAGCTGGTCCACCTGATCGAGGCCGTCTTCGGCAGTCAGGAAGCACTGGCGACGCTGGTCAACAGCCTGGGATACAAGGGCGCCGCGATCGTGGATCCGGTCACCAAGGCCGTCTCCTACGCCCCGATCTCCAAGCTCAGCGAGACCATCATCATGCTGGTGGTGCTGGGCCTGATCGACGTGGTGATGATCTCGAACCTGCTCATCATGGTCATCGTCGGCGGCTACGAGACCTTCGTGTCCCGTCTGGAACTCGATTCGCACCCGGATCAGCCCGAGTGGCTCAGCCACGTCAACGCATCGGTGCTGAAGGTCAAGCTGGCGACGGCCATCATCGGCATCAGCTCGATCCACCTGCTCAAGACCTTCATCAATGCCGAGAACTACACCGAGAAGACGCTGATGTGGCAGACGCTGATCCACATCGCCTTCCTGCTGTCGGCCCTGGCGATCGCGGCCGCGGATCGGGTGATGCCGGCGGCCGGCAAGCACTGACCGCATCGAGACCCCCAGATAAAATTGGCATCGCCCCAGCCATCGCCACCCCGCGCAAGACCATGACCACCATCCGCCAGGCCGACCTCGTCGAATCCGTCGCGAGCGCGCTGCAGTACATCAGCTACTTCCACCCGACCGACTACATCGCCCACCTCGCCCGCGCCTACGAACGCGAGCAGAGCCCGGCGGCCAAGGACGCGATTGCCCAGATCCTGACCAACTCGCGCATGTCGGCCGAAGGTCGACGCCCGATCTGCCAGGACACCGGCATCGTGAACGTCTTCCTGAAGATCGGGATGGACGTGAAGTGGGAAGGCTTCACCGGCTCCATCGCCGATGCGATCAACCAAGGCGTGCGCCAGGGCTACCTGAACCCGGACAACGTGCTGCGGGCCTCGGTGCTGGCCGATCCGATCTTCGAGCGCAAGAACACCAAGGACAACACGCCCGCAGTCATCCACATGGAAGTGGTGCCCGGCAACACGATGGAAGTCACCCTGGCAGCCAAGGGCGGCGGCAGCGAGAACAAGAGCAAGATGTACATGCTCAACCCCAGCGACAGCCTGGTCGACTGGGTGCTCAAGACGGTGCCCACCATGGGCGCCGGCTGGTGCCCGCCGGGCATGCTGGGCATCGGCATCGGCGGCACGGCCGAGAAGGCCGTCCTCCTGGCGAAGGAGGCGCTCATGGACGACATCGACATGTACGAGCTGCTTCAGCGCGGCCCATCGAACAAGCTCGAGGAGTTGCGCATCGAGCTGTACGAGAAGGTCAACGCCCTGGGCATCGGCGCCCAAGGCCTGGGCGGCCTCACCACGGTGCTGGACGTCAAGATCAAGACTTTCCCGACGCACGCCGCCTCCCTGCCGGTGGCCATGATCCCCAATTGCGCCGCCACCCGGCACGCCCACTTCGTGCTCGATGGATCCGGTGCCGTGCATCTGGACCCGCCCAGCCTGGACCTCTGGCCGGACGTGCACTGGGCGCCGGACTACAACAAGAGCAAGCGTGTCGATCTCAACACGCTGACGAAGGAAGAAGTGGCGGGCTGGAAGCCCGGCGACACGCTCCTGCTCAACGGCAAGATGCTCACCGGCCGCGACGCCGCGCACAAGCGCATCCAGGACATGCTCGCCAAGGGCGAGAAGCTGCCGGTGGACTTCACCAATCGCGTCATCTACTACGTCGGCCCGGTCGACCCGGTGCGCGATGAAGTCGTCGGCCCCGCCGGCCCGACCACGGCCACCCGGATGGACAAGTTCACCCGCATGATGCTCGAGAAGACCGGGCTGATCGCGATGGTGGGCAAGGCAGAGCGCGGACCGGTCGCGATCGAAGCGATCAAGGACAGCAAGAGTGCGTACCTGATGGCTGTCGGTGGCGCCGCCTATCTTGTCTCGAAGTCCATCCAGGCCGCCAAGGTCGTCGGCTTCGCCGACCTCGGCATGGAGGCGATCTACGAGTTCGACGTGGTCGATATGCCGGTGACCGTGGCCGTGGACGCCGGCGGCACCAGCGTCCACATTGAAGGGCCGAAGGCCTGGCAAGGCAAGATCGGCCAGATCCCTGTCGTCACTGCCTGAGGCGGGCAGCCCTCACAGGCTGCGCACCACCCTCTGAGGGAAGGGAATCTCGACCCCTTCCCGGTTCAGGCACCCAAGAATGGCCAGGTTGACGTCCGAGCGCACGCCGCCCAGGCCGTTTTCCGGGTCGACGATCCAGAAGTGCACCCCCAGCGTCAGGCCGTCGGCGCCGAACTCGGTGAGTTGCACCGACGGCCCCGGTTCGGCCAGCACGCGCGGCACCGAGCCCGCGGCGGCCGCGATCTTGGGCACGAGCGCCGGCAGGTCGGTGCCGTAGGCCACCTGCACCTGGGTCGACACCAGGACCTTCGGATCGGCGAGCGACAGGTTCTCGACCCGTTGCGTGATGAGCATCTCGTTGGGCACGATGGCCTCGCGGCCGTTGAGCGCACGGATGACCGTGTAGCGGGTGGCGATGTCGGTGATGCGCCCTTCGAAGCCATCGACCTTCACCGTGTCTCCGATCCGCAGTGAACGCTCGGCCAGGATGACGAAGCCGGACACGTAGTTGGCGGCGAGCTTCTGCAGGCCGAAGCCGATGCCCACGCCCACGGCGCCGCCGAGCACTGACAGGGCAGTCAGGTCGATGCCGACCGCCGTGAGGGCGATCAGCAGCCCGACGAAGGTCAGCAGCGCCCGCACGACATTGGCAGCCGCCTTGCGCAGCGACAATTGCTCGCCATAGGCGCCGCGCAGCAGCCGCTGCTCGATGGCAGCAGACACCCACAGCGCCAACACCAGCACGAAACCGGCCGACAACGCGCCTTCCACCAGGTTGCGCATCGTCATCTTGGCGCCGCCGAGCTTCAGGTGGATGTCGTCGAGTTCGTCCAGGACCACCGGCAGCACGCCGGTGATCCATCCCACCACGGCCAGCCACGCCAGCCACGAGATCGTGCGCTCGGCCAGGCGCATGACGCGCGAGCTCGGGAAGGCCGCCGTCAGCACCCGGACCGACAGCCTGATCACGGCGAACGACAGCAGCACCGGCAGCGCGATCTTGAAAACCGCCAACGGCACGCCCAGCGCCGGAAGGACGCCGCGGGCCGCATAGGCGAGCGTCAGCGTCAGCGCGGGAAAAAGCGCCCCGTCGACGATCCGCCGGCCGAACCACACGGACTGGGGTGGCGCTTCGGCGCCGCGCAGCAGCCGCACCACCGCCCAGGCCAGCCCCAGGCAGCCCACCACGACCGCGATCTCGATCCAGGCGCTGGAATGGGAGAGGGCCGCTAATAGCTCGTCCAGCGTGACGGCCGGCAGGATGGAAGTCGAATTCGCCATGCGGCCGATTGTCTCAGCCGTGCGTGCAGGTTCCGGGTCAGACGTCGGCCAGAACGCGCAGATGCGCCGCCACGCTGCGGGCGAGCGCACTCAGCGCATAGCCGCCCTCCAGGCAAGACACGATGCGCCCCTCGGCGTGCCGTTTCGCCACCTCCACCAGGCGGCGCGTGATCCATTCGTAGTCGGCCTCGACCAGGCCCAGCTGGCCCAGCTCGTCTTCGCGGTGGGCATCGAATCCGGCCGAAATGAACAGCATCTGCGGGCGGAAGGCGTCCAGCCTCGGCATCCAGTTGGCCTCGATCAGCTCGCGAACCTGCGGCCCGCGGGTGTACGCCGGGATGGGCAGGTTGATCATGTTCGTACCCTTGGGCACGCCGCCGCTGAAGGGATAGAGCTGGTCCTGGAAGAAGCTGGCCATCAGGATGCGCTCGTCGCCGGCGATGATGTCCTCGGTGCCGTTGCCGTGGTGGACGTCGAAGTCGATGATCGCCACCCGCTCCAGGCCGCGCACATCCAGCGCATGCCGCGCCGCGATCGCCACATTGTTGAAGAAGCAGAAACCCATCGCGCTCGATCGCGTGGCATGGTGGCCCGGCGGGCGGATGGCGCAGAACGCGTTTTGCGCGCGGCGGTCGATGACCGCATCGGTTGCCGCCACCGCGGCGCCGGCGGCGCGCATGGCGGCCTGCCAGGTGGCCGGGCAGACGGTGGTGTCCGGATCGATGGCGACGTGCTCGCCGTTGGCCGCGGCCTGCTGCATGAACTCGGCCAGTTCGAGCACGTAGCCCTCGGCATGGGCCAGCGCGAGATCCGAGACCTGGGCCAGCGGCGCATCGAAGCGGGTGAGCGCCACGTCCAGTCCGGTGGCCAGCAGGTGATCCTCGATGGCGTCGAGCCTCGCCGGGCATTCAGGGTGGCCGCGGCCCATGTCATGAGCCCGGCAGTCAGGATGCGTGAAGTAGGCAGTGGTCATGGGCAGATCCAAAGGCGGCGGTCCACCGTTCTGAGCTATCGTCGTCTCACCATGATCAGCGCCGCCCTGCAGTCGAGATTGACTGAACTCAAAGACCAGATTAGCACGATCGTGGTGGGCAAGGCCGCGCAGATCGACGACAGCATTGCCTGCCTGCTCGCCGGCGGCCACCTCCTGATAGAGGACGTGCCCGGCGTCGGCAAGACCACGTTGGCGCACACGCTGGCCGTCTCGCTGGGCCTGCAGTTCGCACGTGCGCAGTTCACCGCCGACCTGATGCCGACCGACCTCATAGGCGTGTCGGTCTACGAGCGGGCCAAGGAAGAATTCGTCTTCCATGCGGGGCCCATCTTCGCGCAGGTGCTGCTGGCCGACGAGATCAACCGCGCCGGCCCCAAGACACAGAGCGCCCTGCTGGAGGCGATGGAGGAGCATCAGGTCAGCGTAGACGGACACACCCGCCCCCTGCCCGCGCCCTTCTTCGTCATCGCCACCCAGAACCCGACCGACCAGCTCGGCACCTACCCGCTGCCGGAAAGCCAGCTCGACCGATTCCTGATGTGCATCACGCTGGGCTACCCGGACCACCGCGCCGAGCGAGCCCTGCTGGCCGGCATCGACCGGCGCGATGCCATCGCGCGGCTTCAGCCGGTGATGAGCCCGGACGAACTCCGCACGATCATGTCCGCCGTCCCGCAGGTCCACGCGTCCGACGCCCTGCTCGACTACCTGCAGGCGCTGATCGGCGCCACGCGCTCGGGCCAGTGGTTCGTGGAAGGGATGTCGCCGCGTGCAGGCATTGCGGTGCTGCGGGTGGCGCGTGCGCGCGCGCTGATGGCCGGGCGCGACCACGTGACGCCCGACGACCTGCAATCCCTGCTGCCTCAGGCCATCGCCCACCGCCTGATGCCCGTGCCAGGGGCCGGACGCGGCCGGCGCGAGCAGGTCCGGGCCATGGTCGAGGCGGTTCCGCTGCCCTAGGCGCCGAGATGATCAAGGCGCTGCGCCGCCGCATCAGCCGCTGGTGGGAGGGGCGTCACCGTCCCGCGGAACAGTGGCACCTCACCCAGCGGAACATCTACATCGTGCCCACGCGTGCGGGCCTGGCCTTCGGCATCACGTTGCTGCTCCTTCTCGTGGCGTCGATCAACTACCAGCTCAACCTCGGCTACGCGCTGACCTTCCTGCTCGCCGGCAGTGCGCTCGCGTCCATGCACATGACGCACAACACCCTGCGCGGCCTGACGCTGCACGCTCGTCCGCCCTCCCCCGTGTTCGCAGGCGACCGCGCGACCTTGGAGGTGGTGGTGACCAACCCCGGCGCGACGCGTCATGGCCTCGGGTTCGCCGTGCGGGGTGCCGAAGCGCCCCCGGCGCTGGCCTACGCCGAGATCGGACCGGCGGGGCAGACCACGGTGGCCGTCGGCGTGCTGGCCCAGCGGAGGGGCCTGCATCCCTTGCCGCTGCTGCACATCGAGAGCCGTTTCCCGTTCGGCCTGTTTCGCGCCTGGTCGCTGTGGCGTCCGGCCGGTCTGCTTTGCGTCTATCCCCGGCCCGAGCAGCCCCCAGCGGCGCTGCCGGTGGCCGCTGCCGTGGCCGGAGGGCCGGTGCCGCGGCGATCGACTGCCGCCGGCGGCGAGTTCGACGGCCTGCGCCCCTGGAGGCGTGGCGACAGTCTGCGCCAGGTGGCCTGGAAGAAGCTCGCCCATCATGGCGAGCTGGTCAGCCGCGAAGGCCGCGAGTCTGCGCGCCGCGAACTCTGGCTGGACTGGACCCAGGCCCGGCAGCCGGACATCGAGACACGCCTGTCGCGCCTGGCCGCCTGGGTGCTGCAGGCCGATGCGCAGGGGATGGCCTATGGCCTGCGGCTGCCGGACCGCGAGCTGGCGCCGGCGGACGGCCCGGCACACCGCCATGCCGCACTGACGGCACTGGCCACCTGGGGCTGAACGATGGACCGGCCGGCCGCGCTCGCCCGCCTTTCCCCGCGCTGGCGCCCGGTCGGTCGCGAGGCCCGGGACACTCTGTTCATGCTGGTCGTGATCGCCTGGACCATCGCGCCACACCTGATGCGCCTGGGCACCTGGGTCGGCGTGCTGTGCCTGGTCGTGCTGGTGTGGCGCGGCGCCCTGGCATTGCGGCAGGGCCCCCTGCCCAGCCGCTGGTGGTTGGTGGCCATCCTCGGCATCGCGGCAGGCTTGACGCTTTGGACGCAGCGCACGCTGTTCGGCAAGGACGCGGGCGTCACCTTGCTGGTCGTGCTGATGGCGCTGAAGACGCTCGAGCTGCGTGCCCGCCGCGATGCACTGGTGGTCTTCTTCCTCGGCTTCTTCCTGGTGCTGACGCAGTTCCTGTATTCGCAATCGCTCGCCACGGCGCTGGCCATGGGACTGTCCGTCTGGGGCTGGCTCACGGCCCTGACGCTGGCCCACATGCCTGCAGGGCGCCCGCGGCTGGCGGAGGCGGCGGGCCTGGCCGGCCGTGCCGCTCTGGTCGGCACGCCGGTGATGGTGGCGCTGTTCCTGCTCTTCCCGCGCCTCGGTCCCCTGTGGGCCATGCCGGGGGGCGGCGCGAAGACCGGCCTGTCGGACAACCTGCAGTTGGGCGACGTGGCGCAACTCGCCAACGACGACGAGATCGCCTTCCGCCTGCGCTTCGAAGGCCCCTCGCCGCCGGCCGAGGCGTTGTACTTCCGCGGTCCGGTGCTGTCGGATTACGACGGAAGGCGATGGCGCTCCAATTCGTTCGTGCCCGCCGGCGCCGAATCGGCCCCGACGGAGGCAGCGCCCTCTCGGCGGATCTATCGCTACGAGATGACCCTGGAGCCGCTGCGCATCCCCTGGCTGCCTCTGCTCGAAGGCACGCGGCTGATGCCCGAAGCCATGCCGCCGCTGGTCGGCCTGCCCGGCCAGCCCGATGCCGATGGGCAGTGGAAGCTGCCGCGACCGCAGACCGAGCGGGTGCTCCTGAAGGCCCAGGCCGACCTGCAGACGCCGCACGCTGCCGCTCTGCGCCCCTTCGAGCGGCGGATGCTGCTCACGCTGCCGGCCGATCGCCATCCGCGCACCCGTGCCTGGGCGGCCGAATTGCGCGCCCGCCCGGGCCTGCGCGGTGCAGATGCCACCGCCCTCGCCGGGGCGGTGTTGCAACACATACGCAGCACCTCGTTCGTCTACACGCTCGAACCGGGCAGCTATGGCGACGACCCGATCGACGAGTTCTGGCTGGACCGGCGAGAAGGCTTCTGCGAGCACTATGCGGCCGCCTTCGTCGTCGTGATGAGGGCCATGGGCGTGCCGGCCCGCATCGTCACCGGCTACCAGGGCACCGACTTCCTGCCGGTCGACGGCTACTTCGCCGTGCGGCAGAGCCATGCGCACGCCTGGGCCGAATTCTGGCAAGCCGGTCGCGGCTGGGTCAGGGCCGACCCGACGGGCGCGGTGGCACCGGAACGCATCCGCCGAAGCGAGGCGCTCCAGCCGCCGCCCGGCCTCTTTGGCGGTGCCTTGCAGGCGGTCAGCCCCGACCTGCGACTGCAATGGCGCCAATGGGTGGAGGCCCTGGACAACCGCTGGAACCAGTGGATCCTCGGCTATGGCAAGCGCCAGCAGTTCGATCTGCTTTCGCAATGGGGCGTGCAATCGCCGGATCTGATGTCGCTGGCGCGCGTGCTGGTGACGCTGGTGGTGGGTGCCGGTGTGGCGGGTGCGGCCTGGGCCTGGTTCGATGCACGCCGCCTGGGCCCCTGGCAACGCCTTAGGGAGCGCATCGCCCGACAACTCGCGCGCCTGGGCATAGACGCGCGACCCAGCGACACGCTGGGCACCTTGGCCGCGCGCCTGCGCGAGCGCTGCGGCGAAAGTGGAGAAGCCGCCGCCCGCGCCCTCGCGGCCCTCGAGCTGCATCGCTACGGTCGACCGGGGCGGACCGGCACGCCCGCCGGCTGGTGGCGTGACTTCCACGACGCGATCGCCCGGGCCAGGGCCATCGCGCCCGCCGTGGGCCAGGAGCGCGCTCGATAATCACGGCATGCGATTTCATGTCTCAGGCCGCCCCGGCCTGATCACCGTGGGCCTGGTGGGCCTGGCCGGCCTGCTGACCTTTGCCCCCGTCGGCGCCCTGGCGGCCAAATCTCGTCCGGCGGCGCGGGTCGTCCAGTCCGACAGTGCCCTGGACGTGGTCCTCTACGGCCGGCGCGAGGACGTGGCCGCCTTCGCTCGCCAGGCCGCCGAAAGCGAAGGGCTGGACCCGGAGTGGACCATCGCGCAACTCGCGCAGGCGCGCTACCAGCCGACGGTCGCGAAGCTCGTGATGCCGCCGCCGGCCGGCACGGCCAAGAACTGGGCCGCCTACCGCAGTCGCTTCGTCGAGGCGCAACGCATCCGCGAAGGCCTGCGCTGGTGGCAGTCGCAGGAGCCGTGGCTGAACCAGGCTCAGGCGCGCTGGGGCGTGCCGCCGGAGATCATCGTCTCCATCGTCGGCGTGGAGACCTTCTATGGCCGCATCACCGGCGGCTTCAAGGTGCTCGACGCCCTGGCCACGCTGAGCTTCGATTTCCCGGCCGGCCGCTCCGATCGCAGCGCCTTCTATCGAGGCGAGCTCCAGGCCTTCCTGCGCTGGTGCGCCGACGAAGGGCGCGACCCGCAGTCGGTCAAGGGCTCGTATGCGGGGGCCATGGGCCTGCCCCAGTTCATGCCCAGCACCTTGCGCCGCTATGCCGTCGATTTCGATGGCGACGGCCGCATCGACCTCGAGGCCAATGGAGCCGACGTGGTCGGCAGCGTCGGCCACTACTTTGCCCAGCACGGCTGGCAGGAAGGTCTGCCGACGACCTTCGCGGTCACGCCGCCTGCGGACCTCGAGCAGCGGGCCCGCCTGCTGGTGCCCGACATCCTGCCCACCTTCACTTCGGCCCAGATGGCCGAGGCCGGGGCCAGGCTCGATGAGGCGGGTCGCGCGCACGAGGGGCAGTTGGCCCTCGTGCAGTTGTTCAATGGGGACGAGGAGCCAAGCTATGTGGCCGGCACCCGCAACTTCTATGTCGTCACACGCTACAACTGGTCCAGTTACTACGCGATGGCAGTGATCGAGCTGGCCAGGGCACTGAAACAGATGCGTCCGCCGGTGGAAACCGCGGCCCCTGCCAAGGACGCCGCCGACAGGCCCACGCCCGCTTCGTCAGACGGGCAGCCAGCTGCCACCAGCGGCTAGCCATTCGCAGCCGAAGATCTCGCCCAAGGGCTTCGCTCCGAGCAAGTCCTGCACCGGCCCGGCGCGCCAGCGACCATCGCCATGCAGGGCCAGCACATGCGTCGCGGCCCGGGCCACCCAATGCATGTCGTGGCTGCTCATCACCAACGCACGGCCGGGGCGCCGTGCCACCCAATCGGCACACCACCGCGCGACCAGGCCCTGGTGAGCGGGATCCTGGAACGCGATCGGCTCGTCCATCAGCATCACGGGCGCTCCCTGCACCGCCGCCTGCGCAATCGCCACGCGCTGCCGCTCTCCGCCCGAAAGGCGCGTCACCGGACGATCGGCGAGGTCGGCGATGTCCAGCGTGGCCAGGTCCAGCTCCGAGCCCTCGACCTGCACCCTCGAAAGCTCGAGCAGGCGGCGCACCGGCAGGGCGAATCGGTCCGTCGCCTGCTGCGGCATCCATGCCCGCAGGCACGCGGCTTCCGCGGCCGGCCACTCGCCTTGCGGGCGGCCCTGCCAGGCGATGCTGCCCTGGCGTCCGGGCACGGGCAAGCCGGCGAGCGCCCGCAACAGGCTGCTCTTGCCGGATGCATTGCGACCGATGAGACACCATCTTTCGCCCGCGTTCACGCGCCAGTCGAGGCCGTCGACGAGATGACGTTCGCCCGCCCACAAGTCCAGCGCGCGCGTCTCGATCAGGGGGGGCGGATCGGCTTGCATCAGCGCACGCCGCGCACCAGCAGCGCGATGAAGCACGGGGCCCCGACCAAGGCCATCACAGCGCCCACGGGCAGCTCCATCGGTGCCGCCACCGTGCGAGAGATGAGATCCGCCGCCACGAGCAAGGTGGCCCCCCCGATGGCCGACAAGCCAGCCAGTTCGCGGGTGTGCTGGACGCCCGCGAGCCGCCACGCTTGCGGCACGACCAGGCCCACGAAACCCACGGCGCCCGCGGTCGCCACCGCCAGCCCGACCGCCATCGACGCAGCAGCCAGCAGCTCGACCCGCAGGCGCCGCACCGGCTCGCCCAGCAGGCCTGCCGCCTCGCTGCCGAGCATCAGCCTGTCGATGGGACGACCGCGGAAGATCAGCATCGCGAGCAACAGCCCGGCCGCTGCGATGCACATGCCTCCCTCCCGCGCCGCTGACAGATCACCCACGAGCCAGAAGATGGCGCCGCGCAGGCGTTCGTCGGGAGTCAGCATCAGCAGCAACGTGGCCAGCGCGCCGAACAAGGCCGCGAGCATCGCGCCCACGAGGATGAGCCTGGGCGACGCATCATCGGTCGAGGCCAGGGCCCGACGAGCGAGCAGCAGCAGCAGGCCGCCCGCGCCCAGGGCGCCGAGGCCTGCACCAATCCACACATGAGTGCCAATCAGCAGGGCGGCCAAAGCACCGACCGATGCACCGCCCGAGGTCCCCAGCACATACGGATCCGCCAGCGGATTGCGAAGCAGCACCTGCATCACGAGCCCCGCCAGCGCGAGCAGGGCCCCGACGCCCGCGGCCGCGAGCACTCGCGGCAGCCTCAGCGCCAGCACCAAGGCGGTGTCCCATCCGGCGCTACCGAACGCCAGCGCCGAGAGCAGCACCACAGCAGCCGCGCCGAGAGCCAGAGTCCATCGCAGCGGCAGGCCGTGAATCATGTCGCTCATTCGAGAAGTGCGGGATGCTAACCCGGGCTTCCACTCACTCGCGAGGCGGCTGGATGAGCAAGTCGCGCGCCTACAATTCTCGATCCTCACTGCCTCATGCGAAGGTCCATGTCACGCCTGCCGGAACTTGCCGAGCGCATCGACCGCCTCCTGCTGCGGCACGAGGAACTGGCCCGAACCAACACGCTGCTCGAAGAGCAACTGCAGGCCATGACCGCGGAACGCGACAGCCTGAAATCCCGCCTCGGGGCAGCCCGCGCGCGCATCGATGCGCTGCTCGATCGCCTGCCGGTGGAAAAAGCCGCTCCGGGGGCGGATGAATGAAGCAACTGGAAGTGACGATCCTGGGCCAGAGCTACCTGCTGGCCTGCCCAGAGGGCGGCGAATCCCTGCTGCAGGCGGCGGTGGCCACCGTCGATCATGAAATGAGCGCGATCCGCGATGCGGGGAAGGTCAAGGCGCGCGAGCGCATGGCCGTGCTCGCCGCGTTGAATCTCGCCTATCGTCTGGCGGAGCGTCCGGCCAGTCCTGCCGCGCTCCCGTCGCGCCTGCCGAGAGACGACACGCCCATCACCGATGAGCAGGCGGATGTGCTGGTCAGCGGGCTCATCGACCGACTGGATGCGGCGCTGGGCGACGACGGTCAACTTCTGTGACACGAAGGCTGTCGCGACCCCGGTCGAACGCCTAGAATCAAACCGTCCGCCGCATCCGCGTGGGTTTTATATTTCCTTGAACCGATGCTCTCGCGAGCCCGGGCTTGGAACATCGCCCGGCTGGTGTGATCGTCTCGCGTCAGATGAACCCGACGCCGTGCTGACCTCGCCCACCTGAATCCCCTGGGTTCAGGAATGCGGCCCACGGTTTGCGGTGGACACCCTTCTCGCGATCCGCTCGCCCACACCGAACGACGCATGCCCCAGTACTGGCTGATGAAGAGCGAGCCCGAGGAGGCCTCGATCGACGACCTCGCTCGCGCCCCAGGCCAGAAGCTGCCATGGACCGGCGTGCGCAACTACCAGGCCCGCAATTTCATGCGCGATGCGATGCGCATCGGCGACGGCGTGCTCTTCTATCACTCCTCGTGCGCAGAGCCCGGCGTGGCCGGTCTGGCCGAAGTGGCCAGCACGGCCTACCCTGACGAGACGCAGTTCGATCCCGAGAGCCATTACCACGACCCCAAGTCCACGCGCGAATCCCCCCGCTGGCAGCACGTGGACGTCAAGCTGGTGAAGAAGACCCGGCTGTTGCCGCTGCGCGAGATGCGCGCAGCGCCGCAGCTGGCCAGCATGGTGCTGCTCAAACCCGGCAGCCGCCTGTCCATCACGCCGGTGACGCCGGCCGAATGGCAGGCCGTGCTCGAGCTGCTGGGGGAGTGATGCCCGGCCTGGACGTGCTGCCGCCGGCGCTCATCGGCGAACTGGTCGCGCTGGGCCTGTGCGCGGGCTTCATGGCCGGACTGTTCGGCATCGGTGGCGGCATGCTGCTGGTGCCTTTCATGACCATCATCCTCAGCCACCGAGGCGTCGACAGCAGCGTAGCGGTCAAGATGGCCATCGCCACGTCGATGGCGACGATCCTGTTCACCTCCTTGTCGAGCGTACGAGCCCATCACCGGCGGGGTGCCGTGCGTTGGCCTCTGGTGCGCGGCATGGCGCCCGGCATCCTGCTCGGCGGCCTGGTCGCCGGAGGGGGCGCCTTCGCCTTGCTGAAGGGCCAGGCCCTGGCACTGGTCTTCGGTCTCTTCGTGGCCTTTTCAGCCACCCAGCTGTTGCGTGGCAAGAAGCCCGCGCCGCATAGGGAGATGCCCGGCTTCTGGGGGCAGGCCGCAGCGGGCTCCGGCATAGGATTCCTCTCCGGCCTGGTGGGCGCAGGCGGCGGCTTCGTGAGCGTGCCGTTCATGACGTGGTGCAACGTCCCGATGCACAACGCCGTGGCCACCAGCGCCGCGCTGGGAGTGCCGGTGGCCGTCGCCAGCACGCTGGGCTACCTCATCGGCGGCTGGCATCTCGAACCCGCACTGCCCGGTGCCTTCGGCTACCTCTATCTCCCGGCCCTGGCCGTCATCGCGCTGGCCAGCGTGTCGATGGCGCCTCTGGGCGCCAGTGCCGCCCACGCGATGAACGTCGGCCAGCTCAAGAGGGCTTTCGCCTTCCTCCTGTATGGATTGGCCGCCTACATGCTCTGGAAGGCCTTCCATTGACAGGGAACGCGCCATTTGGCAAACACCCTGAAATCAGGATAGAATCATTGTCTTTGCTGGCAAACCGCGTGTCGATCTTGCGAAACTCGAGTTCGGTGCGGCAACAGGCCGCGCCGGCGCAAGGCACCGAGCGCATCCATCCCGAAGGATCCTTCAGTCAATGACAACCATCCGTGTCAAGGAAAACGAACCATTCGACGTGGCGCTGCGCCGTTTCAAGCGCACCATCGAGAAGCTTGGCCTGCTGACCGAACTGCGCGCCCGCGAGTTCTACGAGAAGCCCACTTCCGAGCGCAAGCGCAAGAAGGCGGCTGCCGTCAAGCGCCACTACAAGCGCGTGCGCAGCATGCAGCTGCCCAAGAAGCTTTACTGATTCCGGTTCGTTTCCATCCGAAGAAGCCCGCACGGGACGCCGTAGCGGGCTTTTTTGCTTATTCGACCGTTGGAGCACTCTCACGATGAGCCTGAAAGAACGCATCACCGAAGACATGAAGGCCGCGATGCGCGCGAAGGAAGCCGACCGCCTGTCCGCCATCCGCATGCTGCTGGCCGCCTGCAAGCAAAGGGAGGTCGACGAGCGCATCGAGCTGGACGACGCCGCCGTGGTGGCCATCGTGGACAAGCTGATCAAGCAGCGCAAGGACTCCATCGCCGCCTTCCAGCAGGCCGGGCGCACCGACCTCGTGGACAAGGAAACGGCCGAGGTGGCCGTCCTGTCGGCCTATCTCCCGCAACGCCTGTCGGCCGAGGAAATCGCCGCCCAGGTCGCGGCACTCGTCGCCGAGCTGGGCGCGTCCGGTCCGAGCGACATGGGCAAGGTCATGGGCGCGGCCAAGGCCCGGTTCGCCGGCACGGCGGACATGGGCATGCTGTCTGCCGCGGTCAAGCAGGCCCTTTCGACCAAGTGAACCTGAGGACGAACCGCCCCATGCAAACCACCCTTCCCTTGCGCCCCGTCGCCGAAGATGTCTATGTCGCGCCGCAGCTTGACGCCGCCGCCATGGCCGAACTGGCGCGCCTGGGCATCCGCAGCGTGATCAACAACCGGCCGGACTTCGAGCACGGCCCGGACCAGCCCAGCAGCGCGAGCGTCGAGGCTGCCGCCCAGGCCGCGGGCTTGCAGTACCGCTTCCTGCCGGTCAATGGCGGCTACCAGTCACCGGAAGAGATCGCCGCCTTCGGCCGACTGCTGTCCGAGCTGCCGCGTCCGCTGGTGGCCTTCTGCCGCTCAGGTGCACGCTCGACCCGGCTCTTCCTCGCTGCACAGGCGGGTTGATTCCAGGCCAGCTAACGGCTGACCCGGGCTTACCCTGAGCGCGCCGCCATTTCAGGCGCGATTCAGGCACCAGCCGATACATTGCAGGCGGTCGGCGCTGCCGGGCTGCTCGCGGCCCTTTGCCGCGCCGCGGTCGACACCTAGTCCGGAGCTGCCGCCATGCCCCCTGCCTGCCTCGCCCTCTCCATCGACGGAGGGGCGCCATGAACGCCTTGCTCGCTTTCGCCCACGGCGTCGACTGGGTCAATGATCGCTTTGCCCGGTTCGCCGCCTGGGCGGTCATCTCGTCCTGCTTCATCAGCGCCAGCAACGCCGTCATCCGCTACGGCTTCGACTTCAGTTCGAACTCGTTCCTCGAGATCCAGTGGTACCTGTTCGCGGCCTGCGTGATGCTGGGGGCGGCGCAGGTCCTGCGGATGAACGAGCACGTTCGCGTCGACCTGATCTACGCCCGCCTGTCGGGCCACGGCAAGGTCTACGTCGACCTCTTCGGCCTGGTCTTCTTCCTCGTGCCGGTGATGGTGACGATGATCTGGTTCGCCTGGCCGCTGTTCGCCCGCATGTACGTCAGCGGCGAGATGTCCAACAACGCCGGCGGACTGGTCCGCTGGCCCGCGATGCTGATGCTGCCCCTGGGCTTCGCGCTCGTGCTGCTGCAGGGCCTCGGCGAAATCATCAAGCGCGTGGCCTGGTTGATGCACCGCTACGAGATGGACACCCACTACGAAAGGCCGCTGCAATGATCGCGATGGAGAGCTTCCCGCCACTGATGTTCGCGGGGCTGATCTTCGTGATGTTGATCGGCTTTCCGGTGGCCTTCTCGCTGGCTGCGCTCGGCCTGGCCTGTGGCCTGTACGCGATCCACATGGGCTGGTTCCCGCCGGAGTTCATGGGCGCCCTGCCGCAGAACGTGTTCGGCATCCTGTCCAACGACCTGCTGCTGGCCATCCCGTTCTTCACCATGATGGGCGCGCTGCTCGAGAAATGCGGCCTGGCGGAGGACATGCTGGATTCGATGGGCCAGCTCTTCGGCCCGGTCCGGGGCGGCCTGGGCTACTCGGTGATCATCGTGGGCTTCATCCTCGGCGCGATCACCGGCACGGTGGCGGGCCAGGTGATCGCGATGGCGATGATCTCGCTGCCGGTCATGATGCGCTACGGCTACAACATGCGCTATGCCACCGGCGTGCTGGCTGCCTCGGGCACGATCACCCAGGTGGTTCCGCCTTCGCTGGTGCTGGTGGTGCTGGCAGATCAGCTCGGCCGATCGGTGGGCGACATGTACAAGGGCGCCTGGGGTCCGTCGATCCTGCAGGTGCTGATCTTCGCGCTCTACACCTTCGTGCTCAGCCGCGTGAAACCGCATCACGTGCCGGGCGTGCCGAAGGAGGCCCGCACGCTCCAGGGCTGGGCGCTGTGGGCCAAGTGCCTGCGCGGCATCATCCCTTCGGCCATCCTGATCTTCGCCGTGCTGGGCAGCATGGGCGGCCTGCCGGGCCTGAACACCGCCATCGCGACGCCGACCGAAGCCGGCGCGATGGGTGCAGTCGGCGCCTTCATCCTCGCGGCGATGCACCGGCGCCTGACCTGGCCGCTGGTGCGCGAGGCCATGGCGGGCACCGCCCGCATCACCGCGATGGTGGTCTTCATCCTCATCGGCTCGCGCGTGTTCTCGCTCGTCTTCCAGGGTGTCGAAGGCGGCCGCTGGATCGAGCACTTGCTGTCGACCCTGCCGGGCGGCCAGGTCGGCTTCCTGCTGGTGGTCAACCTGTTCATCTTCTTCCTGGCGTTCTTTCTCGACTTCTTCGAGATCGCCTTCATCATCCTGCCGCTGCTCGGACCGGTGGCCGACAAGATGGGCATCGACCTGGTGTGGTTCGGCGTGATGCTGTGCGTGAACATGCAGACCAGCTTCATGCACCCGCCCTTCGGGTTCGCCTTGTTCTACCTGCGAGGGATTTCCGACACCTTGTTCAAGAACGGTGCGATACCCAAGCGTGTCGAATCCGGTGACATCTACATGGGCGCGATCCCGTGGGTCGTCATGCAGCTGATCCTGGTGGCGGTAGTGATCTTCGTGCCGGAGACCGTGACGGCCTTCCTCGACAAGGAGAAAGTCGTCGACATGGACAAGGCCTCGGAGTTGCTGCAAGGAATGGGCAACGGCCGGACGGACTCGGGCACGCCTGGGCTCGAGGCACCGTCGGGTTCGGCACCCGCCTCGGCGGCGCAGGAAGACCCGATGGACGTCTTCAAGCGCGCCGCCGAGGAGGACGCGAAGAACAAGAAGTAGCCCGCGAGGGCCTCAACGAAAAAGGCGGCCCGCGGGCCGCCTTTTCTTTGGGCTGATCGACTCAGTCGATCACAGCTTCTGCTGCTGCATGAAATCGTCGAAGCCGGCTTCGGCGAAGCGGAACCAGAGGTTCTGGTCGCGGCGGAAGTTGGCGAAGTCCTCGTAGACCTTCTTCCAGTTCGGGTTCTTGCCCGACAGCTCGCTGTACAGCGCCATGGCCTCCTTGAAGCAGGCGTCCATCACGTCCTTCGGGAAGCGCACGAGCTTGGTGCCCGAGCCGACCAGCTGCTTCAGCGCGGCCGGGTTCTTGGCGTCGTACTTGCCCTGCATGTCGATGTGGGCGACGGCGGTGGCGCACTCGATGATGGCCTTGTACTCGGCCGACAGTGCGTCGTAGGCCTTGGTGTTGACGAAGAAGTCCAGTTGCGGGCCGCCTTCCCACCAGCCGGGGTAGTTGTAGAACTGGGCCACCTTGTTGAAGCCGAGCTTCTGGTCGTCGTACGGTCCGACCCATTCGGCGGCATCGATGGTGCCCTTCTCCAGCGCCGAGTAGATCTCGCCACCCGGGATGTTCTGCGGCACGCCGCCGATGCGCTCGATGACCTTGCCGCCGAAGCCGCCGATGCGGAACTTCAGGCCCTTCATGTCGGCGAGCGTCTTGACTTCCTTGCGGTACCAGCCGCCCATCTGGGCGCCGGTGTTGCCGCCCATGAAGTTGATGATGTTGTAGTTCTTGTAGAACTCGCGCATCAGCTTCAGGCCGTTGCCTTCGACCATCCAGGCGGTCATCTGGCGGCTGTTCAGGCCGAAGGGGATGGCGCAGCCCAGCGCGAAGGTCTCGTCCTTGCCGAAGAAGTAGTACGGCGCGGTGTGAGCCATTTCGACGGTGCCGTTCTGCACGCCGTCGACCACGCCCAGCGGCGGCATGATCTCGCCGCCGGCATGGATGGAGATCTCGAACTTGCCGCCCGACAGTTCCTTCACCTTCTTCGCGAACACGTCGGCCGCGCCGAAGATGGTGTCCAGCGATTTCGGGAAGCTGGAGGCCAGGCGCCAGCGGATGTTGGCCTGTGCGTGCACGATGGCCGGAGCAGTGCCTGCGGCCAGCACACCGGCCAGACCGGCGCCACGAACGAAGGAACGACGTTCCATATCAAGAGTCTCCTGTTTCAACGATCAAGTCAGACGCGGCAAATTCTAGGAGTGGCCCCCGGGGCCACGAGCGGGGATAACCCGCGCGCAACCCGGCATCGCCGGCCCCTCCACGGCCGGCGGCCATGATGGGTGTCCGAAGCTTGCAATCGGCTGAAATTCGGGAAGGTCCCAGGTCAGGTGCCGGCCAGCTTCATTCGGTCGACGAGGACTGAACCGACCGTCTTCGCGCCCATGCAGAAAGCATCTGCGCCCACCGCGACGACGCCCTTGAGCATGTCGCGCAAGTTGCTCGCGATGGTGATCTCGTGCACCGGGAAGGCGATGCGCCCGTCTTCGACCCAGAACCCGGCGGCGCCGCGCGAGTAGTCGCCCGTCACGTAGTTCACGCCCTGGCCCATCAGCTCCGTGACGAACAGGCCCCGATGCAGCTTGCGCAACATCTGCTCGAGGTGATCGCCCGGCTGGGTCAGGCGGCTGGTGAGTCGCAGGTTCTGCGAACCGCCGGCGTGTCCGGTGGTCTTCATGCCGAGCTTGCGGGCGGAATAGCTGGACAGGAAATAGCCCTGCACCACCCCGGCCTCCACGACCTGGCGCGCACGCGTGCGCACCCCCTCGTCGTCGAAGGGCGCGCTGCCCTTGCCGCGGCGCTCGTGCGGGTCCTCGGAGATGTCGATGTGGTCGGCCCAGATGGGCTGGCCCAGGCAGTCCTGCAGGAAGCTGGCCTTGCGGTACAGCGCGCCGCCGCTGACACCCTGCACGAAGCCACCGAGGAGCCCGGCCGCCACGGGCGACTCGAACAGCACCGGCACCTCGCAGGTCTTGACCTTGCGCGATTTGAGCCGCGACAGGGCTCGCTCGGCCGCGTAGCGCCCCACCGATTCAGGCGAGGCCATCTCGAGCGCGTCGCGCATCGAGGTGTACCAGTAGTCGCGCTGCATGTCGCCACCCTTGCCGGCGATGGGCGACACCGAGAGCGAATGGCGCGAGCTCGCGTAACCGCCGCGGAAGCCCCGGCTGTTGCCGGCCCAGAAGTGCGACTGCTGGGCCGAGACGGAACCGCCATCGGAGTTCGTGATGCGCTTGTCGACCACCATCGCCGCCGCCTCGGCACGGCGAGCGAGTTCCGCGGCCGTTTCGGCGTCGAGCGCCCATGGGTGGAAGAGATCCAGGTCCTGCGCCACTTCGGCGGCGCTGGCCAGATCGTCGGCATCGGGCAGGCCCGCGGCCGGATCCTCGGCGGTGAAGCGCGCGATGTCGTAGGCCGCCCGCACGGTCTGCGACAAGGCGGCGGCGGAGAAATCCGAGGTGCTTGCGTTGCCGCGGCGCTGGCCGAGGTAGACGGACACGCCCACCGACTTGTCGCGGTTGCGCTCCACGTGCTCGACCTCGCCCTTGCGCACCGAGACACTGATGCCGCTGCCTTCGCTGACCTCCACGCCGGCGTCGCTCGCCCCGAGCTCGCGCGCCATGCCTAGCACGTCCTCCACGATCTGTTGGAACTGTTCGCGGCTGTAGGCAAAGCCCGTGCGGGAGGCGGTGGAAGCGGTCATGGAACAATCATAGCCATGCGCCGCGCGTTCCACGACAACGACCATTCCCCCGCGATCGACCCTGACGACAGCGTCGACGAGGCCCGACTCCTCCCTGACCGGCCCAGCAAATCCGCCCTGAAGCGGCAGATGCACGACCTGCAGGCCCTGGGCCTGGAGCTGTCAGAGCTGCCCGAGTCGCGTGTCGACAAGCTCGAGTTGCCTGAGTCGCTTCGCGACGCGATCGCGGAGTACCGCCGCACCCGGTCGCACGAGGGCCGACGCCGCCAGTTGCAGTTCATCGGCAAGCTGATGCGCCAGGCCGACGAAGCGCAGATCCGGGAAGCCGTGGCAGCGTACAAGCTGGGCAGCGCCAAGGAGACGCTCGCCCTGCACGAGGCCGAGCGCTGGCGCGAGGAACTGCTGGCCGACGATGACGCCGTCACCCGCTGGCTCGCCCGCTTCCCCGGGACGGACGTTCAGCAACTGCGCAGCCTGGTGCGCGCGTCGCGCAAGGATGCCAAGGCCGAGGCACCGGAGCAGCGCCACGGTCGCAGTTACCGAGAGCTGTTCCAGCTTGTCAAGGCTGCCCTGGCCACCGCTTCGACGAGCCCGTCGGACGACTCGGGCGATGAGGAAGACAGCGATGAGTGAAGACGCCAGCGCCGGCTTCGAGCGCGTCCGCATCGGCCTTGTCTCGGTCAGCGATCGGGCCTCCACCGGCGTGTACCAGGATCAGGGGATCCCGGCGCTGCAATCCTGGCTCGGCCGTGCCGTGCGCAACCCGATGGACTGGGAGACCCGGCTCATCCCCGACGAGCAGGCGCAGATCAGCGCCACGCTGATCGAGCTGGTCGACCAGGCTCGCTGTGACCTGGTGCTCACGACGGGCGGCACGGGCCCTGCACTGCGCGACGTGACGCCCGAGGCCACGCTGGCGGTGGCCGACAAGGTGATGCCCGGTTTCGGCGAGCAGATGCGCGCCATCAGCCTGCGCTTCGTGCCGACGGCGATCCTGTCTCGCCAGGTGGCGGTCATCCGCGGCAAGGCCCTGATCATCAACCTGCCGGGGCAGCCCAAGTCGATCGCCGAGACGCTGGAGGGCCTGTCGCAAGGCACGCCGCCGGCACCCGGCATCTTTGCAGCGGTGCCGTACTGCATCGACCTGATCGGCGGGCCGTACATCGAAACCGATGCCGCCGTCTGCGACGCCTTCAGGCCGAAATCAGCCCGGCGGCCCCCGGCCGCCTGAAGCGCGCCTACTTGACCAGCCGGTTCAGGCGCTCGGCGTCGAAGTGCTCGGTCGTCTGGGCGTCCTGCGGCACGCACTCTTCGTTCGGCAGTTCCCGCGCGCGGATCGACAGCTTCTCGATCGCCTGCCACAGCAGGGCGATCTGGTGCTCGTGGGAGCCGGCGTTGTCGATCAGGCCCTTCATGGCCTGGGCGACCGGGTCGTCGCCATTGGTCACGCCGTAGGCCGAGAAGCCCAGCTTGGCAGCGGTTGCTTCGCGGGCCGCATCCAGCTCGCGCAGGATGATGCGTGCCGGGTTCCCGACCGCCGTGGCGCCCGCCGGCACCGGCTTGGTGACCACCGCGCCCGAGCCCACGCGCGCCCCGTCGCCGACCGTGAAGCCGCCGAGGACTGCCGCGTTGGCGCCGACGATGACGCCCTGGCCCAGCGTCGGATGGCGCTTGGCGCCCTTGACCAGTGAAGTGCCCCCCAGGGTGACGCCCTGGTAGATGGTGCATTCGTCGCCGATCTCGGCCATCTCGCCGATGACGATGCCCATGCCGTGGTCGATGAAGACGCGGTGGCCGATGGTGGCGCCGGGGTGGATCTCGATACCGGTGAGCCAGCGTGCAAGGTGCGAGACGAAGCGGCCGAGCCACTTCAGTCCGTGCGTCCAGCACCAGTGGGCGCGGCGGTGCAGCACCAGCGCGTGCAGGCCGGGATAGCAGGTCAGCACTTCCCAGGTGGTGCGCGCTGCGGGGTCGCGCTCGAGGATGCAGGCAATGTCTTCGCGCAGTCGAGCGAACATGGTGCGTCCCGTGTCGGGGCCGTTGCGAAAGCGGGTTTCAGTGTAGCGGGCGATCAGGCATCCGGCCCCCCAGGGGCTTTGCCCCGGGCCGCCGCCAGCCGCTGCATGGCCGTCGCGATCCCACGCAGGATGTGCACCTCTTCGGCCGTCAGGGCCGCACGGTTGGCCAGCTGGTTCAACCGCGGCAGCAGCTTCTTGGGCGCTGCTGGATCCAGGAACCCGATGTCGATCAAGGCCTGCTGCCAGTGGCCGAGCAATCCCTGCACCGCCGCGCCATCGGCCCACGCCACGGGCGGCGTGCGCGCCGCGACCGCGAAACCGCCCAGCGCCTGTCGCCATTCGTACGCCAGGACCTGGACCGCCTGCGCCAGGTTGAGGGAGCCATAGGCCGGATCGGTCGGGATGCTGATGCAGGCATGGCAGCGGTAGACGTCCTCGTTGGCCAGACCGAATCGCTCGCCGCCGAAGACGAAGGCGACGCGGTGGCCCTCGCCGGCCAGGGACGCGAAACGCTCCCGGGGCGAGAAGGTCGGCGGACCGAAGTCGCGCGGGGTCATCGCCGTCGCACAGGCGTGGGTCACGCCCTCCAGCGCCTCGGCCAGCGTGTCGACGATCCGCGCGCCTTGAAGCACCTCGGTCGCCCCACTGGCCATGGCCAGGGTCTCCTCGCGCGACAGCACGTCGGCAAACCGCGGCGCCACCAGCACCAGGTCGCCAAATCCCATCACCTTCATGGCCCGCGCGGCCGAGCCCACATTGCCGGGGTGGCTCGTGTTCACGAGCACGAATCGCGTCGGATCGGCGGACAGGGGCACGGTCATGGGCGGCTAGAATCGAAGGCTTATCGCGCGGATTGTCCCCGGTGTGTCCGGATGCCGACCGCGCCCGCTCTTTGCCCCCGCCAGCCCGGTTCCCCCACGCCTGTCCAGCTTCGCCGCTTGCCCATGTCGACTTCCATCCATCCCATGCTGAACATCGCCATCAAGGCGGCCCGCAACGCGGGGGCAATCATCAACCGGGCCTCGCTGGATGTCGACCTGCTCCAGATCACCGCAAAGAACACCAACGACTTCGTGACCGAAGTCGACCACGCGGCCGAAGCCGCCGTCATCGAGACCATCCTCACCGCCTACCCGGCCCACGCCATCCTGGCCGAGGAGTCGGGCCGCCAGCACGGCGCCAAGCACAGCGACTACCTGTGGATCATCGATCCGCTGGACGGCACCACCAACTTCATCCACGGCTTCCCGGTGTACTGCGTGTCGATCGCGCTGTCCTTCCGCGGCAAGGTCGAGCAGGCCGTCGTCTACGACCCGACGCGCAACGACCTGTTCATGGCCTCCAAGGGCCGCGGCGCCTTCCTCAACGACAAGCGCCTGCGCGTGTCCAAGCGCATCCGGCTGGGCGAAGCCCTGGTCGGCACCGGCTTCCCCTTCCGCAAGGGGGACAACTTCCAGCGCTACATGAAGATGTTCGAGGCGGTGGCGCCGCACTGCGCCGGCCTGCGCCGGCCGGGTTCGGCCGCGCTGGACCTGTGCTACGTGGCCGCCGGCTGGTACGACGGATTCTTCGAGACCGGCCTGAACCCCTGGGACGTCGCTGCGGGTTCGCTGATGATCACCGAGGCCGGCGGCCTGATCGGCAACTTCACCGGCGAGGCGGACTTCCTTCACCAGCGCGAGGTGGTGGCCGGCACGCCCAAGGTCTACGGCCAGCTGGTGCAGTTGCTCGCCCCTTTCACCCGCATCATCAAGGCGGACGAGCCGGACGCGCCGCCGCCCGCTCCCGCCCCCCAGCCGGCCGCCGAGCGCAAGCCGCTGCGCATCCGCAAGGCCAAGCCGGTCACCGACGAGACCGACGAACACGCCGACTGACCCGCCCCATTCCGCCTCGACGATGAAGAGCGAGAACCTGCCGGTGCAGGACTTCAGCGCCCACACGCCCATGATGCAGCAGTACCTGCGCATCAAGGCGGCGTACCCGGACACGCTGGTCTTCTACCGCATGGGCGATTTCTACGAGCTGTTCTACGACGACGCCCGCAAGGGCCACCGGCTGCTGGACATCACGCTCACCACCCGCGGCCAGAGCGCCGGCGAGCCGGTGGTCATGGCCGGCGTGCCGGTGCATGCGGTCGAGAGCTACCTCGCCAGGCTGCTCAAGCTGGGCGAGTCGGTCGCCGTGGCCGAGCAGGTGGGCGATGTGGCGACCGCCAAGGGCCCGGTCGAGCGCAAGGTCGTGCGTGTCGTCACACCCGGCACCGTCACCGACAGCGAGCTGCTGGACGACCGCGCCGACACCCTGTTGCTGGCCATTCACCGCGCCCGCGGGGTTCATGGCCTGGCCTGGCTGGGCGTGTCCAGCGGGCAGCTCGGCGTGGCGGAGTGCAGCGAACGCGAACTGCCTGGCTGGCTGGCACGTCTGGCACCGGCGGAGATCCTGTTCGATCGCGACGACGTCCCTGCGCCGCTGCGCCAGGTCAAGGCCACGCTCACCGCTCGCCCGGCCTGGCAGTTCGATGCCGGCCTGGGCCAGCGCAAGCTTTGCGAGCAGCTCCGCGTGGCCTCCCTGGCGGGCTTCAATGCCCAGGATCTGACCTCCGCCCACGCCGCCGCCGCGGCGCTGCTGGCCTACGCCGAGCACACCCAGGGCCAGGCGCTGGCCCACGTGAACTCGCTGACCGTCCAGCGCGCCAGCGAGCTGCTGGAGCTGCCGCCCGCGACTCACCGCAACCTCGAGCTCACCGAGACGCTGCGCGGCGAGCGGTCCCCCACCTTGCTCTCCCTGCTCGACACCTGCCGCACGGGCATGGGCAGCCGGGCGCTGCGCCAGTGGCTGACCCATCCGGCGCGAGACCGCAGCGTCGCCCAGGCTCGCCACGCGGCGATCGCCCAGTTGCACGCCAGCGGTTTCGAGGGCCTGCGCGAGGCCTTGCGGGCTGTGAGCGATGTCGAACGGATCGCCTCCCGCATCGCGCTGCGCCAGGTGCGTCCGCGCGAACTTGCGGGCCTGCGGGCCACGCTGGCCGGCCTGCCTTTGCTCCGGGCTGCTGCGCCTCGCGGCACGGCCCTGCTGGACGGCTGGCACGCCGCTCTATCGCCGGATCCGGCCATCGCCGCCCTGCTGCAGCGCGCAGTGGCGGAAGAGCCGGCCGTCCTGCTGCGCGAAGGCGGCGTCATCGCCACCGGGTTCGACCCGGAGCTCGACGAGCTGCGCGCCATCGGCCAGAACTGCGACGCCTTCCTGCTCGACCTGGAGGCCCGCGAGCGTGCCCGGACGGGCATCGCCAACCTGCGGGTCCAGTTCAACCGGGTGCACGGCTTCTACATCGAGGTCACCTCCTCGGGGCTGGACAAGGTCCCCGCCGACTACCAGCGCCGGCAGACGATGAAGAACGCCGAGCGCTTCATCACGCCCGAGCTCAAGACCTTCGAGGACAAGGCGCTGTCGGCCCAGGACCGCGCGCTCGCCCGTGAGAAGTGGCTCTACGAGCAATTGCTTGAGCAGCTCCAGAACTGGCTGACGCCGCTGGCGGCGCTGGCGCGAGCCCTGGCCGGGCTCGACGGTCTGGCGGCGCTTGCCGAGCGGGCCGCCACGCTGGACTGGTGCCGGCCCGAGTTCGTCAACCACCCCTGCATTGACATCGAGGCGGGCCGTCATCCGGTGGTCCAGGCCCGGCTGCAGGAGACCGGCGGCGCGGAGTTCATCCCCAACGACTGCCGGCTCGACGCCCGTACCCGGCTGCTCGTCATCACCGGCCCGAACATGGGCGGCAAGAGCACCTACATGCGCCAGGTGGCGCTGATCGTGCTGCTCGCCGCCATGGGCTCCTACGTACCCGCGCGCGCCTGCCGCCTGGGTCCGATCGACGCTATCCACACCCGCATCGGCGCCGCCGACGACCTCGCCAACGCCCAGTCGACCTTCATGATGGAGATGACCGAGGCAGCCGCCATCGTGCATGGCGCCACCGAGCAGTCGCTGGTGCTGATGGACGAGATCGGCCGCGGCACCTCCACCTTCGACGGCCTGGCGCTGGCCTCGGCGATAGCCACCCAGCTGCACGACCGGAACAAGGCCTTCAGCCTGTTCGCCACCCACTACTTCGAGCTCACCGAGTTTCCGCGCCGGCACGAGCGTGCGCTCAACCTGCACGTGAGCGCCACGGAGAGCGGCGACGACATCGTGTTCCTGCATGCCATCGAGCCGGGCCCCGCCAGCCGCAGCTACGGCGTACAGGTGGCGCGGCTTGCCGGCATGCCGCCGGTGCTCATCCGGCAGGCCCGGGCGGCCCTGGAGGCGCTCGAGGCCCAGTCCCGCGAGCGTGACGCGCAGGTCGACTTGTTCGCCGCCCCGCCGGCGCCTCCGGCCGCCTTGCCCTCGCCGGTGGAAGAGGCGCTGGCCCGCATCGAGCCGGACACCCTGACGCCGCGCGAGGCATTGGACGCGTTGTACCGTCTGAAGCAAATCCAACAGAAGGCACAGGCATGACTTACTGCGTAGGCATCCGGCTCAACGCCGGCCTGGTGTTCCTCTCCGACTCGCGCACCAACGCGGGCCTCGATGCGATCAGTACCTTCCGCAAGATGATCGTCTACGAGAAGCCGGGCGATCGCTTCATGGTGCTGCTTTCGGCCGGCAACCTGTCGATCTCGCAGTCGGTGCGCGAGATCCTGCAGGTCGAGCAGATTCCCCAGGGCGACCGAGAGCCGCTGACCATCTGGAACGCCACCAGCATGTTCGACGCGACGCGGGTGCTCGGCAGCGCGGTGCGTCGCGTCTACGACCACGACGCCCAGGCCCTGCACAACGCGGGGGTGGATTTCAACGCCAACATGATCTTCGGCGGCCAGATCCGGGGAGAGGCGATGCGGCTCTTCCACACCTACTCCGCGGGCAACTTCATCGAGGCGACGCGCGAGACCTGCTTCTTCCAGATCGGCGAGAGCAAGTACGGCAAGCCGATCCTGGACCGGGTGCTGACGCCCACCACGCCGTTGGAAGAGGCGGCCAAGTGCGCCCTGGTATCGATGGATTCGACACTGAAGTCCAACCTCTCCGTCGGCCTGCCGCTGGACCTGCTCGTCTACGAAGAGGGCCGGCTGCAGAGCAACAACATCGCAGTCATCGACGAGCACAACCCGTACTTCCGCATGATCCGCGGCACCTGGGGCCAGCGGCTGCGCGAGGTCTTCGAGGCGATCGACGACCCCCACTGGAGCGGCCAGGACACCACCCACCCGCTGCTGTGGCCCTCCGAGCGCTTCGAGCCCATGCGCAAGATCCGCCACCCCCGCGAGAAGATTGTTTAGCCCCCACGCCCCCTGCCGGGGGCTGCCCCCCGAGGGGGCTCGCGCAGCGGACCGGCAAAGCCGGATCCGCGCACGCCCTTGGCCAACTCAAGCGACGCGTGGCCGAAGTAGACACTCGTATAATGTCTCTTTACCACCACGGCACTCCTGCATGCGGCCCGCCCCGGCCGCGCAAGAGTGCCTTTTGACATGACCAAGTTCGTCTTCGTCACCGGCGGTGTGGTGTCCTCCCTCGGCAAGGGCATCGCGTCAGCGTCTCTCGCCGCGATCCTTGAATCGCGGGGCCTGAAGGTCACCCTGATCAAGCTGGACCCGTACCTCAACGTGGATCCGGGCACCATGAGCCCCTTCCAGCATGGCGAGGTGTTCGTGACCGACGACGGTGCCGAGACCGACCTCGACCTCGGCCACTACGAGCGCTTCATCACGACGCGCATGCGTCGCACCAACAACTTCACGACCGGCCAGATCTACAAGACCGTGCTCGAGAAGGAGCGCCGCGGCGACTACCTCGGCAAGACGGTGCAGGTGATCCCCCACGTCACCAACGAAATCCAGGAGTACGTCAAGCGCGGCGCCGGCGTCGGCACGCCCGAGGCGGTCGACGTGGCCATCGTCGAAGTCGGCGGCACGGTGGGCGACATCGAGTCCCTGCCCTTCCTCGAGGCCGTGCGCCAGATGAGCCTGAAGCTCGGGCCGAACCACACCGCCTTCGTCCACCTCACTTATGTGCCGTGGATAGCCGCCGCTGGCGAGCTCAAGACCAAGCCCACCCAGCACACGGTGCAGAAGCTGCGCGAGATCGGCATCCAGCCCGACGCCCTGCTGTGCCGCGCCGACCGCCACATCCCCGACGACGAGCGCGAGAAGATCTCGCTGTTCACCAACGTGCCGTTGCACGGCGTGATCTCGATGTGGGACGTGGACACCATCTACAAGGTGCCGCGCATGCTGCACGAGCAGGGCCTGGACGAGATGATCTGCATGAAGCTGCAGTCGCTTACCCGCCCCGCCGACCTGCGCCGCTGGGACACCCTGGTGCACGAAGTCGAGCATCCGCGCGGCGAGGTCACGATCGGCATGTGCGGCAAGTACACCGATCTGTCGGATTCGTACAAGTCGCTGAACGAGGCGCTGCGCCACGCCGGCCTGCACAACCACGTGCGAGTCAAGATCGAGTACATCGACGCCGAGACGCTGAACGACGAGCGCGCCGATGCGCTGCTGGCCAAGGTCGACGCCGTCCTCGTGCCCGGCGGCTTCGGCAAGCGCGGCGTCGAGGGCAAGATCCACGCCGCCCAGTTCGCCCGCGAGCACAAGGTGCCCTACCTCGGCATCTGCCTGGGCATGCAGGTCGCCACGATCGAGTACGCCCGCCACCTGGCCGGCCTGGAAGGCGCCAACTCCACCGAGTTCGACCCGAACTGCACGCACCCGGTGATCGCCTTGATCGACGAGTGGCAGGATCGCGACGGCTCGATCCAGAAGCGCGACGCCAACTCCGACCTGGGCGGCACCATGCGCCTGGGCGCGCAAAGCTCCGACGTGAAGCCGGGCACCCTCGCCCACGAGATCTACGGCCCGGTCGTCACCGAGCGTCACCGCCACCGCTACGAGGCCAACGAGCACTACCTCGACCGCCTGCAGCAGGCCGGCCTGGTCATCTCGGCCATCACCCAGCGCGAGAAGCTGACCGAGATGGTCGAACTGCCGCGCGACCAGCATCCCTGGTTCGTCGGTGTGCAGTTCCACCCCGAGTTCAAGTCGACCCCGTGGGACGGCCATCCGCTGTTCATCAGCTACATCAAGGCGGCGCTGGCCCACCAAGCGCAGCGCCAGCAGGAAAAGGCGGCGGCATGAAGCTGTGCGGCTATGACGTGGGCCTCGACAAGCCCTTCTTCCTCATCGCCGGCCCCTGCGTGGTCGAGAGCGAGCAACTGCAGATGGACGTGGCCGGCCGGCTGAAGGAGATCACCTCCAGGCTGCGCATCCCTTTCATCTTCAAGTCCAGCTACGACAAGGCCAACCGCTCCAGCGGCACCTCCTTTCGAGGCCCCGGCATGGAAAAGGGTCTGGAGATCCTGGCCAAGGTGCGCCGCGAGCTGCAGGTGCCGGTGCTGACCGACGTCCACTCCGAAGCCGAGATCACCGAGGTGGCCAAGGTGGTGGACGTGCTGCAGACGCCCGCCTTCCTCTGCCGCCAGACCGACTTCATCCATGCGGTCGCTCGCAGCGGCAAGCCGGTGAACATCAAGAAGGGCCAGTTCCTCGCCCCGCACGACATGAAGAACGTGATCGACAAAGCCCGCGCCGCCGCGAAGGAAGCGGGCCTGCCGTCGGACGTGTTCATGGCGTGCGAGCGCGGTGCCAGCTTCGGCTACAACAACCTCGTTTCGGACATGCGCAGCCTGGCGATCATGCGCGAGACGGCAGCGCCGGTGGTGTTCGACGTGACGCACTCGGTGCAGTTGCCGGGCGGCCAGGGCACCAGCTCCGGCGGCCAGCGCGAGTTCGTGCCGGTCCTGGCGCGCGCCGGCATCGGCGTCGGTGTGGCGGGCCTGTTCATGGAGACCCATCCTGATCCCGCCAATGCCTTGTCCGACGGGCCCAATGCCGTGCCGTTGAAGCACATGGCGGCGCTTCTGGAACAACTGGCAGCGCTGGATCGCGTGGTGAAGTCCCAGCCGTTGCTGGAGAACGACTTCAGCTGCTGACAAAGAGGGAGCGCCTGATGGCCCACGGCTACCTGCTCGTGACGATGAACGTCACCGATCCCGAGCGCTACAAGCAGTACATGGCGGAAGCGCCGAAGGCGGTCAAGGCCTACGGGGGCGAGTACCTGGTGCGAGGCGGCCGGCACGAGACGCTCGAAGGCGACTGGGCCCCGCACCGCGTGGCGGTGTTGCGCTTCCCTAGCTACGAGAAGGCCAAGGCCTTCTATGACGACGCGCAGTACACGCGGATCCGCGAGCTGCGCAAAGGTGCCACCGAGTACTTCCACATGGTGCTCGTCGAAGGCTTCGAAGGCGTGGTCTGAGCCGGGCCCGCGTCAACTTGATGCCCGCAGGTAACGGATTTCCGGCATCCTGCGCGCCGCGAAATTGTCCAAACCCAAAGTGAGACTTCCATGAGTGCCATCGTTGACATCGTCGGGCGCGAGATCCTCGACAGCCGCGGCAACCCCACCGTCGAATGCGACGTGCTGCTGGAAAGCGGCACCCTCGGCCGCGCGGCCGTGCCTTCGGGGGCGTCCACCGGCTCGCGCGAGGCCATCGAGCTGCGCGACGGCGACAAGAGCCGCTACCTGGGCAAGGGCGTGCTCAAGGCCGTGCAGAACATCAACAACGACATCAGCGAGGCCGTGCTGGGCCTGGATGCCTCCGAGCAGGCCTTTCTCGACAAGACGCTGATCGACCTGGACGGCACCGACAACAAGAGCCGCCTGGGCGCCAATGCCACGCTGGCCGTTTCGATGGCCGTGGCCCGCGCCGCGGCGGAAGAGTCCGGCCTGCCCCTGTACCGCTACTTCGGCGGCATGAACGGCGTGCAGCTGCCGGTGCCGATGATGAACGTCATCAACGGCGGCGCCCACGCCAACAACAGCCTGGACCTGCAGGAGTTCATGATCATCCCGGTCGGCGCGCCCAGCTTCCGCGAGGCCCTGCGCTACGGCGCCGAGGTCTTCCACGCGCTGAAGAAGATCATCGACGCCAAGGGCATGAGCACCACCGTCGGCGACGAAGGCGGCTTCGCGCCCAGCCTGCCCAGCCATGAAGCCGCGATCCAGCTGATCCTCGAAGCGATCGACAAGGCCGGCTTCGAGGCCGGCGGCCAGATCGCCATCGGCCTGGACTGCGCCGCCAGCGAGTTCTTCAAGGATGGCAAGTACCACCTCGAGGGCGAAGGCCTGACGCTGTCCGCGCCCGAGTGGACCGACATCCTCGCCACCTGGGTCGACAAGTACCCGATCATCTCGATCGAGGACGGCATGCACGAAGGCGACTGGGACGGCTGGAAGCACCTGACCGAGCGCCTCGGCCAGAAGGTGCAGCTGGTGGGCGACGACCTGTTCGTCACCAACACCCGCATCCTGAAGGAAGGCATCGACAAGCGCATCGCCAACTCGATCCTCATCAAGATCAACCAGATCGGCACGCTGACCGAGACCTTCGCCGCCATCGAGATGGCCAAGCGCGCGGGCTACACGGCCGTCATCAGCCACCGTTCCGGCGAGACCGAGGATTCGACCATCGCCGACATTGCCGTGGGCACCAATGCCGGCCAGATCAAGACCGGCTCCCTGAGCCGCTCGGACCGCATGGCCAAGTACAACCAGCTCCTGCGCATCGAGGAGGACCTGGGCGACGTGGCGGTCTACCCGGGCCGCGGCGCGTTCTACAACCTCCGCTGATCTGCCCTCGTGCGCCTGCTGCCCCTCGCCCTCGCCGCGCTGCTGCTGCTCGTGCAGGCGGAGCTCTGGTTCGGCAAGGGCGGCAAGCCGCACGAGATGGCCCTGCGCAGCGAGCTGAAGGCCCAGCTGGAGGCCAACGCCGAGGCACGCTCGCGCAACGAGCAGCTGACAGCGGAAGTGGCGGACCTGCGCGAGGGCACCGAGATGGTCGAAGAGAAGGCCCGGCGGGAGCTCGGCATGATCCGGCCGGACGAGATGCTCGTCGTGATCACGAAATAGTGCCCCCACGCTCCCTTCCGGTCGCTGCCCCCCATGGGGGCGTTCGCAGCGGACCGGCAAAGCCGGATCCGCGCGAATCCCTTGGTTTGAAAGCCAGCGGTGTTTGAACTGCTGAGCCCGCTGCTGGCCGAAGCCTTCACGCTGTGGGGCAGCCCGACCACCTGGCTGGAGGTCGCGGGCTTCGTGCTCTCGGTCTGGATGGTGTTGTGCAACATGCGGGTCAACCCGCTGGCCTGGCCGCTGGCCATCGTCAGTTCGCTTCTGTATGCGCTGCTGTTCGCCAACAGCAAGCTCTATGGCGAGGCCTCGTTGCAGCTGTTCTTCGTGGTCGTGGCCGGCTGGGGCTGGTGGCAATGGCTGCGCGGCAGGGACGCCGACGGCACGGCCTTGAAGGTCCACCGCATGACGCATCGACAGGTCGCCACGGTGGCGGCCCTCACCTTGGCCGCCTGGCCTGCGCTCGCTGCGGCCCTGGCCCGCTTCACCGACTCCGACGTGCCCTGGCTCGACGCCCTGCCCACCGTCGGCAGCATCGCCGGCCAGTTCCTGCTGGGCCGCAAGCTGATCGAGAACTGGCCGGTGTGGCTGGCCGTGAACGTGGTGAGCCTGGGGTTGTTCAGCGTCAAGGCCCTGTGGCTGACCGTGGCGCTCTACGCGGTCTTTGCCGTGCTGTCCCTGGCGGGCTGGCGGTCCTGGATGAAGATCGAAGGCCATGTCGACGCCGCGCACTGAGCCGGTCATCCTGGCCATCGTCGGTGCGGAGAGCACCGGCAAGAGCACCCTCGCCCAGGCGCTGTCGGACCGCCTTGCTGCGGACACGGGTTGGCGCTGCACCTGGGTGCGCGAGCACCTGCGCGAGTGGTGCGAGCGCGAGGGCCGCACGCCCGCCGCTCACGAACAGGCTGCCATCGCCAGCGAGCAGGCGCGGCGCATAGACATTGCCGCCGCTTCGCATGACATCGTCGTGTGCGACACCACGCCGCTGATGACCGCGGTCTACCACCGCCACGTCTTCGGCGACCGCTCGCTGGATGCGGACGCGCTGGCCTGGCAGCGGCGCTGCACGCTCACGCTGCTGACGGCGCTGGACCTGCCCTGGCAGGCCGACGGCCTGCAGCGCGACGGGCCGCACGTGCGCGAGCCTGTGGACACCGCCGTGCGTGAGCTCCTCATCGGCGCCGGCCTGCCGTTCGTCGTCGTGGCAGGCCTGGGCCCGGCGCGCCTGGAGGCGGCCGCGGATGCGGTGGCACCCTGTCTGCGGCGCGCGGATGCGCCGGCTCCGGGCCTGTTCAGCCGCCTGGCCGCGCGCGACGCCGCCCAGCCCGAATGGCGCTGGGTTTGTGAAAGCTGCGACTCGCCGGATTGCGAGCACGCGGCCCGCAGACTGCGGCTACTGCAGCGAGGATGACGCCGGAGGCTGGTCGCGCCCGGGGGTGAACAGCTCTCCCACGTCGACCGGGTCGAAGTGGTACTGCTGGCCGCAGAAGTCGCAGCCGATCTCGATGTCGCCCCGCTCGGCGAGGATGGAATCGGCCTCTTCGCGCCCCAGGCCGCCCAGCATCGCCCGCACCCGTTCGCGCGAGCACGAGCAGGCAAAGCGCGGCGCCAGCGGCTCGAAGCGCACGACCTGCTCTTCCCAGAACAGGCGGCGCAGGATGGTGTCGGCATCCAGCGTCAACAGCTCCTCGCGCGTCAACGTCGCCGCCAGGTGCGCGATGCGGTTGAAGTGCTCGGACTGCCCGATCATGTCTTCGTTCGCGACGTTCACGCCGGCCAGGTTGGCGGCGCCTTCGATGGGCAGGCGCTGGATCAGCAGGCCCGCCGCCACCTTGTCGTCCGCCGCCAGCACCAGCCGGGTGTCGAGCTGCTCGGATTGCAGCATGTAGTGCTCCAGCACCTGCGAGAGCTGCTGCAGCGGCTCGCGCCGGTCGCCATGCAAGGGCACGATGCCCTGGTAGGGCTGCTGGCCGGGCAGGCGCTGCTCCGGGTCGAGGGTGATCGCGCAGCGGCCCTTGCCGTGGACGTTGAGCATCGCCTCCACCTGCGCATCGGCCGGCACCTCGCCGACGACCTTCGCGGTGGTGCGAAAGCTCAGGTCCGAACGCGCCTCGGCCACTGCCAGCTTCACCGGCCCGTCACCGAAGACCTGCAGGATCAGCGAGCCGCTGAACTTGATGTTGGCCTGCATCAGCGTGGCCGCCGCAGCCATCTCGCCCAGCAGCGTCTGCACCGGCAACGGGAAGCTTTCCCCGGCCTCGCGCCGGCGCAGCACCTCCTGCCAGCCGGTGCTCAGGCGCACCAGCATGCCGCGCACAGGCAGGCCGTCGAAAAGAAACTTGTGAAGTTCGTCCATGGATCGATGGTCTTTCAGCGGAGCTTCTTCAGCCCCTCGCGGTGACGGCGCGCATTGGCCACGTAGCGCTCGGCGGCTTCGTTCAGGCGGGCGATCTGCTCGGGCGTCAGCTCCCTCACCACCTTGGCAGGGGTGCCGACGATGAGCACACCATCCGGGAACTCCTTGCCCTCGGGCACCAGCGTGCCCGCGCCGACGAGGCAGTTGCGGCCGATGCGCGCGCCGTTGAGGATGACCGCCTGGATGCCGATCAGCGAACCGTCGCCTATCGTGCAGCCGTGCAGCATCACCTGGTGCCCTACGGTCACGCCCTGGCCGATCGTCAGCGGGTAGCCCACGTCGGTGTGCAAGACCGAGAGCTCCTGGATGTTGCTGCGCGCGCCGATCTCGAGCCACTCGTTGTCGCCGCGCAGCACGCACCCGTACCAGATGCTGCTCTCTTCGGCGAGGCTGACGCGTCCGATGACTTCGGCTGAATCGGCCACCCAGGCGGTGTCGGCGATGCGCGGGGCGTCTTCGCCCAATTGGTAGATGGCCATCGCTGCCCTCGTGGTTGGCCCTCCGCTGGAGGGCATCCGATAATTTTAGGGATGGAGCTGAGATCAGAGGCGCTGAAGGTCTTGTGTGTCGCCGAGCCGCACGAAAAGGCTCGCCGCGCGCGCGAGCTGCTGGACTCCGCACGTGCGGGCGCCGAGCCCGATGCCATGGCGGTACTGCAGCCATCGGATCCGCTGCCCGGCCGCCCGGACCGGCCGCTGCTGGTGCTGCCCGAGCAGGTGCCGCGCCGCACGCCCTTCACGCCCGAAGGCCGGGCGGCCCTGCTGCACGCGGTGTGCCACATCGAGTTCAACGCCATCAATCTCGCCCTCGACGCCGCCTGGCGCTTTGCCGGCATGCCGCAACGCTTCTACCTCGACTGGCTGCAGGTGGCCGGCGAGGAGGCCCTGCACTTCGACCTGCTGCGCACGCACCTTCAAAGCATGGGCCACGACTACGGCGACTTCGAGGCCCATGACGGCCTGTGGACCATGGCCGAGAAGACGCGCGACGACATCACGGCCCGCATGGCGCTGGTGCCCCGCACGCTGGAGGCGCGAGGCCTGGATGCCACCCCGCCCATGCAGGCCAAGCTGCGCAAGGCGGGCGACCTGCGCGCGGTGGAGATCCTCGACGTGATCCTGCGCGACGAGATCGGTCACGTCGCGATCGGTAACCGCTGGTATCGCTGGCTGTGCGAACGCGAAGGGCTCGACCCCCTCGCGGCCTATGCCGAGTTCGCTGCACGGTACGGTGCCCCGCGGCTGAAGGGCCCTTTCAATCTGCCGGCGCGTCGCGCCGCGGGCTTCGACGAGGCCGAAATCGATCGCCTTAATGCGACATAGTCGACGCGTCGAACTAAATCCGTCGCGGATAATTCGAGCCTTCCCGACGCCTCCCGAAATGCATGCCTGAGATTTCCGAGGACGCCACCCCGGCAGCGGTGCCGCCCCCGCTCGAGGAGCTGAACGCCCTTTCAGCCGGGACGCGTTTCGGAGAACTGGAGATCCTTCGCACGCTCGCCGTCGGCGGCTTCGGCATCGTCTACGTGGCCAGGGACCATGCGCTGGAGCGGCAGGTCGCCATCAAGGAGTACATGCCCGGGCAGCTGGCGCAGCGGTTCGGCGGCTCCCTCGTGTCGGTGCGCTCCGCCTCCTACAGCGAGACCTTCGACGTCGGCCGGCGCTCCTTCGTCAACGAGGCGAAGCTGCTCGCACGCTTCGATCACCGATCGCTGCTGAAGGTCTACCGCTTCTGGGAGGACAACGGCACGGCCTACATGCTGATGCCGTATCTGCAGGGCCGCACCCTGAAGCAGGCGCGCCAGGAGATGCGCGGCCGGCCGTCGCAGACCTGGCTGCTGGGCCTGATGAAGCCGCTGCTGGACGCGCTGGAGCTGCTGCACGCCGAGTCCGTCTACCACCGCGACATCTCGCCCGACAACATCCTGCTGCCCGACGACGGCGGCGATCCCATCCTGCTCGACTTCGGCGCCGCGCGGCACGCCATCGGCGACGGAACGCAGGCGCTCACCGCCATCCTCAAGCCGCGCTTCGCGCCCATCGAGCAGTACGGCGAGGCAGCCGGCCTGCGCCAGGGGCCGTGGACCGACCTCTACGCGCTGGGCGCGGTCATGTACTACCTGCTGCTCGGCCACACGCCGCCCGCGGCCACGACGCGCACGCTCGTCGACAGCTACCAGCCGCTGGCCCGCATGGGGCTGACCGGCTATTCGCCCTCGTTCCTGGCCGCCATCGACTGGTCCCTCGGCGTGCGGCCGCAGGATCGCCCAACCTCCGCGGCGCAGATGCGCGCGGCGCTGCTGGGCGAGCTGAGCCCCCCGGCGCCCGCCCCGGCGGCGCCTGGCGCCTCGGAGTGGGAGCACACCGTGTCCTTCGGGGACGAGCCGTCCGACAACGAAGCGATAGAGCTGCCGCTCGCCCCGGCTGGATCGACGAGGCTGGACGCCGCGCGACGCCGCTCCCGCCGAGCAGTGGTCTTCATCGGTTCAGCGGCGCTCGCGGCGGCGGGCCTGACGTGGTGGGCCCTGCAGGCGCACCGGCATCCCGCCGATACCGGCTCACCGCCGACAGCCGAGTCGACGCCCGGCCCCGTGACCGCGCCCTCCTCTGTCGCAGCGGCCGCACCGCCGAGCGGCGTCGCGCCAAAACAAGCCGCCGCTTCGGCCGCACCGAGACCGCTGGATCCGCGCCAGGCGTGCGAGGGACGCAACTTCATCGCGAAGGAGATCTGTCTCGCGCGCCAGTGCCAGAAGCCGGCCTATGCGAACCACGCCGAATGCGTGAAGCAGCGCGACTACAGGACGCAGCGCGAGCGCTTCGGCAACTGAAGCTCTACTCGAAGAAGTAGCGCTTCAGGCCCGCCAGGATCATCTCCACCGCGATCGCGGTGAGCACCAGGCCCATCAGCTTTTCCAGGGCCGACACCATCGGCGTGCCCAGCAGCTTGCGGATGCGCTCGGCGGCCAGCAGCACCACGCCGCTGATCGCCATGGCCAGCGTCAACGCGCCGACCCAGTGGGCGATGCGCTCAGGCTGGCGCGAGGCCAGCAGCAGCACCGTCGCCATGGCCGATGGGCCGGCCAGCAGCGGCACCGCCAGCGGGAAGATCATCGGCTCGCGCTTGCCGTCGCTGGCGTAGATCTCGCCGCCCGAGGCGAAGATCATGCGGATGGCGATGATCAGCAGGATCACCCCGCCGGCCACCTCCAGCGAGCGCTCGGAAAGGTGCATCAGGCTCAGGAAGCCCTGGCCGGTGAACATGAAGGCCAGCAGCACTCCGAAGGCGATGGCCACCTCGCGGACTGCCACCACTGTTCGCCGCTCCGGCGCCACGCCGCGCAGGACCGAGATGAAGATCGGCAGGCTGCCGAACGGATCCAGCACCAGCAGCAGCAACACGAAGGCAGAGACGAAGGTGTGATCCATGGCGGGCGATTGTGCCCGCGGGCCTGGGCGCCCCCGTGCGTCGCAGTCTCGCCACAGACAAGGGCCGACTCCACAGAACGTTGAGGGCAGCGCGGGCCGATCGCGCCATCGGGGACGAAGGCTGCAACAGAATGCAACCGCTTTCGCGCACCTCATGCGAGCTCTCGCAGCGCCCGGTGCACGTTGCCCCCCCCGTACAACACAAGGAGTCTCGTCTTGAGAACGCTTGCCCTGGCCGCGTCCCTGGCCACCCTGGCCGCCACCCCGGCCTTCGCCCAGAGCTCGGTCACGATCTACGGTCGCCTCAACCTCAGCGTGGAAAGCGTCAAGGTCCAGGAAGAAGATCGCCAGGGCGAGGTCCGCGACAACTCCTCGCGCATCGGCTTCAGCGGTGTCGAGGACCTCGGCGGCGGCCTGAAGGCCGGCTTCCAGATCGAGCACGGCTTCGACGCCTCCACCGGTCAGGCGGGCGACGCCTTCTGGGGCCGGCAATCGGAGGTCAACCTCGGCGGCAGCTTCGGCACCGTGCGCCTGGGACGCTTCACGAGCGAAGCCTATTACGCGACGGCCGACTACGTCAGCCTGCACAACCACGACACCGGCGATTCCGCCGATGCCTTCTACCTGCCCATCTCGGCGCTGACCGACCGCAATCGCAACAAGATCGGCTACCGGTCGCCCGAGCTGAACGGCCTCGTGCTGCACGCCGCGCTGGGCCTGAAGGAAGGCACCGACACCGACCAGCTCTACGACCTCGCCGCCGACTACGACAACGGCCCGCTGCACCTGGGCGCCGGCTTCGAGAAGCTGGGCGACGTCAAGCAGTACGCCGTGCGGGCGCTGTACGAGTTCGGCTCGACGACCCTGGGCGGCTACCTCGAGCACACCAGCATTCCGGTGCTGGGCGACGCGACGCACTTCCGCATCGCGGCGATGTACACGCTGGGCGCTTCCGAGTTCCACCTCAACATCGGCCGGGCCGGCGAATACAGCCAATGGGACAAGAGCGACGCGGTGCAGTGGACGCTGGCCTACAACTACAACCTCAGCAAGCGCACCAAGGTCTACGCCTACTACACCCGCCTCGGCAAGGACAGCGTCCTGATGGCCTACGGCGGCAACTTCGACGCGCTGGCCCTCGGCATCCGCCACAACTTCTGAGCATCCGGAGCCGGCCTCGTACCGGCTCTCGCGTTTCAGCCCCTCGGGTGATGCCGCGCATGCAGCGACTTCAGCCGCTCGCGGGCCACGTGGGTGTAGATGGTCGTGGTCGAGATGTCGGCATGGCCCAGCAGCATCTGCACGGCCCGCAGGTCGGCGCCGTGGTTGAGCAGGTGCGTCGCGAAGGCGTGCCGCAAGGTATGCGGTGACAGCGGCACCGTGATGCCGGCGCGCGCGGCGTACTTCTTGACCAGCGTCCAGAACATCTGCCGCGTCATGGCGCCGCCGCGCGCGGTGACGAACAGGTCCGGGCTGGCCTGGCCCGCAAGGATGGCCGCGCGCCCTTCGGCCAAGTAGCGGGTGATCCAGCTGGCCGCCTCGTCGCCGAAGGGCACCAGGCGCTCCTTGGCCCCCTTGCCGGTCACTCGCAACACCCCGTCATTCAGGCTCAGGCGCACCGTCGGCAAGTCAACCAGCTCGCTCACCCGCAGGCCGCTGGCGTACATCAGCTCGAGCATGCAGCGGTCGCGCAGGCCCAGCGGACTGCCGACGTCCGGCGCGCCCAGCAAGGCCTCGACCTGCGCTTCGCTCAAGGTCTTGGGAACCCGCAGGGCCTGGCGCGCGCTGTCCAGGCGCAGCGTCGGATCCGCGCTGACGAAGCGCTCGCGCAGCGCCCAGCGGTAGAAACGGCGGAAGACCGCCAGCCGGCGGTTCGCGGTGGTGGCGCGAGAGGCGTCGTGGCGCTCGACCGCGTAGCGGCGCAAATGCTCTTCATTGACAGCGACCAGCGTCGCGCCGCCGGTGGCATGCAGCCACTGCGCGAACAGGGTCAGGTCACGGCGATAGGCGGCCAGCGTGTTGGCCGCCAGGCCGTCCTCGACCCACAGGGCCGAGACGAAGGCATCGATGAGCGGATCGGGCGAGGCAGGGCCTGAAGCTTCCATGGGCGAAGATGGCTTGCGGCTCATCGGGTGGCCGCTCCGAGCGCCCAGTCGATGTGCTCTCGCACCAGCTCGTTGCTGGACGCGCGTTCGGCCGCCAGGGCGGCCCGCATCTCGGCCGAGGCCGCGTCGCCTGCCGCGATGGCGTTGCCCATCGCCACCGCCAGGTTGCGCCGCCAGCGAGCATGACCGATGCGGCGGATCGGGCTGCCCTCGGTGCGGCGCAGGAACTCGCTCTCGTCCCAGGCCCACAGCCCCAGCAAGGTGGCCGCATCCAGTGGGTCCCTGGAGTCGAAGTCGGCCAGCGTAGCCCGGCGGGCGTACTTGTTCCACGGACAGGCGAGCTGGCAGTCATCGCAACCGTAGATGCGGTTGCCCATCAGCCGACGGAACTCGACCGGGATCGCGCCGTGGTGCTCTATCGTCAGGTACGAGATGCAACGGCGCGCGTCCAGCCGGTACGGCGCGACGATGGCCCCGGTGGGACAAGCGGTGAGACAGGCCTCGCAGTGGCCGCAGTGCGCGGACGCAGGTGCCGTCAACGGCAAGGCGAGGTCCACATAGATCTCGCCAAGGAAGAACATCGAGCCGCCTTCGCGTGACAGCGCCAGCGTGTGCTTGCCCCGCCAGCCCAGGCCGCTGCGGGTGGCGAGTTCGGCCTCCAGCACCGGGGCCGAGTCGGTGAAGACTCGGTGCCCGAAGGGGCCTATGACCTCGGCGATGCGGTCGGCCAGGGCCTGCAGTCGCTGGCGCAGCACCTTGTGGTAATCGCGCCCTCGGGCATAGATCGAGATCACGGCCTCGCCCGACACGGCCAGCCGCTTCGTCTCACGCTCGGTCCAGTCTTCGGCGGTATCGCGCGGAAGGTAGTCCATGCGGGCGGTGATGACCCGCACCGTGCCCGGCACCAGCTCGGCGGGACGGGCGCGCTTGAGCCCATGCACCTGCATGTAGCCCATCTCTCCATGGAACCCGGCGGCCAGCCAGTCGAGCAGGCCCTTCTCGGCCGCGCTCAGGTCCACATCGGCCACGCCGATCTGGGAGAATCCGAGCGATCGCGCCCAGCCGGGCAGTTGTTGCGCGACCAGCGCCGCCACGTCCTGACCTTGACGACTCATCCGCCGATTCTAGAAACCCGCTTGCTGCACTGGCCCGATGAAGCGGCCTGTGTCCGCTTCGCCTTCGCCCTGGCCGAAGCGCTGCAGACCCAGCCGCCGCTGCGCGATGCCCGGCTCGAGCTGGATGGCCCGCTCGGCGCCGGCAAGACCACGTTCGTGCGCCACCTGCTGCGCGCCCTGGGGGTCACCGGCCGTATCAAGAGCCCCACCTATGCCGTGGTCGAGCCCTACGAGCTCCAGCTGCCGGACGGCCAGCAGCTCGCCGTGTCGCACTTCGATTTCTATCGCTTCGACGATCCGCGCGAATGGACCGACGCCGGCTTTCGCGAGATCTACACCGCGCCGGGCCTGAAGGTCGCCGAATGGGCCTCCAAGGCGGCCCCGCAGATGCCCCCGCCCGATTTGCGCCTCGTCCTCGAACCCCAGGCGGACGACAGCCGCCAGGTGCAGGCACTGGCTTGCAGCGAGCTCGGCCGCCAGTGGCTCGCCTGCGTGGAGGTGAAAGCCTGATGCGCCGGCGTGAATGGCTGGCGGGTGTCGGCACCGTGGTGCTGGTGCTGGGCCCTGCGGAACTGGCCTGGGGCGCGGCCATCGTCGCGGTGCGCGTCTGGCCGGCCGCCGAATACACGCGGGTCACCATCGAGTCCGACCAGGCCCTGGTCGCCACCCATTTCCTGGCCGACAACCCCTACCGCCTGGTGGTCGACATCGAGAGCCTGGAGCTGAGCCCGGCACTGCGCGAACTGGTGGGCAAGGTGCGGTCCGACGATCCCTTCATCGCCGGCGTACGCGTGGGGCAGAACCAGCCCCGCGTCGTGCGGCTGGTGGTGGACCTGAAGCAGGCCGTCAAGCCGCAGCAGTTCGCGTTGACGCCCGTCGCCGCCTACCAGCACCGGCTGGTGTTCGACCTGTACCCCACGGTGGCGGAAGACCCCCTGCTCGCCCTGATCCAGGAGAAGAACGCCGCCGAGCGCGAGGCCGCGAAGGAGGTCCAGGACGCCCTGGGCGAATTCATCGGGCGGGTGGATCGCCCGCTGCCCCCCATGGCCTCTGCCAGCGCGCCGGCGCCCCGGCCCGCCACGCCTGCCATCACGCCTGCGCCGACACCGCCGCCTACCGCGGCCCAGAAGGAGCGGATCAATCGCCTGATCATCGTCGCCATCGACCCCGGCCACGGCGGCGAGGACCCGGGCGCCATCGGCCCGAGCGGCCTGAAGGAGAAGGACGTGGTGCTGCAGGTCGCCCTGCGGCTGCGCGAGCGCCTGAACGCCAAGGCCGGCATGCGGGCCATGCTGACGCGGGACGCCGACTTCTTCGTGCCGCTGCACGAGCGCGTCAACAAGGCTCGCAAGGTGCAGGCGGATCTGTTCGTGTCCATCCACGCCGATGCCTTCTTCACGCCGGAGGCGCGCGGCGCCAGCGTGTTCGCGCTCAGCCAGACGGGCGCCACCAGCAGCGCCGCGCGCTGGATGGCCCAGAAGGAGAACGCCGCCGACGTGGTGGGCGGCGTCAACGCCGCGACCAAGGACACGACGGTGCTGCGCGCGCTGCTCGACATGAGCACCACGGCGCAGATCAAGGACAGCCTGCGCGTCGGCAACGAGGTGCTCAGCCGCATCGGCCAGGTCGGCCGGCTCCACAAGGACAAGGTCGAGCAGGCCGGCTTCGCGGTGCTGAAGGCGCCGGACATCCCGTCCATCCTGGTCGAGACAGCCTTCATCTCCAACCCCGGCGAAGAGGACAAGCTGCGCGACCCGGAGTACCAGAAACGCCTGGTGGAAGCGCTGTTTTCCGGCATCGAGCGCTACTTCGCCAAGAACCCGCCCCTGTCGCGCAACCGGACGACCTGAGTCAGCTGAAGCAGCGACTCGCACCGGGCCCTGCTCGAGCGGACACCACACTGGCGAGTGCGCCGGTGGCGCTTGCCCAGTGGCGGACCCCGGGCGCCGCCCCTTCCGTTGCCTTGATGATGACGATGGGTCCACCCGTGGCGAGCATCCCTCCCGCCCGAGTCGCCAGCGGCACGATCGAGTCAGTGCGCAGTCGCTCGTGCGAACACCGCAACTCCAGGAGGACACAAGATGACCGCATCCCATGCAGCGATCAAGATCGCCGTCTCGATCACTCTCGCCAGTGCATCACTCGCGGCGGCCGCCGCACCACTCACGCCGGCGCAGCGCCAGCAGGTCTCCGACATGCAACGCATGGCCACCCTGGGGCCGGGGGCGGCACCCGCCAAGCGGGGCTCCGAGTTGGCGGGCGGACCCAAGCTGACGGCCTTCAGCGTCGGTCCCAGCGTGGATGCCGGGAGCATGGACGCGCAGCTGCGCGTAGATCTCGTGGCCACCGACAGACTCTCGCAGCTCAACTACATGTCGGTGACTGCGACGAGCCCCGACGGACTGCAGCAGGTGAGCACGGGATATACGACGGGCTTCCCGTCATCCAAGGTCACCTCCGCGATCGGCTTGGCCTTCAACTACTTCCACGCGCCCGGCACCTGGAACGTCACCCAGGTGATCCTGTATGACGTGGCGGGCAACCAGGTGATCTACGACGCCGCGGCCCTTTCGAATCTCGGTCCGACCGCGTTTACCGTGAAGAACGAAACCTGGCGCACCGACACCAGCCCGCCGACCGCCTCCGCCGGCAAGGTCTTGACGCCGCACGTGGACGTAAAGTCCGTGGCGGCCTATGCGGGAGTGCAGTACGCGATCAATGACACCGGCAATCCCAAGGCATCCGGTCCGAGCTATGCGACGGCTCAGTTCTGCACACTGGACTTCGCGAACTGCATCTACCTGTCGCACTCGCTGACGTACGCCGGGCTCGCCAAGGCGACGATGAGACCGACCACCCAGCTCTACGCCGGCTATCCGGCCGGGACGTACTACCTCTACATCCTGTACTCCACGGACTGGGCCGGCTACACCGAGTACCTGACCGGCGCCGACTTCGGCGGTGAGACGGACTTCTCTGCGCTCTTCCCCAACGGCCACACGATCACGGTCACCAACTGAAGCGATCGTGCCACGCCATGCGCCGTGGCTGAGCAAGACCGGCTCAGGCGAGCGCGCCTCAGGCCTTGACCAGAACGGCGGCCAACGCACCTCTGAGCGAGTTGCAGACGATCAAGGCCTCGGCCTGTTCCACGTCCTCGCGACCCAGGCTTCGTTCAACGGCACCGAACTGCTCGTCGGCCAGCATCTGGGCGCGCATCACGCCGGGCAACACGCCGTCGGCCAGCGGTGGTGTCCACCAGCGGCCGTCGCGTCGCACGAAGACGTTGCTGCGCCCGCCTTCGAGCAGCGCGCCGTCCTCGCGCAGCAGCAGGCTGTCGAAGCCGCCCGCGGCCTGCGCGGCCTGCACCGCGCGGTCGTAGACGGCGCGATGGCTGGTCTTGTGGCCGGCCAGCGGCGCGTGAAGAGGCAGCCTCTCATCGAACCAGGCCAGCCGGACCGGCCCGGGCGCCAGGGGCTCCAACGGAGCGTGCCGCCACTCGGCGCTGCCGTCGTGACGCAAGGCCAGGCGCAGCCGCGTTTCGCCGGCAGGCGGGAGCGCAGGCCGCAAAGCCTCGTAGGCCGCGCGCAGCGCCGGCTCGTCGAAGGGGAAGCCGAACCGGGCCGCGCTGCGGGCCAGCCGCGCCATGTGCAATGGCCACATCGGCACGCCGGCGCCGGGCGCGTGGCGCATCGTCTCGATGAGGGCGAAGCCCGGGTCCAGGCTGGTCAGGAACCGGGCCTTCAGCCGGCACTCGGCTCGCTCGTCCCTGGCCGCACTGTCCAGCACGATGCCGGCGCCGACGCCCATGGTGACGGGCGCCAGGCCGCGCTGCGCCTCGCCCAGAGTGAGCGTACGGATCGCCACCGACAGGCAGAAGTCGCCGACGGCAGGTCCGCCTGCGCCCGGCGCATCCACCCAGCCGATGGCCCCGCAATACAAGCCTCGCGATGTGCCCTCCAGCTCGTCGATCAGTTGCATCGTTCGGTGCTTGGGCGCGCCGGTGATCGACCCACATGGAAAGGTGGCCCGCCACAAGCCCGGCATGTCGACGTCGTCGCGCAGGCGGGCCTGGACGGTGGAGGTCATCTGCCACACCGTCGCATAGGGCTCGACAGCGAACAGCGCCGGCACCTGGACCGAGCCGCCGGCCGCGATTCGGCCGAGGTCGTTGCGCAGGAGGTCCACGATCATCAGGTTCTCGGCCCGGTTCTTCTCGTCGCTGCGCAACCAGGCGCCCTGTGCGGCATCAGCCGCAGCGTCGGCGGGATGCCGGGGAGCCGTGCCTTTCATCGGCCGGGCCGTGAGCTGGCCGCGCTCGTGCTGCAGGAACAGCTCTGGCGACAGCGACAGCACGTGGCGAGCGCCTGCGCCGTGACGGCCGCTGCCGGCCGGCAGCGCGATGAAGGCGCCATAGCCCACCGGCTGGCGTGCGCGCAGGCGGCGGTACAGGGCCACCGGCGAGCCGAAGCTGTGGCCGTGCAGGCGGTAGCTGAAGTTGACCTGATAGCTCTCGCCCGACCGGATCGCCGCGTGGATGCGCGCGATCGCCTCGTCGAAGCCCTGGTCGTCTATGGATTCGCTCAGGTCCAGCAGGCCGGCCGGCGTCGGCTCCTCGGACCCGCGGTCCTGCGCCCGGAGCCACTCGCCGGACTCGCTCGCCGTGAGTCGATCGAGCGAGCGGAACATCAGCACGCGCAGGCCCCCGGCCGCGCCCTGCCCGACCTCTGCGTCATCCCGCGCCAGGCCGTGCAACGCGACGCCCCATTCGTAGTCCGCCAGCAGCACGGCATGCAGCCCCGCCCTCAGGTCCGAGTCCACCTCGGCCCACATGCGATCCAGCGCCGCCGGCGTGCGGGCCCGGTGCTCGCGCACGAAGCCGGTGTAGCAGCGGCTGCGCGTCTCGCCGGCCTCACCGCCGGGGTTCAGGTCGTCGAGCAGTGCGCAGACGGAGTCGCCGCCTGCCGGGCACCCGGGCACGACGCTCACGCCGCCGGCGCCGCCTGCTTGCGCCGGGCCCTCCAGCCGCCGACGATGATCAGCAGGCCGGGGATGAGGATCATGGCCCAGATGATCTTCTCGAGGTTCTCCTTGACCCAGGGCACGTTGCCGAACCAGTAGCCGGCCAGCGTCACGCTACCCACCCAGAGGGCACCGCCGGCGACGTCGAAGAAGGTGAAGCGCCGCCTCGTCATCTCGGCCACGCCCGCAACGAAAGGCGCGAAGGTGCGCAGGAAGGGCAGGAAGCGCCCCACGACGAGCGCGACGCCGCCGTAGCGTTCGTAGAAGTCGTGCGCCTTGAGGAAGGCTTCGCGGTTGAACCAGCGGGTGTTTTCCCACTGGAACACCTTGGGGCCGACGTGGCGTCCGATGGTGTAGTTGCTCTGGTTGCCCGCCACGGCGGCGCTGAACATCAGGCCGAGCGAGGTGGGCAGGTCCATCAGCCCCACGCCGCACAGGGCACCGACCACGAACAGCAGCGAATCGCCGGGCAGGAAGGGCATCACCACGACACCCGTCTCGACGAAGATGATCGCGAAAAGCAGGGCGTAGACCCACGGCCCGTGCTGGGTGACGAAGGCCGCGAGGTGCTGGTCGACGTGGACGACGAGGTCGACCAGGAAGGAAAGGAGCTCCATGCCAGGGATTATCGGCGGGGGTTCCTACAATCCCGTGATGACCGAACTGGCCACCCAACACGTCCCGGGCCACCCCGCCACCACCCCGCGCCGCGCCATCCGTGAACTGCCGGATGAACTCGTGAGCCAGATCGCCGCGGGCGAGGTGGTCGAACGCCCCGCCTCGGTGGTGCGCGAGCTGGTCGACAACGCGCTGGATGCCGGCGCCACGCAGGTCACCGTCAAGCTGGTGGGAGGCGGCATCCGCGCCATCGTGGTCGAGGACGACGGCGGCGGCATCCCGGCCGAGGAACTGCCGCTCGCGGTGAAGCGCCATGCCACGAGCAAGATCCGCTCGCTGGCTGAGCTCGAAGGCGTCGAGACCATGGGCTTTCGCGGCGAGGCGCTGGCGGCCATCGCCTCGGTCAGCGAGCTCGCCATCGTCAGCCGCACGTCCGAGGCGCCCCATGCCCACCGGCTCGATGCCCGCAGCGGCGAGCTGCAACCGGCCGCGCGCGCGGTGGGCACGAGCATCGAGGTGCGCGAGCTCTTCTTCAGCACCCCCGCACGGCGCAAGTTCCTCAAGAGCGAGGCCACCGAGCTTTCGCATGCGACCGAGGCGGTGCGCCGCCACGCCCTGGCGCGGCCCGACGTGGCCTTTGCGATCTGGCACGAAGGCAAGTTGGTCGAGCAATGGCGGCGCGCCACGCACGAACAACGCATGGCCGATGTGCTGGGCCCCGATTTCGTCGCCGCCAGCCGCGCGGTCGAGCATGCGGCCGGCCCGATGCGGGTGATCGGCCGGGCGGGCCTGCCCGAATCGGCCCGCGCCCGGCCCGACCACCAGTACGCCTACGTCAACGGCCGCTACGTGCGCGACAAGCTCGTCGCGCATGCCTTGCGCAGCGCCTACGAGGACGTGCTGCACGGCCAGCGGCAGCCGGCCTACGTGCTCTTCATCGACATCGATCCGGCACGCGTGGACGTGAACGTGCACCCGACCAAGATCGAGGTGCGCTTTCGTGAATCGGGCGAGGTCTACCAGGCGGTGCGGCGTGCCGTGGAAGGCGTTCTCGCGGCGACTGGCGGCAGCCCGCTGGGCCGGGCGATGGAGATGCCGGCGGACGCCCCTGTGCCCGCATCGCCGTTCGCTACAACGCCCGCGCCGATGCCGCGCTTCGAAGCCTCGCCACCAGCGGCCGGCCTGCCCTGGAGCGCTCACCAGTCGCGCCTCGGCCTGCAGGACGTGGGCGTGCTTTGGGCTCGCGAGGCGCCGGCTCCGTGGACCACGCCCGCCACTCGATCCCCCGACGCCGAGGCGGCCTTCTCGCCGTCGCCGATCGCCACGGACGAGCCCTCGCCTGCACCGGCAGATTGGCCGCTCGGTCGGGCGCTCGCGCAACTGGCCGGCGTCTACGTGCTGGCAGAGAACGCCCACGGCCTGGTGGTCGTCGACATGCACGCCGCCCACGAGCGCATCGTCTACGAGCGGCTGAAGGCGGCCGCGCGCCAGGCCCCGCTCGCGGCGCAGCCGCTGCTGATCCCGGCCACCTTCGCCGCGACACAGGAGGAGGTGGCCATCGTGGAAGCCCGCGCCACCGACCTGGGCGCGCTGGGGTTGGACATCTCGCCGCTGGGCCCCACCACGCTGGCCGTGCGCTCACGCCCCGCGGCCCTGCCTGACGCCGACCCTGTCGCCCTCGCCCGCTCGGTGCTGCGCGAGCTGGCCGACCTGGCCGAAGCCGACGCCGGCCGACTGCTGGAGCGGGCGCAGGATGAAATCCTCGCCACGATGGCCTGCCACGGCGCCGTGCGCGCCAACCGCCGGCTGACGATCGAAGAAATGAACGCGCTGCTGCGGCAGATGGAAGCCACCGAGCGCGCCGACCAATGCAACCACGGGCGGCCGACCTGGCGCCAGGTGACGATGAAGGAACTGGACGCGCTCTTCCTGCGCGGACGTTGAAACCATGACCATGCGCTCCGACCGGAACATCCAGCGCACGCCCAAGCGTGCCACCCGCGCGGCCACACCGGCCGCCCCTGCACCCGCCGGAGACCCGGGGCCGAAGGCTCCGTCAGCACCCGCCCCCACCACCCCCAGCGTGCCGGTGCGCTACGCGCCATCGACCAAGCCGCCGATGCCCCGTACGCCGGGGGCCCATGCTCCTCGCCCCCCGGCTCCCGCGGGGCCCCGCCCCAAGCCGCCGCGGCCGCCAGCCGCTCAGCCCGGCGGCCCGCGACGCGTGGCGCGGGACGAGGCCCCACCTCCCCAGGTCAAGCCGCGCCCGCCCGCCCCGCGCACTTCCGAAGCCGAGGGCATCCGCCTGTCCAAGCTGCTGGGAGACCGCGGCCTGGCGTCGCGCCGCGAAGCCGACGACTGGATAGCCGCCGGCTGGGTCAAGGTCGATGGCCAGATGGCTGTGCTGGGCCAGCGCGTGCTGCCGAACTCCCACATCGAGATCGACCCGGCGGCGCACACCCAGCAGGCGCAGCGCGTGACCATCCTGCTGCACAAGCCGATCGGCTATGTATCGGGCCAGGCGGAAGACGGCTACGAGCCCGCCAGCGTGCTCGTGACCGCGGCCACGCATTGGAATGAAGACCCGCACCGCCGCCCCTTCCACCCCGGCCACGCCCGCGGCCTCGCACCGGCCGGCCGGCTGGACATCGATTCGACCGGCCTGCTCGTGCTGACGCAGGACGGGCGCATCGCCAAGCACCTGATCGGCGAGGATTCCGACGTCGAGAAGGAATACCTGGTGCGCGTGGAGTACCAGGGCGAAGGGACCCTGCCCGAGGCCGACCTGCGCCGCCTGCAACACGGCCTGGAGCTGGACGGCAAGCAGCTCAAGCCGGCCAAGGTCAGCTGGGCCAACGAGGACCAGCTGCGCTTCGTGCTGCGCGAGGGCCGCAAGCGCCAGATCCGCCGCATGTGCGAACTGGTCGGCCTGAAGGTCGTGGGCCTGAAGCGCGTGCGGATCGGCAGCGTGGTGCTGGGCAAGCTGCCGGTGGGCCAATGGCGCTACCTGGGCCCGCACGAGAGATTCTGATCAGCATTCGGAGCGCGCGAAGCGCCGCTCCGTTCCAGTGGCTGCGCGGATCCGGCTTTGCCCGTTGTCCCCGCACCTCCAGGCAGTTCAGCCCCGCATTCCGAGCGCGCTTCGGCGCCGCTCCCTACCAGGGCGTGCGCGGATCCGGCTTGGCCGGTCCGCTGCGCGAGCCCCCCTGGGGGGCAGGCCCCGGAAGGGGCCGTGGGGGCCTCAAGTCCCCAGCAGCTCGACTTCGAAGACCAGGGTCGCGTTCGGGGGGATCACGCCGCCGGCGCCGCGGGCGCCGTAGCCGAGGTGCGGAGGGATGGTCAGCACGCGCGTGCCGCCCACCTGCATGCCCTGCACGCCTTCGTCCCAGCCGCGGATCACCATGCCGGCGCCGAGTTCGAACTCGAAGGGTTCGTTGCGGTCCTTGCTGGAATCGAACTTGCGGCCGCGGTGACCGGCCGCGTTCTCGTCGAACAGCCAGCCGGTGTAATGCACCGAGACGCTGTCGCCCTCCTGGGCCGTGGCGCCGCTGCCCACCACCACGTCGTCCATCTGCAGATGGGGCCGCTCGGGCGTCGGCAGCAGCTCGACCTCGAACACCAGGGTGGCGTTCGGTGGGATCACGCCGCCGGCGCCGCGTGCGCCGTAGCCCAGGTCGGGCGGGATCGTCAGCACGCGCGTGCCGCCGACCTGCATGCCTTGCACGCCCTCGTCCCAGCCCTGGATCACCTGGCCGGCGCCGAGGGCGAACTCGAACGGCTCGCCCCGGTCCTTGCTCGAGTCGAACTTGCGACCGCGGCCTTCAGGCGCCGCCGGGTCGTGCAGCCAGCCGGTGTAGTGCACGGTGACCGTCTGGCCAGCCCGTACGGTATCGCCGCTGCCGGTGACGCGATCGTCGATCTGCAGGCCGCTGGGGGTGCTCATGGAAATTCCTTTCTGTTCGAGGGCGCTGCGGCCGTTGCGGCAGCGAAGGCTGCGGATGATGCCACCGCCGGCTCAGCCCGCCTCCCGCCATGGCCACGACCGACCCCATGCCGCCACGGCCGCCTCCAGCCACGCGTCCCGGCCAGACGCCGGCAGGCTCGAAGGCAAGCTCAGCGTGCGCCCGGCCGACACCAGCGCCGCGAGTGGATCGGCCAGGTCCAGCTCCGCGGCGCCGTTCTGCTTCGACAGCTTCTGCCCGTCTGCCGCCAGGACCAGCGGCGTGTGCAGGTAGGCCGGCGTGGGCAGGCCCAGCAGGCGCTGCAGGTGGATCTGCCGCGGCGTGTTGTCCGCCAGGTCTTCGCCGCGCACGACGTGGGTGATGCCCTGGTCCGCGTCATCGACCACCACGGCGAGCTGGTAAGCCCACAGGCCATCGGCCCGCTTGAGGACGAAGTCGCCGACCTCGCCCGTCAGGTCCTGCCGTTGCGGGCCCAGCCGTCGGTCCAGCCAGTCGATCAGCAGGTCGCTGCCGTCGGGCGCGTCCGTGCGCAGGCGCCAGGCCCGCGCGGGACGGCCCTGCAGCCCATGGCGGCACGTGCCCGGATAAACCCGCTCGCCGTGCCGCTGGTGGATCTGCCCGCGCGCGGCCAGCGCGGCATCGATCTCCTTGCGGCTGCAGGCACAGGGGTAGGCGAGTCCGGCGGCCAGCAGCCGGTCCAGCGCCTGCTGGTAAAGCGCGCTGCGGTTCGATTGCCAGCCCGGCGGCTCGTCGGCCACCAGCCCGCAGGTCGCCAGTTGCCGCAGGATCAGCTCGTCCGCGCCGGGGACGCAACGCGGCCCATCGACATCCTCGATGCGCACCAGCCACTTTCCGCCAACCGCCCGCGCATCCAGCCAGCTCGCCAGGGCCGCCACCAGCGAGCCGGCATGCAGCGGGCCGGTGGGCGACGGCGCGAACCGGCCGACGTAGGTGCCCGCCACGAAGGCTATCCCGCGGTAGTCGGCAGGTGGCGCTCCAGCAGCGCGCTCCGCGTGGCGGGGCTGCCCAGCTGCTGCAGCCACCACTGCAGGGCGAGACCCTGCGGCGCCTTCTTGGGCTGCGGAACGGCCGCGCTGCGCCAGGCGTAGGCGGTGGGGGCCATGTGGCGCGTGCGGGTCACCTGCTTGACCACCAGGTGGCCGTGGCGAACGTGCTCGCGCACCAGGGGTTCGGGCACGAAGCCGCAGCCCAGGCAACGCAGCTGGGCCGCGATCTTGTCCTGCATGCTGGACACCGTCAGCACCTCCTGTCCCGGCAGCAGGTTGAAGGTGAGCGGCTGCATGCGCATGGCCGAGTCGGCGACGGCGATGGCGCGGTGGCGGATGATCTCGTCGTCGGTCAGAGGCTCCGGCAGCGCCGCGAGGGGATGGTGGGGCGCCATCGCGAAAACGAAGTTCAGATCGCCCAGGATCTTCATCTCGATGCCGGGCGGCGCGGGCATGTCGCCCGGCACGCCGATCGCCAGGTCGGCCTGACCGGTGACCAGGGCCTCCCAGGTGCCCGCCAGCACCTCGGTGCGCAGGCGCAGGCGGGTGCCGGGGCCAGGCTGGTCGTCGCCACCGGGCTTGAGGGCATAGAAGGCGTCGCAGAGCTCCAGCAGGGTCAGGCGCGACAGCACGTCGTCCACGGCGATGGTGAGCTCGGTCTCCCAGCCGGTGGAGACGCGGCGCACACGTTGCGCCACCGCGTCCATCTCGGCCAGCAGGCGCCGGCCTTCCGCCAGCAGTTCCTCCCCCGCCGCGGTGAGCTGGGCCTGGCGTGAGCGGCGGTCGAACAGGAGCACGTCCAGCGCGTCCTCGAGCTGCCTCACGCTGTAGGTCAGCGCCGAGGGCACCTTGCCCAGGGCGCGGGCGGCGGCGGCAAAGCTGCCGGTCCGGGCGATCGTGTCCATCATCGCCAGGGCGTCGGGGGTCAGGGCGCTGCGTCTATCCACGTGCTTCATGTTATTTGAAAGCTCGCTTCAAGCCCCGCCGCCCCGGCCGGTCAGGCGACTGCCTACGATGAACCCATCGACAACAGGAGGTAAGACCCATGATCACCGTTCGCAAGGCCGAGGACCGCGGCGTCGCCGACCACGGCTGGCTCAAGAGCTTTCACACCTTCTCCTTCGCCGACTACTACGACCCCGCCCACATGGGCGTGGGCAACCTGCGCGTCATCAACGACGACCGCATCGCCCCGGGCACCGGCTTCGGAACCCATGCGCACCGCGACATGGAGATCGTGAGCTACGTGCTCGAAGGCGAGCTGGCGCACCGCGACAGCATGGGCAATGGCACCGCCATCCGCCCGGGCGAAGTGCAGCGCATGACCGCCGGCACGGGCGTGCGCCACAGCGAGTTCAACCATGCCCAGGGCCAGACCACCCACTTCCTGCAGATCTGGCTGCTGCCGGCACGCGCCGGCCTGCAGCCGGGCTACGAGCAGAAGGAATTCGGGCCGGCCGACAAGCAGGGCCGGCTGCGCCTGGTCGCCGCCCCGGACGGCCGCGAAGGCTCGGTCACGCTGCATGCCGATGCCTCTATCCGCGCCGGCCTCTTCGACGGCGACGAGTCGGCCGAGCTCGCGCTCGATCCGAAGCGCCTGGCCTACGTGCACGTCGCCGAGGGCGAAGTCACGCTCAATGGCGAGCATCGGCTGCGTGCAGGGGACGGGGTGACGCTGGATGGCGAGACGCGGCTGGCGCTGGGCGCAGGGCGCGGCGCCAACGTGCTGGTGTTCGATCTGGCGCGATCGAGCTGATCGACAGCGTCGTCATGGGCGCTACATTGCCTGGATGAGTCTCACCCTCGACGCCCTCGGCCTGCTGCCTGCCATCGACTGGCTGGCCGTCGTCATGCTGTTCGCCGCCTGGGTTGGCTATGCCCGCTTCGCCGGCCGGCTGGCCGGCCGCCGGCCCTCGATCCTGGCGGCCACCAACCGGGTGCGCCGCCAGTGGATGTGGCGCACGACCACGCGCGAGAACCGCGTCGTCGATGGCATGGTGGCGCAGAACCTGTCGACCAGCCCTTCGTTCTTCGCCTCCACCACCATCCTGATCATCGGCGGCCTGCTGGCGGTGCTCGGGACGACCGACAAGGCCACGGAATTCGTTCGCGAGATCCCTTTCGCCGCCCGCACCTCCGTGCTCGTGTTCGATGTCAAGGTCGCCGTGCTGACGGCGATCTTCGTCTACGCCTTCTTCCGCTTCACCTGGAGCATGCGGCAGTACAGCTTCGGCGTGCTGCTGGTGGCCGCGGCGCCGACCCACGATCATCCGTGGACCGACGAGGAAAGGGACGCGTTCGCGGAGAGAGCCGGCCGCATCATGGGCCTGGCCGCCGAGACCTTCAACGACGGCCTGCGCGCCTACTACATGGCCTTTGCGCTGATCGCGTGGTTCTTCTCGCCCTGGGCCTGCCTGGCGGCCACCGCCTTCGTCGTCTTCGTGCTGTACCAGCGCGAGTTCCGCTCCGAAGTGCTCGCCGCCCTCATCGGCTGAGGTCGTCGCGCGGGATCAGCTCGGCCACTTCGTCCTCCGGCACGTGGCGGCGTGCAATGCGCGCCATCGTGCCGTCGCGCACCACCTCCCCCACCAGGCGCCGCCACGCCGCGATCTCCGCCTCGCTGAAACGGGCCCGCGACAGCACCAGCCCTTCGGGCACGACGGAGCCTCGCGGCGCCCAGTCCAGCGCCACCAGTTGCGGCTTGCGCGGATGCTGTGCCGCGTAGCCCCGGATCACCACGGCGTGGGCGATCACCGCGTCCACGCTGCCCTCGGCCAGCAGGCGCAGCAGGGCCGCGTCCTCGGTGGCCTCCACCACCCGGCCCTGCGCCCTCGCCTCGTCGAGCGCCGCGTCGTAGTCCGGCGTGTGGCGATAGCCTCGGACGGCGCCCCAGCGCAGCTTCGGGTTGGCCATGAACTCGGCGAGGCCGCCCGGCACCGGCGGATGCGAGGCCAGCATCCAGACGGTGTGCCTGAGCTGGATGTAAGGCGCGAAGGCGTAGAGCTTCTCGCGCTCCGGCGTGGCGATGCCCGATGTCGTCATGTCGAGCCGGCCGCCTTCGAGCTCCCACCAGATGCGGGCCCGGGTCATCGTCGTGCCTTCGAAACGGCAGCCGCTGCGGCGCTTGAGCTCGCGCATCAGGTCCACATCGATGCCGGTGCCGTCGAAGCCCTCGCCCCGCTCGCCGCCGGCGGCGCGATAGAGCGCACCGAACTCGTAGAACGCCACGGTGATGGGGCGATCGGGGCAGACCAGCGCAGGCGCTGGCGCAGGGCCGCGGGCTGCGGCAGGCATGGGCGCAAGCGCTGCCAGAGCTGCCGCGATCAGCGCGCCAGGAATGGCGCGCCCACGGCTGCTCCAGCACCTCCGCCCACTCTTTGGTCGGCGATCCCTCCGGTGCATGACCTGCATGCTGCCTTTCCCCGGGCAGGCTCGCAAGCGGGCAGACGCTAGAAGCCGTCCCGGCGCTGCTCCGTCTATCGATCCCTGCGGCGGCGCACGGCCGACTCAGCGAAGGCCGAGGAACTCCTTCAGCGACTCCACGGTCCGCTGCGGGTCCTCCTCCTGTGGCACGTGGCCGAGCTCGGGGAAGACGACGAGGCGGCTGCCGGCGATGTCGCGCCGGAACCGCTCCGCCACCGGAGGCGGGATGAGGCGGTCCCGCCCGCCCCAGAGGATCAGCGTCGGCAGCTTCAGCTGCGACAGGCGGCCCACCTCCTGCCCCGCGTCCAGCTGCTGCATGCGCTCGCGCAGCGCGTGGCGATTGCCCTCGCGCAGCGTCAGCTCGAAGTAGCGGTCGACGAGGGCCGGCGTGACCCTGGCCGGGTCGCCGTAGACGCTGCGCACGCTCTGGTCGACCAGCCCGCGCAGCAGGAACCACTCGCTCAAGGCACTGACGACCGGGGTCCGCGCCAGCCGGAACGCAACGGGCCACTCGATCGGCTGGACGTCGTAGCCTGAAGCATCCACGAGCACCAGTCGTGCGACCCGGCCCGGTGCCAGCGAAGCCACCCGCCAGGCCACCTCGCCACCCAGCGAATTGCCGGCCAGCACCACCCGGGCCAGGCCCAGCTGGTCCAGCAGGTCGATGACGAAGCGCGCCAGCGTGTCGCCGTGGTAGTCATCGGTCGGGTAGGAGCCGCCGAAGGGCCCCGTCAGCCCGAAGCCCGGCAGGTCGAAGCTGATGACCCGGCGCTGGCCCCGCAGCGCCGCGGCCCAGCCTTCCCAGGTGTGCAGGCTGGCGGAAGTGCCATGGATCAGCACGATGGGCTGCGGATCGTCGCGCGGGCCCTCGTCGCGCAGGTGCACCATCTGGCCCTTGATCTCGATGAAGTCCGACGGCGGTGGCGCCCAGCGCGCCACCAGCGTCTCGACCGGCCTGTCCGGCGCGCGAGCCACCGGCACGGCCAGCGCCGTCAGCATCAGCAGGATGCCGAAGGCGCGCCAGAGCAGCAACTTCATGCGCTCGCCACCGCGGGCTGCAGCGCGGGGTCGAGCTCCTGACGCTCGTCGAAGACGAAGCAGCGGCCACGCCAATGCGGCGCGCCATCGGTCTGTTCGAAGTAGCGCAGGATCCCGCCTTCGAGCTGATAGGCGCGCTCCACGCCGAGGTCCTGCATGACCAGCGCCGCCTTCTCGCAGCGGATGCCACCGGTGCAGTAGCTGACGACCGTCTTGCCGGCCAGCTCGGCGCGGCGCTCGGCCAGCGCCGCCGGGAAATCCGAGAAGCGATCGAGCCGCCAGTCGAGCGCGCCTTGGAAGGCGCCGGCGTCGACCTCGAAACCGTTGCGGGTGTCGAGCATCACCACCGGCCTCCCCTCGTCGTCGCGGCCGGCTTGCAGCCAGCGCGCCAGGGTCTTCGGGGCGACGGCCGGTGCACGAGCGGCTGACGGGCGCACCGCCGGCATGTTCATGCGGATGATCTCGCGCTTGACCTTCACCTTCAGCCGCTTGAACGGCAAGCCTTCGCTCCAGCTTTCCTTGGCATCCAGGCCGGCAAACGGCGTGTCCTCGCGCAAGGCAGCCAGCCAGCCGCGCAGAGCTTCCGGCTGGCCGGCCAGGAACAGGTTGATGCCCTCCTCGGCCAACAGCACCGTGCCCTTGAGGCCGACGGCGGCGGCGTGCTCGTACAGGCGCCGGCGCCGGGCCTCGAGGTCGTCGAGCGGGACGAAGCGGTAGGCGGAGACGTTCAGCACGCTGGCAGGCATGGGCGAATTCTAGGAGCCCGCCCAGGCCGCCCGCCGCGCCTTGATCTGGCTCAAGCCCGGCCCGGGACCGGCCCGATGGACGGGTGCCGATCGGCTGCCTAACCTGCCCGGATGGATGTAGACACCACGCCCGCGGGCACCCTCACCCCACCGCTGCGCACGCTGTCCTTCGCCGATCCGCTGCGCTGGCTCGCGCTCGGCTGGCGGGACTTCCGCCGCGCGCCCGGCGTCGGCCTGTTCTACGGGGCCTGCTTCATGGCGATGGGATGGGCGCTGCTGGCGGTGTTCGAGCGTGCGCCGGCCTACACGCTGGCCTTGTCGGCCGGCTTCCTGCTGATGGGGCCCTTCCTGTGCCTCGGGCTGTACCACGCCAGCCGGGCGCTGGAGCGGGGCGAGCAGCCGAGCCTCGCGGCCTCGCTGCACGCCTGGCAGACGCGAACCGGGACGCTGGCGATCTTCGGCTTCGTGCTGCTGGTGCTGGAGATGCTCTGGGGCCGTGCCTCGCTGGTGGTGTTCGCGCTCAGCTTCGACGGCATGCCGGACTTCCGCGGCTCGCTGCTCGCCCTGCTGGACCCGGAGAACATCGGCTTCATCGTCGCCTACCTGGCCGTGGGCGGGGTGTTCGCCGGCCTGATCTTCGCCGTCAGCGTGGTCTCGATCCCCATGATCCTGGACCGGCCCACCGACGCCATCACCGCAGGACTCACCAGCCTGCGCCTCGCCCTCGGCCAGCCCGGCGTGATGCTGTTCTGGGGAGCGCTGCTGACCGTGCTGGTGGTGCTGGCGATGCTGCCGGGATTCGCCGGCCTGCTGGTCGTCGGCCCGGTGGCCGGGCATGCCAGCTGGCATGCCTACCGCGCAGCCGTGGAAGAAAGCTAGTTCAGACGAACTCGCCCTCGCGCAGCCACTTGGTGGCGACCCACTTCTCGCCCTCCAGCACCGGGGCGCCGCCGTGCAGCGTCTTGGTGCTGGCGTGGGGAGCGTTGTAGCTGAAGAACACCGCGTTGCCCTTGATCGGCGCGACCTCCAGGCCGACATCGGGGAAGGTGGTGGCGCCGCCGCGCACAGGCGAGTTCAGGTACATCACCAGAGTGCCCAACCGCTGGCCGCCGCGCGCAAGGATAGTCGGCGTGCCGGGGTGGACGGGGTCGAAGTAGTCATGGTGCGGCTTGTACTCGGCCCCGGGCCGGTAGCGCAGCACCTGCAGGCCCTCGCCGTTCTTCACCGGCCAGCGCAGAAGCTGGGCGATGCGGTGCTCGATGCGTTGGCACAGCGCGTTCTCGGCACGGGCGAAGAACATGCCGTCGCTGGTGCGGGCGGTGTTGACTTCGCTGCCGCCGGTCTCGTTGACCACCGTTTCCGAGCGGGTCAGCCGGCCGCGGGCCAGCTCGACCATCTCGTCGCACTCGGCGTGCGTCAGCAGCCCGCCGAAGACGATGACCCGCGGCAGTTGCATGCTCATCAGCACCTTCACCTCGTGGCCATCGGCCAGCAGGCAGGTGGAGCCGTCTTCCACGGCGGGCTCGGGCAGCTCCAGGCTGGGGATCGGCCGGCCCTTGGCCTTCAGGTGCTCGGTGAGCGTGGACTCCATGGCCTCGATCGCCACGTCTTCGGGCCAGCCGCTCTTCTTCATCGCGGCCAGCACGTCCTCGGGGGGGAAACCGGCCTCGGCCTGGGCCACGATCCAGGCGCGCAACTCTGGGGTGATGGCAGTCGTCGTCGTCATGCCGACATTGTCGCGCAGGGTTCGGGGCGCCAGCCCCGAACCCTGCGGGTGCACGTGGGCTCCCCGGGCCCCCTCCGCGAGGGGGCTCCAGGCAGTCCGACTGCACCACCCAGCCCTCCGTGAGGAGGGCTCCGGCCAGACGGACGAAAGGCATGGAGCGCTCGTCATTCACGCGAGTGCCTCCCTCTCGGAGGGAGGCTGGTGGGAGCCCATTGCCTGCTGGAGCCCCCGCTCGGAAGGGGCCGGGGGAGCCCATGTACGGCCGCCTGAAGTTCGAGCGGCCAGGCCGCTCGGACTTCAGGCGGTGAGCAGCTTGAAAGCGTGCACCCAGTCGTTGCGCAGGAAGCCGGGGATGCACCACAGCATGCACAACGGCTCGATGGCCCGCGCGGCCACCGCGCCGCCCATGTCGGCCGAGTCCCAGCCCACCTGCTCCAGCAGGCCCGCCACCGCTTGCTTGGCCTCGGCGTCTTCGCCGGCGATGAACATCGTCGGGCGCCCGCCGGGCAGCTTGGGATCGATCATCAGCGCCGCGCCGACGGAGTTGAAGGCCTTGACGAAGCGCACCGCCGGGTGGGCTCGCTGCAGGCGCTCCATCAGTGAATCGTCGAGCGTGGTGAAGAAACGCAGCACGCCCTGGTCCGGCGGTGCGTCGGCGATCGGGTTGGTGGCGTCGATGAGCACCTTGCCCGCCAGCTGGCGGCTCACCTCGCCGTGGAGCGCCGCTTCGGCGGCGGTGCCCTTGACCGCCAGCAGGGCCAACTCGGCGAAGGCCGCCGTATCAGGGCCGGTGCCAATCTTCACACCGGCATGCTGCGCGGCGAACTCGGCCAGTTTCGCCGGCTCCCGCGTGCCCAGCATGACCTCGTGGCCGTGGCGAGCGAAGCCGGCCGCCAGCGTCTGCGCCACCGTGCCCGAGCCGAGGATTCCGATCTTCATGGTGTCCGTCCTTTCCGTCCTTGCGGCCCGCCCATCGGGCCTGCGATGGAGGTGACTGTAGGCAGTGGACTGCACAACCGGAAGTCACCAGCACTTGATGGATTCATGAGCGAGAGTTGAGAATTCAGACCATGAAGCAACTTCAGGGATTGCTGGCCTTCGTCGAGGCTGCCGGCGCGGGCAGCCTGGCAGCAGCGGCCGAGCGGCTCGAACTGACCCCTGCGGCCGTCAGCAAGAGCCTGGCCAAGCTCGAGGCGCAACTGGGCGTTCGCCTGCTGCAGCGGAGCACGCGTCGCCTGGCCCTCACGGCCGAGGGCGAGCGCTTTCTCGACAAGGCCCGCGCCGCGCTGCGCGCGCTGGACGAGGCAGTGGCCGACGTCACCCAAAGCGCGACCGAAGCCAGCGGCCGCGTGCGCATCTCGGTGGGCCATGCCTTCGGCCGCCAATGGGTGCTACCGCTGCTGCCTGCGCTCGGTGCCGCCCATCCGGGTCTCACGATCGAACTGGACCTGGACAACCGGCCTGTGGACCTGGTGGCCGAGGGCTACGACATCGGCATCCGCGGCGGCTTCATCCAGGATTCCAGCCTGGTGGCGCGCCGCATCTGCGCCTTGCCCCTGGCCCTGGTGGCCAGTCCGGCGTACCTGCAGCGCACCGGCGTGCCCCGCACGGTGGAGGAGCTGCGCAGGCACGAGTGCGTCGCCGTCCGCTTTGCCGGCAGCACGCCGAGCGCCTGGCGCTTCTTCGGCAGCGCCCGCCGCGGCCGGCGAATCGAGATCCAGCCGCAACCCCGACTCGCCGTGAGCGACCCGGCCGCGGTGCTGGATCTCGCGCTGGCGGACTGCGGCGTGGTGCAGGCCGGCCTGCATCACGCCCTGCCCTACCTGCGAAGTGGGCGGCTGAAGCTGCTGCTGGCGGACATCCACGACCCCGGCGACCGCGAGGTGGTCCTGCACTACCCGCACCGGCGCTATCTGGCGCCGCGCGTGCGGGTGGTGGTGGATGCCCTGCTGGCCGGGCTGGCCGGTGCACGGGATCTGCACCTCACGGCCAAGGCGCTGCTGGCCGAGCTGCCCTGGGCGGATGCCTGCACCTCGCAGGCTCAGTCCTTGCCGCGGCGGAAGACGAGCCGGTCGCGCCCGGAAGCGGCAGCGTCGAAGGCATAGCCGTCGGCATCGAACTCGCGCAGGGCCTTCACCGTCGCTGCCCGCTGCTGGATGGCGTGTCTTGCCATCAGCCCACGCGCCTTCTTGGCGAAGAAGCTGATGACCTTCCACTGCCCTCCATGCCACTCCTCGAACACGCACTCGACGACACGCGCCCTCAGCGCCGGCCGCAGCGCCGCCCGCGAGTACTCCTGCGAAGCCAGGTTGACGACGATGGGCGACTTCTCGTTGGCCTGCACCTCGTTCAGCGTCTCGGCCAGGGTGTCGCCCCAGTAGCCGTACAGGTCCTTCGCGCCGCCCGGGGTCGGAAGGCGCGTGCCCATCTCGAGCCGGTAGGGCTGGAGCTTGTCCAGCGGCCTGAGCAGGCCGTAAAGGCCCGACAGGATGACGAGGTGGCGCTGGGCCCAGGTCCAATCCGCATCGTCCAGCGTCCGGGCCTGCAGGCCATCGTAGACATCGCCATCGAAGGCCAGGCCGGCGGGACGGCTGTTGGCGGCGGTGAAACGGGTCGACCAGGCGGCATAGCGGCCGACGTTGAGCTGGGCGAGCGGATCGGACAGCTCCATCAAGGAGGAAATGGCCGCAGGCGTGTAGCCGCGCAGCACGTCGATCAGCTCGGCGGCCTCGTCGACGAAGCGCGGGCGAGTGGCGCGCCTGGCGAGTTCCGGCGGCACCGGGCGTTCATAGTCCAGGGTCTTGGCGGGAGACAGCAGGAAGAGCATGGGTCAGAAGGTTCGAAAGGGGGCGAGGAAGGGGCGATGTCACGGACCGCGTTTCACCGGCCGCGTCTCACGGCCTCTCCGGCAGCACGGCTGAGGATGATCCGACCGGAAGACAACCAGGCACTCGCCAGCGCGCAGCCAGGCCGTGGGTTTCGCGGCGCAGGGTGGTGCGCTCGGCCTCGGCCAGCAGCGAAGGAGCTGCTGGCGCCGCCGAGATCGGCTGCGAGAGCCGCTCGTCCACGCGGCTGCGCCGGAGGGCGCGCGGGGCGAGCATCGCCTCGTCGTAGGGCTCGCCGATGAAGGTGCAGATGGCCGCCAGCGCGTCGGCCGGCACCGCGGTGAGCCAGTCGTAGGGCACGAGGAAGACCCGGCCGGGAGCAAACGCCACGCTGTCTCTCAACGCGCGGTCCACCCGGCGCAGCCGGACGATGAGTTCGTCGATGCCGAGCTCCAGCCAGCTCCAGGCCTCCCTCGGCTTGCCCAGCGCCCGCTCGCGCGACAGGCGCAGCCGGTACGAATCGGCTATCGCCACCGGGTCTCGCACGCAGGCCAGCACCTGCGCACGCGGGAAGAGTCGGAACAGGCGCGGCAGCGAGAGCACGTGGGTCGGCGTCTTCTCCAGCAGCCGGCGGCCGGCGTAGGTCTCGTGCGCGGCGAAGGCGAGGAAGGCTCGCAACAGGTCGTCCTCCTCCAGCGTGTGCGCAGCGCCGCCCGCGAGCCGTGCAGCCCATTCGCGCAGGCGCGCCAGCGCTTCGCGGCCACCCACGTAAGCCTGCTGCATGGCGTGCGGCGGATCGGCCAGCCACTCGCGCGTGCGGCTGAAGATGAAGGTCTCGTAGACGTCGGGCACGGGCGCCAATGCCGGGTGCCTCGCGAGCGCGAGCTGCAGTGCCGACGTGCCGCTGCGCTCGTGGCCGCAGATGAAGACGGGGCGCGCCTCGGCCGCCCAGGAGCGCAAGGCGGCGAGGTCGTCTGGCCTCGACATCAGTCTTCGGCGTCGGGATCGGTGCTGCGGGCGGCCAGGCGCTCGGCCAGGCCCGGCACGGCCCCCATCGCGGCCGCCCAGGTGCGGTGGGGGATGTGGGTGCGCAGCCGCTCGATGGCTCGGTTGACCAGCGCCGCCGGCAACTCGTGTCCCACGCCTTCGGCAATGTCGATGGTGGCGTCGCCCTGCAACTCGGCGATGCGCTGCATCGCGTCGCGGGCATGGTGGGCCGGGATGACCTCGTCATCGCTGCCGTGGAAGAAGTGCAGCGTGGTGTGCTGCAGCGCCCGCTCGGGCAGCACAGCGTAGCGGCCGGCGAAGGACAGCACCCTGCCGGCGAGCCCGTCTTCCGCCTGGGCCAGCTCCAGCGCGCAGGCGGCGCCTTGGGAGAAGCCGACCAGCGCGGTGGCTGCCGGCCCCACCCCGGTCGATTGCTGAGCCCCTCGCACGAAGGCCGCCAGGCGAGGCAGCACGGCCCGCACGCGCTCGGCCCGGTTGCCTTCGTGGATGCCCAGGCGGGAGAACCACTGCCGGCCTCCCATTGCGCCGCTGGGGTCGCCATCGAAGGGATCGAAGCCATCGGGCACCAGCACCGCCGCTTGCGGAAAGGCGCGCCGCAGCGCCTCGGCCAGGGGTGCCATGCCGGCCGCGGAATCGCCCACGCCATGGAACACCAGCATCAACTGCTCGGGGCGCCCCTGCGCCGGCAGCCATTGGAGAACTTTCGGGTCTGAAGCCATGTCAGTGCCGCCCGGCCGCCCGTAGGCACTGAAGGGCCCCTCGGGGGCCGAGAACGGAGCGAGCTTGGGATCGTTTCATCCGCGGATTGTCGCGCGCGGCGCAAGCCGTACGCAGCCGGCAGGCCACCGGATGCAGGCCACCCAGCGGGCCGCGGGGTTGGTTCACGCCGCTGAATCCGCGTCACGCCACCGCTGCGTAAGCAGGGTCACGCCGAGCCGAGCTGGCCGGTGAACTGCCCTTCCCTACCGAGGAGACCCTGTCATGAACCGTTCCACTCCCCTGATCCTTCGCCTGGCACCGCTGGCCGCAGCGGCGGCGCTGGCCGCCACTGCCACCGTGCCGGCCTTGGCCTCCAGCCACCGCGAGGCGCCCTTCATCACCGGCGCGCCCAAGGTCGACGGCACCGACTTCTACATGTTCCGCAGTTACGAAACGGGCCGCTCGAACTACGTCACGCTGATCGCCAACTACCAGCCGCTGCAGGCGGCCTACGGCGGGCCGAACTACTTCGACATGGATCAGAACGCGCTGTACGAGATCCACCTCGACAACAACGGCGACGCCAAGGAAGACCTGAGCTTCCAGTTCCGCTTCACCAACACGCTGGCCAATGCGGGCAGGGGCATCGAGCTGCCTTCGGGCAAGAAGAGCGTGGCCATCCCGCTGATCCAGGCCGGGCCGGTCGCCAACGTGCGCGACACCAACCTCAACGTGGCCCAGACCTTCAGCGTGATCATGATGAAGGGCGACCGCCGCAAGGGCGAGCCCTGGCAGATCACCAACGCCGACAACGGCTCGACCGTCTTCGACAAGCCGGCCGACAACATCGGCACCAAGACCATCGCCGACTACCCCGGCTACGCCGCCAAGCACGTCTACAACATCAACATCCCGGGCTGCGGCATGCCGGGCCGGATGTTCGTCGGCCAGCGCGCGGAGGGCTTCGCCGTCAACCTCGGCGTGATCTTCGACCTGGTCAACGCGCCCATCGAGGTCATCACCGACCCGAGCAAGATCGGCCTGTTCCCCAACATCATCGCGGACGACAACGTCACCACGCTGTCGCTGGAGCTGCCCATCAGCTGCGTCACGCAGGGCAGCGAGCCGGTGATCGGCGGCTGGACCACCGCCAGCGTGCGCCAGACGCACAACATCGACGACACGCCCCGCTCCGGCCTGAACAAGGTCGACAAGAGCACCGGCGACTGGGTGCAGGTGTCGCGCCTGGGCATGCCGCTGGTCAACGAGGTGGTGATCGGCCTGAAGGACAAGGACAAGTTCAACTCGTCGAGGCCCGAGAGCGACGGCCAGTTCCTGAACTACGTGAGCAACCCCACGCTGCCGAAGCTGCTGGAGATCGCCTTGCCTCTGCCGAACAGCGCGCCGACCAACTACCCGCGCACCGACCTCATCACGACCTTCCTCACCGGCCTGCCAGGAGTGAACCAGCCGGCCAACGTGGTGGCCTCGGAGATGCTGCGGCTGAACACCAGCATCCCGCCGGTGCCCTACGAGCAGCAGAACCGGCTGGGCGTGCTGGGCAACATCCTGGCGGGCGGCAACGACCTGGCGGGCTACCCCAACGGCCGCCGGCCGAAAGACGACGTCGTCGACATCTCGCTGGTCGCGATGATGGGCGGGCTGTGCATGGCCAACGGCAACGGCAACGCGCTGGGCCTGGGCACCAAGTGCAAGCCCAAGGCCGTGCCGCTGGGCACGACGGCCTACAACCTGCACGACGCCGTCGACCAGGCCGCCACGCCGTTCCTGACCAAGTTCCCGTACCTGAACAACCCGACGCCGGGGGCAGGCGCGGGCGCGGGCGCGGCGGCAGCGCTGGCGGCACGCAAGTGATCGCAGCCTGAGCCTGTCGGGTGGCACGCGGTGGTGCCCGACGTCGCGACCTGATCCGGCCTGCAGCGGATCAGGCTTTTTCCGCACCGAGCCCAGGAGCCGACATGTCGCCCCGGATGAGCCCCCTCCTCGCAGCGCTGCTGCTTCTCATGGCGGCGGCAGCGGCACCGGCAGCGCCGCGCGCGCCGACCGATGACCGGGAGGTCGTCGAACGATTGCCGACCCGCTTGCCCGGCGTGGCGCCGCGCCGGATGCTGCCGGCCTCGGGGCCGGGCATGGCCAGCGCGATGCCGTCTCCTGCCAGCCTTTCGACGGCCTTGGCGCTCGCACGCCGGGCCATGGAGCAGGCCCATCGGAGTGGCGACCCTCGTGACTGGGGCCAGGCCCAGGCCGCGCTCGCGCCGTGGTGGAACGCCGCCGAGCCGCCCGCCGAGGTGCGGCTGCTGCGGGCCATGGTCCGCCAGAGCCAGCACGACTTCGCCGGCGCGCTGTCGGACCTGGACTCGCTCGTGGGCGCGCCGAAGACGGCCGACCCTTCGGCCGGAGCGGACAGCGGCTGGGCCCGGCGAGCCGCTTATGCGCGCCACGGCTCGCCTGCCTTGGCCCTGCGCGCGCAGGCCGAGCTGACGCGCGCCGGCATCCACCAGGTGCAAGGCCGCTATGCCGACGCCCGTGCGGGCTGCGGGCGGCTCATGGGCGACACCTATGCAGCGCTCGGCGAGACCGTGACGACCCCCGCTTGCGCCTGCCTGGCCGAGCTGGACCATCTGCAGGGGCGGCTGGATGCGCGCCGGGCGGATGCAACGCTCGCATCGCTCGGCCGTGGGAATGACCCGTGGCTGAGCCTGCTGCGCGCGGAGCTGGCGCAACGCTCCGGCCGCCACGAGGCCGAGCGGCTGTTCCTCGAAGCGACGGCCGGCGATGCGCCCAGCCTGTACGCGCTGGCCGCGAGGGCCGACTGGCTGCTGGAGCAGGGCCGGCCCGCGGAAGTGGACGAGCTCTTGCAGACCTACGACGCGGCCGATGGCCTGTTGCTGCGTCGAGCGATTGCCAACCGCCAGCTCGCGGCCCGGCAGCCGGCGCGCGGGCGGGTGGCCGACGAACTCGCCCGCCAGGTGCAAGCCCGCTTCGATGCCGCGCTGGCACGCGGCGACATGGGCCACGCTCGAGAGCAATCGCGCTTTGCACTGGACGTTCGGGGGGACGCGCAGGCGGCGCTGGCGCTGGCCGAGGCCAACTGGGTCTGGCAGCGCGAGCCGGCGGATGCCCTGCTGCTGCTGCGCGCGGCCGATGCCGCAGGCCGGCCGGACGCGGCCTCGCCCGTGTTGGCCTGGGCTCGCGAACAAGGGTTTCGGGATGCCCGCTGGCCGGCGCGCTTCAGGATGGCAAAGGTGTCCTCGAACGGGAAGGAGGTGCGCACATGAACTCCTCCGTGCGGACCGTGCGCCTCCTGCTGGCGTCTATCGGCGCGGCGAGCTGCCTGCTTCTCGCCCCTGAAGTCGCCCAGGCCCATGCGCCGAGCAACGCGACGCTGGATCTCGCTGCGCGCGGCAACGTGGTGGAGCAACGCTGGGACATCGCCCTGCGCGACCTGGACCGCGTGCTGCCGCTGGACGCCAATGACGACGGGTCCATCACCTGGGGCGAGGTTCGGCTGGCCTGGCCGCAGATCGCTGCCCTGGCTGACGCCGGCTTGCGATTGACGGTGGGCGAACGCGATCTGCTGCCGTGCACGCCCGGCGCGCTGGATGCGCCGCGCATCGACAGCCATGCCGATGGCAGCTACGCCGTCCTGGCTCGCCACTGGCACTGTCCGGCCGACGTCAGCGTGCGAGGTTTGAAGGTGGACTACCGCCTGTTCGGCGACAGCGATGCCTCGCATCGCGGGCTGCTGCAATGGCGCGCGGTTGCAGAGGGCGGCGTGACGACGGCGGTGCTGGCGCCTGCCGCGGGGCCGCTTCCACTGGCCGGCGGTGGCGAGGCGGGCGGCGCGGCGCCGGCGTCCACTTTCGGCAGCTTCGTCGCGGAAGGCATCCGCCACATCCTGATCGGCACGGACCACGTGCTCTTCCTGCTGGCGCTCATGCTGCCGGCGGTGCTCGTGACGCGGACGGGCGAAGCGGGCGGATGGCGTGCCACGCTGTGGCGGGTGGCTCAGGTGGTCACGGCGTTCACCGTGGCGCACTCGATCACGCTGGCGCTGTCCGTGCTGGGCTATGCGGACCCGCCATCGCGCGTGGTGGAGTCGCTCATCGCCGCCAGCGTGGTGCTGGCGGCCGTGGACAACCTGAAGCGCTTCCTGCCGGGCGTGCGCTGGCGAGCTGGAGCACCCGGCGCCAGGGTACCGACGCCGCCCGCCGAGCGGGTCATCGGCCAATTCGCAGCGGCCGTGCGCTGGCGTCCTGGGGCACCCGGCGCCGGGGTACCGGCGCCACCCGCCAAGCGGGTCATCGGCCGCTTCGCAGCGGCCGCCGTGCGCTGGCAACCTGGAGCACCCGGCATCGGGGTACCGGCGCCACCCGCCAAGCGGGTCATCGGCCGCTTCGCAGCGGCCGTGCGCTGGCAACCTGAAGCACCCGGCGCCGGGGTACCGGCGCCGCCCGCCGAGCGGGCAATCGGCCGCTTCGGAGCGGCCGTGCGCTGGCCGATGGCCTTCGTGTTCGGCCTGGTGCACGGCTTCGGCTTTGCGGGCGCGCTGAAGGAGCTGGGGCTGGAGCCTGTCGAGTTGGCGCGGTCGTTGGTGGGGTTCAACGTGGGCGTCGAGCTGGGGCAGCTGGGCATCGTGGCCATCGCGCTGCCGCTGGCGTGGTGGGTGCGGGAGACACGGTTCTATCGGCAGGTGGTGCTGGTGGGCGGCTCGGTGGCCATCGCAGCCATCGCGGCGGTGTGGTTCGCCGAACGCGCGTTCGATCTGCAAGTGCTCACCTGAAGTCGCGGCTGGAGATCTTGAGACTCTCGCTCTGGCCGCGGCCGAGCTTCTTGTCTTCTGGTGCGCGGGGGCCATTGGGGCGGGAGCGGTCCTCGTCCGCCGGGTGGCCTGACGACGCCGCGTCCAGCTCGCGCAGCAAGGCGCTGTGATCCACCAGACGCTTGGCCACCAGGTGCCTGACCTCCCCCTGGCGTTGCCAGATGCCGTAGACGGTGAGCAGCCTCGCAGTGAGCAATGGTGTGCGCTGCGCCTCGGCCAGCTGCGGCCAGACGATGACGTTGACCGGGCCCGTGTCGTCCTCCAGGGTGACGAAGATCACGCCCTTGGCCGTGGCCGGGCGCTGGCGATGGGTCACCAGGCCGCTGGCGCGGGCCAGTTGCCCATCGCGGAAGTGCTGCAGCTCGGCCGAGGTGCTCACCCTGAAAGCCTCCAGCCGCGGGCGCAGCAGGGCCAGCGGATGGGTTCGCAGCGACAAGCCGGTGCGCCGGTAATCGGCCAGCAGCGCAGCGCCGAGGCTGGGCGCCTCGAGCTGTGCAGGCTCCGGCTCCTCGGTCCTCGTCGCGTGCAGCAGCGGCCGCGGCCCTTGGGCATCGGCCATGGCGCGGGCTTGCGTCGTGTCGACACCTGCCACGGCCCAGGCCGCCTCGCGCCGGTGCCCGGCGAGCATCGACAGCGCGTCGGCATCGGCCAGCAGCCGAAGCGCCTGGGCATCCAGGGCTGCGCGCCGGGCGAGATCCTCCACGCTCGTGAAAGCCGCCTCGCCGCGGGCCGCGACGATTCGCTTCGCCACCTCCTCCCGGAAGCCGCTCAGGCGGCTGAAGCCGAGGCGCACCGGCCGCAGGCTGGCCACCGGCGGGCTGTGCGGCCAGGGCGCCTCGGCGGAGGGATGGGCATCATCGTCGGCGGACGACTCTTCCAAAGTCGAATCCCACTGGCTGAGCGTCACGTCGACCGGCCGCAGCACCACGCCGTGGGCCCTGGCGTCACGCACAAGTTGCGCCGGTGCGTAGAACCCCATCGGCTGGCTGTTCAACAAGCCGACGAGGAAGGCATCCGGGTGGTGCCGCTTGATCCAGGCGCTGACGTAGACCAGCAGCGCGAAGCTGGCCGCGTGGCTCTCGGGGAAGCCGTATTCGCCGAAGCCCTCGATCTGGTGGAAGATCGATTCGGCGTACTCACGCGGGTAGCCCTTTTCCACCATGCGGCCGACCAGCCGCTGCTCGAAGGGGCCGAGGCCGCCTCGACGCTTCCAGGCGGCCATGGCGCGGCGGAGCTGGTCGGCCTCGCCCGGCGTGAAATCCGCAGCGAGGATGGCCAGCTGCATCACCTGCTCCTGGAAGATCGGCACGCCCAGCGTGCGCTCCAGCGCCCGCTCCACCTCAGGGCTGGGGTAGTCGACCGGCTCTTCGCCGCTGCGCCGCTTGAGATAAGGGTGGACCATGCCGCCCTGGATGGGCCCGGGCCGCACGATGGCGACCTCGATCACCAGGTCGTAGAACTTCTCCGGCTTCAGGCGCGGCAACATGCTGAGCTGGGCCCGGCTCTCGACCTGGAACACGCCGACGGCGTCGGCCGCGGACAGCATGCGGTAGACGCGAGGATCCTCCTTCGGCAGGTCGTCCATCTCCAGCCGCCGGGCGGCGGGCACCTTCAGCCCCGCGACGGGATCGTCGCCCTTGTGCTGCACCCAGTCGAGCGAGCGGCGGATGGCCGACAGCATGCCGAGGGCCAGGATATCGACCTTGATCAGCTTGAGCGTGTCGAGGTCGTCCTTGTCCCACTGGATGACGGTGCGGCCTTCCATGGCGGCGTTCTCCACCGGCACCAGCTCGGACAGATCGTCGCGGGCGATGACGAAGCCGCCCGGATGCTGGCTGAGGTGGCGCGGAAAACCTCGCAGCTGCGAGGCGAGCTCGGCCCACAGCCTCACCAGCGGCGACTCGGGATCGAAGCCATGCTCGCGCAGCCTCTGCGGATCGAACCGGCCGGGGTGGTCGTCCCACCAGGGCTGCTGCTTGGTGACGGCCTCGACTCGATCGAGGTCGAAGCCCAGGGCGCGGCCCACATCGCGCAGCGCCGAGCGGCCGCGGTAGCTGATGACCACCCCGGTCATCGCGGCGCGGTGGCGGCCGTACTTGCGGTAGATGTACTGGATGACCTCCTCGCGGCGCTGGTGCTCGAAGTCGACGTCGATGTCGGGCGGCTCGTTGCGCTCGGCGCTGATGAAGCGCTCGAACAGCAAGTTGCCGAGATCGGGATCGACCTCGGTCACGTGCAGGGCGTAGCAGACGACCGAATTCGCCGCGCTGCCACGGCCCTGGCACAGGATGCCTTGGCCGCGGGCCCACTGCACGATGTCGGCCACGGTGAGGAAGTACGCCTCGTAGCGCAGCTGCTCGATCAGCGCCAGTTCGTGCTCGACCTTCTGCCTCACGTGCGCCGGCTCCACACGGCCTTTGTCCCGGTAGCGCTTCAAAAGGCCTTGCTCGGTGAGCTCGCGCAGCCAGGTGGTGGGCGTGTGGCCCTCCGGCACGATCTCTCGCGGGTACTCGTACTCCAGCTCGGCGAGCGAGAAGCTGCAGCGCCCGGCCCACTCCACCGCGGCCTGCAGCCAGGCGGCCTCGTAGCGCTCGGCCAGGCGCTGGCGCGAACGCAGATGCGCCTCGCCGTTGGACTCGAGCCGCAGGCCGGCCTGGGCTACGGTGCAACGGTGCCGCGTGGCGGCCAGCACGTCCTGCAGAGGCTTGCGCGAGCGGCTGTGCATCAGCACGTCGCCGGTGGCGACGATGGGCAGCCCCGTCAAGCCCGACACACGGCGAGCGATGGCCAGGCGCTCGTCGTCGAAGCGGCGATGGCGCAAGGCCAGCGCCAGGCCGCACCGCTCAGGGCCGAACCAGGTTTTCAACCACATCGCCTGGGCGTACAGCGCGCTGAATTCCGGCGGCCCGACCCCGCCCTCCTCGGACGGTGGACCATCGATCACCAACAGGGCCAGGCAGCCCCCCAGCCCCGCCAGCCCCGGGGCCGTCGAGGCCTTGCCCTCGAGGTCCGAGGCAAGTGCCTCGTAGCCCCCCTTCCCCGCCCGCCGACGCGCCAGGGTGATCCAGTGCGACAGGTTCGCGTAGCCGCGGCGCGTCTGGGCCAGCAGCACGAGACGGGCGCCATCGCCGGAGGGGCGGTGGGGATGGGGATGGGGATGGGGATGGGGATGGGGATGGGGATGGGGATGGGGATGGGCGTTTTGGTTTTGGTTTTGGTTTTGGTTTGGGTTTGGGTTTGGGTTGGGGTTGGGGATCTGGGTCGGGATCGGGATCGGGATCGGGATCGGGATCGGGATCGGGATCGGGATCGGGATCGGGGTCGGGGTCGGGGTCGGGGTTAGCGTTGACGTTGACGTTGACGTTGACGTTGACGTTGACGTTGACGTTGGGGCTCGCGTTCGTGTTCGCGTTCGTGTCGTCGATGAACTGAGTCCGGCGGTGGCCCGTGAAGACGCCAGGCGCATCTCGGTGCCGATGATCAATCGCAGGCGACGGTTTTCATCGCCGAGCTTGAGCTCCTTCGCTGCCTCATAGGCGCGAACCACCCCCGCCAGCGAGCACTCGTCGGTGAGCGCCAGCGCGCGGTAGCCCAGCGACTGCGCTCTCTCCACCAACTCGCCCGGCTGCGAGGCGCCGGTCAGGAAGCTGAAGTTGCTGCGGCTGTGAAGCTCGGCATAGTCGGGCAGGCCGAAGGCGGCGCCGGGCACGGCACCGCCACCGAGGGGACGAGCACCCGGGAAGCGACCATCGCGGCCATCGTCGTCTTCACCGTCTTCGCCATCGTGGAAACGGGTTGGCATGGCAAAAGTTCTTCGTGGTGGTGGCTTGCGCCGTCGCCATAGGCCGCGTCCGGCTCGCGGGCGACCCCGCGACGAGCCGCCGACACGTCGCCATCGGCAGGCGCGAACCTGCGCACCCCGCTGCTGCCCAGGCGCAGCACATGGGTGTAGATCATGGTGGTGCTCACGTCGGCATGGCCGAGCAGCTCCTGCACCGTGCGGATATCCACCCCGGCCTGCAGAAGGTGTGTGGCAAAGGAATGGCGCAGCGTGTGCGGCGTGGCCGGCTTGGGGATGCGTGCCTCGTGCAACGCGCGCTTGAAGGCCCGCTGGAAGGCCTGGTCCTGCAGGTGGTGGCGCCGGCGCTCTCGCGGCCCATCCGCCCCGGCGGGAGCAGAACGCGGATCGATCGAAACCACGGCTTGCGGAAACAGCCAGAACCAGGTCCAGGACTCGGCGGCGCGGGCGTACTTGCGAGCCAGGGCGTGCGGCAGGTGCACGCCGGCCAAGCCAGCTTCGCGATCGGCCCGGTACAGGCCATGGGCCAACCTCAACTGCGCCTTCAACGGGCCCTCGAGGGCCGCGGGCAGCATCACGACCCTGTCCTTGCCCCCTTTGCCATCGCGCACGATGATGACCTGCCGCGCGAAATCCACATCCTTGACGCGCAGCCGAAGCCCCTCCAGCAGCCGCATGCCGGTGCCGTAGAGCAGGCGCCCCACCAACCGATGCTCATCAGGCAAGGTCGCCAGCAGGCGCGAGACCTCGGCATGTGTCAACACCACGGGCAGCCGCACCTGCCGCTTGGGCCGACCCAGTTCGGACATCCAGGGCAGATCCTTCTGCCCCAGCACCTGCTGATAAAGGAACAGCAAGGCCGACAGCGCCTGCTTGTGCGTGGACGGCGACACCTGCCGCTCAGCCGCGAGCCAGGTCAGGAAGGACTCGATCTCGGCCCGCCCCAGCGACCGCGGATGCTTGAGCCCGTGGAAACGGATGAATGCCCGCACCCAATGCACATAAGCCTCCTCGGTCCGGAGGCTGTAGTGGCGATAGCGGATGTGCTGGCGGAGTTGGTCGAGCAACTTCAACGAGGCGGCCGTGGGCACAACCGGCCCTGCGGAAGGAGGCTCGCTTTCGGAGCCCGGTCGATCGGCTATTGAAGTCACTCTTGGCTTTGAAGCAAGGTTGAACAACTGTATTTATGTACAGTATCCGTCTACCATTGCCTCATGACAAGGCCTTCATCGTCCCAACCTCGTCGTACCCGCCGCGGACCCCAAACCGACCGCCATGAGACAGAGTTCGGCGTGACGGCGTCCCGTCCTTCATCCCCGCGCAATGCGGAGGCCACTGGCGCGGACGCAGCATCCTGTCGAACCATCAAGACGCTCACTCCTCCTCGGCATGGGACCCTGAAATGGCTTCGCCGCTTTGGCCCCTCGCTTGTCTGCGTCCGGTATCGAGAAGACTCCCACTGCCAACTGCGCTACACGACCGTCGAACTGCTGATCGACGTCCGTCCCATCGAAATGCGGCCACATACACTTGTGGCCGTCACCATCCCATACGACGACGAAGAGACCCGCCGCCAGGCGATCGAACACGGCGCCAAGTGGAAACGCCACGACAAGACATGGCTCATGCCATATGAAGATGCCAGAAAGTTGGGACTGTTCCCCCCAGACCGAAATGCCTACCCCAGCCATTCCAAAAACGCAAACGTGGTCAACCATAGGCATTTCTGCCTAGCCGTAGGAAGACGGCTTGATGTCTAAAACACGTTAGGCGTATGAAGCACCTAGTGTCCTCCGTCCTAGGTGTCTCGTGCTGCCTGGCAATTGCAGCACCTACAGACAGCAGTTCACTCTCGACAACGATTCAATCTTCCCTGGTCACGATCTGGCGGCAAGACACCTCCGCCTCTAGCTCTTCGCCTGTGCAGTCGCCCGGCGATGAACGTCTGCAGAAGTTCCAACTTGCGTCAACGCAGGCAGTAGCATGCTTCCGTACGCGTGCCGTCGATTACGACGAGGCGGATGTTCAACTGTTCAAGCATCTGATAACTCAATACCAAAGCATCTTCGCCACGCGGGATCCGGACTGGGAAGACTCAGTCACCATGGCCATCGACGGCAAGTTCGGTCAGGGTGCTTCTCGGGGGCGACGCGAATGCCAGAAGGGTGCAGTCAATGACGCAAACTGTGCAGTTGCCAAGTCATTCCAGGCCGTCGGCGTGTATCTGTATGCTGAGCTTGTTAGCTGCACCATGAAGGCAATCAATGCACAAGCGCCTTGGTAGGGCCGACAGTAGCGCTTCAGCGGACCATACGCCTAACCCCTCCGTCAAGGGGACGTCCCGCACGCGGGCCGCCCCTTACGTCAAACGTTAGGGCGCATGCAAATCACGCTCGCCAAGAGAGCACTTGTTCAGTTGGCTACGGCTGCTGTACTAATTGTTGCGCTGTCCCTTGGGTATACGGCACTTGCGGCGTCTCGCGCTGAAGCCAAGGCTCAAGCTGCATGCTCGAAAATTCCGGTCGGCACAACAGCCGTTCAGGCCGCGAGCGTCGTGCGCGAACTCAACTTGAGCCCATCTCTTCAGCTCATCTCCCCCGATCACATCGCGGTTGGCTTTCGGGCAGCGCTTGGTGAGCGGTGGTTCTGCGATGCTTACCTCGTCGAAGGCGTGGTATCGCGAAACGAAGTGAGGCCCGTCAATTGAAGTCGCAACGTCCATCAATTGCAGGGTCGCAGAGGTTCGGTCCCGCCATGGACCAACACCCTGCTCTTCGCGCTGTGCGCCCTAACCCCTCAGTCAAGGGGACGTCTTGCGCATACGCGCAAGCCGCCCCTTACCTCGAACGTTAGCCGTCTCACTCGCTATGCACCTTGAGTTCATGCGCGTCGCTGAAAGGCAAATGCCGGCTGTTGCTGAGCCATTGGAGGTTCAAAGCCTTACCGTCTGGTATTGCAAGTTCAAGACCCTCGCGCCTCTTGCGCGCTTTCGCAACGTCACACGCTTGACCATCGCTGGCTTCCCCGATGAGTCGTTCGAACAGATCTCTATGCTTGGCAACCTGAGGGAGTTGAGAATCCTCCACTTTCCCCGCGCACGATCTCTCGCCCCGCTGAAGCATCTCGTCCAACTTGTCGCGCTATCCCTTGAGGCCCTCCCGAGTTGGGACGCCTCAAGAAAGCAGCTTGTGGTGGATTCCCTCGATCCGCTGGCTGAGTTGCCCGCTTTGGCACACTTGCAACTGTTCGGCGTGGTCCCGCCTGACAGGTCACTTGCCGTCTTAGAGGCAAGTTCAAGCCTAAAGTCTGCCCGGTTCCAGGGCTATCCCGCCGCAGAGGCTGAACGCTTCTTCATGGCCAAAGCAGTCAAGAATGCTTCCTATCCATTCCCAGCCGGCTAACCCCTCCGTGAAGGGGACGTCCCGCAAGCGGGCCGCCCCTTACGTCGAACGTTAGGGCGCCATGAATCCGTCGGTCCGCAAAGTCACTCAGGGCATTCTCGGCGTCGCAGCCATTGCGTGCTTCGCGATTGCAATGCAACACATGCATCGGTCCGGCTGCTTGGCCGATCTCAAGACTGGCTCCTCGGGTGATATCAATCCTGCCCTCGTGTTTGAGTCATTGGCAATTGTTTGGGGGACCGCGAGTGCAGCATTTCTAGCCTTGCTAGCGGCCAGTTTCCCGGGCCGGAGTCCTCAGGCAAGAGTTGGAGCAGCCTTAGGGGCTGGAGTGCTTGGCTACATCGTCCTGATCAGTGCCTCTATCCATGTCCAAATTGAGGCGATTCAGAGATGCATCTGAGTTCTACTTGCTCGGCAAGCCAGCGCCCTAACCCCTCCGTCAAGGGGACGTCCCGCAAGCGGGCCGCCCCTTACGTCGAACGTTAGGTGTCTCAGGCTTCACGTGCCAGCCGAATCCTGCAAGAATTCCGTCTACCCTTCCCCACTTCGAAATGCCAACGCACAAGCTTCCGCCTTGGCTACAGCCGAAGGTCAATCCTCCGGCGGTGAACTTCGGGGTTGTCTGGTACACAGAAGCTGAGTGGGCCAAGGTCAAGGAAACATCAGTCGACCCTGAGCGCTTTGAAGCCAGTTACTCCGAGTGGATCCAAATGGCAGAGCAAGGGTTGCAGCAGCTTCAGGCTATGGGCATCGTTCCCAGCAAGGTTCAAGTAGTTGCCCAAGACTTTTTCGCTTGGTGCCTCGTCAAGGGCAAGCAAAACAGTGCCGAGTCTCGATCTGAATACGTCTTGGAGTTGGGAGCAAAGCGAAGCAATGCGAGCGACACCTAACCCCTCCGTCAAGGGGACGTCCACAAGCGGGCTTCGCCCACTTGCGGCCGCCCCTTACGTCGAACGTTAGGGCGCACACGCAGCCTCGTCCGGTCTTTAGATGAATGCCATTTGGTCACGCCTGTGCAACCGATCTCTCGCAGTTGCGGCAGTCATGGCACTTCCATGGCTGCTATCACTCGGAAGCCACGCCGCGCTTGAGTTGTGGGCACAGGTGAGGTTTCCGCGCGAAACTGGGAATGGTTCTCATCGCTTGTCTTCCTCGTTGCTACAGTAGCCTGCGTCCGCCTCGTCTCTCTAGGGAAGCTGCGGCGTTCGGCAAAGATCTTGGTCAGTCTCTTCCTGGGTTTGGGTGGGCTCTATCTTGCTGCAATGTTCCACGTTCACTCCAATTGCGGCGAGTCTTCGCTATACATCGGGCAGAAGTCCATTGAGGTCGTCGTGTCCTGTGGGTAGCTTGTTCCGGGCGGTCCTGTTCACCACCAGTTCTGCCATCAGCCTCCAGCGCCCTAACCCCTCCGTCAAGGGGACGTCCCGCAAGCGGGCCGCCCCTTACGTCGAACGTTAGGCCACATCGAAATGAAGGCGCTTGAACGCCCAGGGTTCTGCCGCTCAGCCATGTCGCTAAAACCAAATCCCCGTGCTCGTCGGGGCGTCGCAAGCAGTTGTGTGGCCGAAGGTGAGCGTCGCCCTGGGCTTTCAGGGTCGGGCAATACAGCGCGTTTGTCGATGCGTCGCCGTACGTTCACGCCAAAGGTGGTGGCAGGGCCTGCCGGCCCCCTCTCTTGTTCTTCGTTGCGTCCTGTCGAGTGCTTCATCCGCGCGTCCAGCCAGACGCCTGTGATTGGTGGCCCGGTTGGGCTCTGCGCGGTCCCCGGCCAAAATTCCGGGTTGGTCAGGCGGTTGCTGCAGGGTAATCTGGCTCCAGGACGGCAAGCTGCCGGTCACCGCCCTTCTCCAACCGTGCGGCCTAACCCCTCCGTCAAGGGGACGTCCCGCAAGCGGGCCGCCCCTTACGTCGAACGTTAGGCCTCGCCAAGCGGGGAACATCCAGGGTTGGCGTTGGGTATCACGGCCGCTCGGACGGCAAGCAATCCCGGCGATCGTTGTTGTCAGCGTCGCAGCTTGATGCTGCCCATTGGTGCCATCGCAGCCGTCTCCGCGCTCATCGCCACCGTGCTTGTGAGTGCAAATTGCATGGTCAGCGCCAGGTTGCCTTCGGTCAGCGGGCGGGCGTCAGGTTTGCAGGGCGGGTTGTCGGGGTATCCTTTTGCGTTCCGTGTCCCGCTTGGCTTGCTTCTCCAGCCGGTGGGTGCAGTAGGCCCACTTCGATCCGGCTGGTGAGTTGTCAAATGCACGAGCCCTCCATCACTTCAGCGTCCGTGTACCTTGCGAGTGCTTCTGCTGCCTTGTAGTTTGGCTTTTCAGGGCGCCGTCTCCTCGTTGGGCCATCCGCGGCCTAACCCCTCCGTCAAGGGGACGTCCCGCAAGCGGGCCGCCCCTTACGTCGAACGTTAGGGCACACGAAGGCAGGAATGCAGCATGTCCGAGGGCGTTATCTTCTGTTCTCCCAGCAGCCAGTCGGTGCTTCGTCAAGGTGGCAGCGTCAGCCCGCGTTCTTGTCGGCCTTGCGCTCATGTGTCGGTCTGGCTGCTGGCAATGAGGCGAGCGCTGTGAGTTGGGCCGAATACAAATCCGGCTGTAGGGTTGGTGCTGCGTGGCAGCCGGCGGGTGGTTGTTGTCAATTGCCGCAGTCAAGTTGCTGGGGCTGTTCCGCTCAGGCTTGGCGGTCTGTGTTGCGTTGGTCAGCGCAGTCTGGGCCCATGTCGGGCCTACCCTCAGGCAGAGTTGCAGTTTGGTTTGCAGCAAGCTCATCCGTGGGGTGCTGATGGTCAATACCGTGTGCCCTAACCCCTCCGTCAAGGGGACGTCCACAAGCGGGCTTCGCCCACTTGTGGCCGCCCCTTACGTCGAACGTTAGCCGTCTTGTAGTTCTCCGCCACACTACCTTGGAGCGAATATGGCAACGGTCCGGTACCTCGTCAAAGACGTAGACGCATCTCTCCCGTTCTATGAAGCGCTCGGCTTCAAGGTCACGGAACGATGGGGCCCACCATTTGTCATGCTTACCCGAGCTGACCTGAACCTGTGGCTGAGTGGCCCTGGCACATCGGCCTCAAAGCCACTGCAGAGCGGTGCTATTCCAGAGCCAGGCGGCTGGAACCGCATCGTCGTCGAAGTCAAGAGTATCGAGGAAGCAATGCGTGCATTGCACTCCACAGGTGCCAGGTTCCGAAGCGATCCCATTCAAGGTCCAGGTGGTAAACAGGTTCTGACCGAAGACCCTTCGGGTAATCCAATTGAGCTCTTTGAAGCGGCGCATGAATAATCAACGCCAAAGTAGTTGGGTGGCGCCTATCTGGGAGACGGCTAACCCCTCCGTCAAGGGGACGTCCCGCAAGCGGGCCGCCCCTTACGTCGAACGTTAGGCCTCTGCCGGGCAGGAAGCTGCCGGGTTAGCGCCGGTATCACGGTTCGCTCGGATGGCAAGGGAGTTCAGTGGAGCGTTGCTGTCAGCTTCGCAGCTTGAGGTCGCCGATCTCTGTAGTCGAGTCGTCACCGCGCTCATCGCCAGTGTGGTCATGAGTGCAAAGTTCATGGGTAGCGCCTTGTTGCCTTCGGTCAGCCGGTGGGCGCCAACTTTGCACGGCGGATTGTCGGGGTATCCTTTTGCTTTCCAAGTTCCGCTTGGCTCGCTTCTCCAGCCGGTGGGTGCAGTAGGTCCACTTCAGCCAGCCGGTGAGAGTCAAATGCAAAAGCCCTCCATCAGTTCAGCGTCGTGTCGGTTGCAGTCGCTTTTGCTGCCTTGTGGTTTGGCTATTCAAGCTGCCGTCTCTTCGTTGAGCCATCCGAGGCCTAACCCCTTCGTCAAGGGGACGTCCCGCAAGCGGGCCGCCCCTTACGTCGAACGTTAGACCTCATGTCTTCCACCCGCCACCTTCTCATCTGCTTCCTTCTTCTGGTAGGGGTCTCTTCCGCTACCGCTGGTCAAGGCGCTGAGTACGTCAACTCCTACTTTGAGTTGTGGCTCAAAGATCACCGCTTTAGCGACTTCGAGAAGAGAAGGAACGGAATCTTCTTCCCAAGCAAGGGCGTTCTTCTTGACGGCGAGATCAATGAGGCCAAGGAACTCAAGCCGGGCCAGCTCTACTCCGTCGAGTCGAGAATCTCCGTCACATTCAAGAACGGAAGAAGGCTTGACGACTTCGTCGCGGGTGCTGGTACGAAAGCAGACGAGGCGTTCTATGAGTCGCTGCAGAACTTCTGCCTCACGACACTTCATCCAATCTATGCGGAGCTCTTCGATCACTCAGATCCGCATGTTCGCAAGCAATGGTGGTCCGTCCGGGGCGTTCAGCGCAGAGTCTTCCTGTCTGAGTGGGGCCATCGGGGTAGTCCGATCCCTGAGCCGTTTCAGAAAGAGGTCGAAGCAGCTTTCGCTCGGGAGCTGGCAATCTCTCAGGTCTCCAAGGAAATCCACTGGGTGAAGCTGGTCGTCCTTATCGACCAAGGGCGAATGAAGCAACTGGTTGTCACGGTTGATGGCGAACGCAGCGAAAGCTTGATCAAGAAGCTGGCATCGCTCGCCTGGCCGATGCCAAAAGACTTCTCAATGGCCAAGCTATTCTTTGTCGTCGGAGAGGTCTAACCCTTCCGTCAAGGGGACGTCCACAAGCGGGCTTCGCCCACTTGCGGCCGCCCCTTACGTCAAACGTTAGGGCTTTTTTTGCACCGTATGAATCAATCGCCTCCCTATTCCCCGCCGAAGGCCCCTCTCGACATGGAGCCGCCTACCCGGCCGCCACGGCCGATCCTGCTGAAGGTCGCCGTCGGCGTACTCGCATTCGAAATGGTTGGTAGCCTCTTGCTCACCCTCTTTCACGTCTGGTATCTCAAGCAGGCAAGTCCATCCGAGGACTACTCATTTGTGTTGGTCGGCGCTTTGGGCTTGCCGCTAGTGGAGGCGCCACTCATTTGGCTTGTTGCGCGCGGAGCCAATTGGGCACGCTACACGCTCGCATTGCTACTCGCCGTTGGTCTGTGCGACTGCATCATCACCATTAGCCATTCACAAATATCTGACGCACTTCCGTTTGAGCTTGCCCGCGATTGGGGTTCGTATGGCCTTATGGTCTTGGGCCTCACTCTCGCATTCACACCCAAAGTCTCAACATGGTTCCGCCAAGTCCGAGCCCTCAAGTGACAAGCCCTAACCCCTCCGTCAAGGTGACTGGCCTGCGGCCAGCCCCTTACGTCGAACGTTAGGGCTCAAGAAGACAAGACCATGAGCAACTATCACTGGGTTTGCTTCGGGTGCAGAGAAGCCGTTCGCAGGCCTGGTAGCTCTCAGAACGTGCGCTGCCCCAGTTGTGCAAGCGCATGCGAAAACATTGGCTACAAGTGCCCAGTGCCGCCAAAGTCCAAGCCAAAGCTTTGGCAGGAGCTAGAGGCGTAATACGCTCAGGCCAGAAGAGGGTACTTTGTGCGCCAGTCCGCCTCAAACGTGCGTCGAAGTCACGACCTGGAGCAGGAAATCGCGAGAATTGAAGGTATGGAGTCCAATGAGGGCCGGCGCTCGCTCATCAAGCGCCTCAAAGCTGAGTTGGCGGCGCTGCGTCAGCGGCACGACGCTTTGCTAGCGGCTGAGCCGTTCTACCTCGCAAGCAAGCTCCCACCGCGCACCGGAGGGCAAGGCCGTGAGCCCTAACCCCTCCGTCAAGGGGACGTCTTGCGGCAAGCCGCAAGCCGCCCCTTACGTCGAACGTTAGGGATCACATGCACAGCTCAAGGCCTTCTCTTCGGTGCAGAGCAGTGGGCGTTTTATCTAAAGCGTGGCCGGCACTGCCTTTCTCTTTCCTATCACTTCCCGCTGGCGCTCAAGCAATCCATTCCAGCTTTTCAGCGGCCGGAGTGCTGTTCGGCCTCATCGTGCCGATTGCTCTTCTCGTCACGACCCTTTGCATCCTAAGCTTCAGGCTTGGGCGCTCCGTTCTTGTGGGCAAGCTTGTCGCCACCTATGCGATCTGCTCTCTTCTCTTCGTTGCCGTTGCCCTCGCCAACCCCTTCGCTGCATTATTGATTGTTCTCCTTCCGTGGCCCTTGGCTCTCGTCACAATCTTTGTCGCGTTGTGGGACGTCGCTCGTCGAAAGGACGCGGCGCTTCAAGAGCGGCTCTCATCGAGTCAAGCTTCCGAGCAGTCGTCACAGTAGCAGGAGCGGCTTCTTTGAGGTCAATCATGAGCATTCGAGCCAGCGCCACCCAGATCCCTAACCCCTCCGTCAAGGGGACGTCCCGCAAGCGGCCCGCCCCTTACGTCGAACGTTAGGCTCCGACATTCCTCGTCCCTCCATGTCGAAGAAGCTGACCATCTCTCTACTTCTCGTATGGCTTCTCATCGCGCTAGCAGCGGCATATGCTTTGTGGGCTTTTCAGCCCCAAGGCCCTGCGAAGTGGCTCCTTTTCCTTTTGGCAGGTCCACCGCTGTATCTACTTCTGAGCGGAGTCGGAGAGTTGCTTGGTGAAGCCTATTCCCGCTTGCCCGGCATTCACCAAGGCAACGAGTTCATCGAGCGTCGCACTGCAAGTCAGTCACTATCTGGACTTCGCGTACTTTGGTACCTATTCACATCGTTGCTGGCCATAGGTCTCGTGGTCGCGGCTACGTGGGCCTATCGAACTTATCTTTAAGCGGGAGAACCTAATGAACGTCTGGTCAGGTCCTCCCTCCAGTTGCGCAAACGGTGCAGCCGAGCGCCACCATCCGGCGCCTAACCCCTCCGTCAAGGGGACGTCCCGCAATCGGGCCGCCCCTTACGTCGAACGTTAGGCGTCGCATGTTGCCCCCAATCAGCGCCAACACCAGTATCGAGATGATCCGAGACGGCGGTTCCCTGCAAGCCGGGTTCGTTGGAGCCAATGGCTCAAAGTACTGCCTTCACTTCGCCCTCGTCTCCGAAGAAGCTGCTTCAGGTGAGTTGGTTCGTCTGGGCTATGAACAACCCGTTGTCTTTGAACGCCTGGAAGTTCGGGAAGAGAAGCGGATCGAATGGCAAGCAATCAATCAGGTCGAGGTGTCATGGGAACATGCGAAGGTTCTCTTGCATCAACTTCGCGCTTTCCTGCAACGTGACCAAGATTCAAAGTGGCTTGCAGCAATGGAAGAGGTCGCCAATACAAAAGGGGAAATTCCAGGTGAAGTGCCGCGCGTTCCCGGGCCAACGCTCCAGCTCCGCCGCGACGCCTAACCCTTCAATCGAGAGGACATGCCCCGGCAAGCCGGGTCATGCCTCTCATCTCAAACGTTAGGCCACGACGGAGCGCGCTCGAGCCGGACAGATAGGTTGGAGTGGCATGATGAGCCCGGTTCAGCTTTCCCCCTCAACCACTTGAAGATCACGCCCACTCCAGTAACCGCAGCCTTGGCAGGCATCGCCGCAGCTGTTGGCTGGCCATTCTTGTGGTCAAGGTTTGGCGGGCCAAGTGCCGATGGCAGCGTCGAGCTCATTGTTGGAACGCTTTTGGTTGTTGCTCTTCCTGCACACGCATTTGTGGTTGGCTTCGGGCGTAGCAGTCCTTCAGCCGCCGGCTCGCTCGATATAGCCTTGCTCAAGCGCATTGGCGCTTGGTTGGTTGCTGCGGCAGCAACTGCTGCGCTCGGGAGATTCATTCAATCATGAGCTTTGTAGCCTCAAGCCGGGCGAAGCTCTCCGCCAGCGAATGGCCTAACCCCTCCGTCAAGGGGACGTCCACAAGCGGGCTTCGCCCACTTGCGGCCGCCCCTTACGTCGAACGTTAGGCCTCTCGATGTCACCTTGGCCGCTACCGACGCGCGCTCTTAAGTTCATGAAAGAGTCAGTTCACCTAATCCACCCCAACGGCGACCATCGAATCGTGAAGCTGGGCTTCTGTTGGATCGGCTTCTTCCTCCCTGGCCTCTGGGCAATGTCGGAAGGTTTGTGGCGTCCGTTTGCCTTCACAGCATTGTTCTTCAAACTCATGAGCGTGAGCGAAAACGCAGCCGCGGAAATGGAGCTGCGCTCACTTTCTGACATCGCGTCACTCTTGAACATCGCAGCAGCCCTCTCTGCTTTGGCATATCTTTTAACCATGCTTTTCTGCGGCCTCTTCGGTAAAAGGTGGCTTGTGGCTAGGTTGAGGAAGCAGGGCTATGTTGAGCGCTCGTAGCTTTCTACGCGCCAATGCGAGCCAGTTGTCCAGCACTAAGGAGAGGCCTAACCCCTCCGTGAAGGGGACGTCCCGCAAGCGGGCCGCCCCTTACGTCGAACGTTAGGCGTCAGGAAGTCAATGCAAGTCCGCGCTAGCTCGGCTTGGTTTGCGTCGCTGGTCGCCGTGCTCGTCGCGATCGGAACTCAAGCGTTGCTTGAGGCCATTGTTCCCGCGAGCTTCGCCGAATGGCAGGCAATTGCTGGGTCCACCGCCAGTTCCGGCACCGTCTACCGCGCTGGCAGTTCCTCGCTATGGCTCACTGACGCCATCATTCGACTTCTTAGTTTTATTCTTGGTGGTTTCGTAGCCGGGCGGCTGGCCGGTGCTTTGTCCTGGCGCCTCATCTCCATGCTGCTTACCGCCGCCGTCTTGGCCACAGTCGTTCAGCAGTTTCCCGGCCGGCCGGCCAAGTCGTTGCTGGTGCTGTGGTCGCTGGCTGGTCCGGTGGGTGTAGGCTTTGGTGCTTGGGTGGCCAATGCAAAGCGTGCTGCCGCCTAACCCCTCCGTCAAGGGGACGTCCCGCAAGCGGGCCGCCCCTTACGTCGAACGTTAGGTGTCTCAGGCTTCACGTGCCAGCCGAATCCTGCAAGAATTCCGTCTACCCTTCCCCACTTCGAAATGCCAACGCACAAGCTTCCGCCTTGGCTACAGCCGAAGGTCAATCCTCCGGCGGTGAACTTCGGGGTTGTCTGGTACACAGAAGCTGAGTGGGCCAAGGTCAAGGAAACATCAGTCGACCCTGAGCGCTTTGAAGCCAGTTACTCCGAGTGGATCCAAATGGCAGAGCAAGGGTTGCAGCAGCTTCAGGCTATGGGCATCGTTCCCAGCAAGGTTCAAGTAGTTGCCCAAGACTTTTTCGCTTGGTGCCTCGTCAAGGGCAAGCAAAACAGTGCCGAGTCTCGATCTGAATACGTCTTGGAGTTGGGAGCAAAGCGAAGCAATGCGAGCGACACCTAACCCCTCCGTCAAGGGGACGTCCACAAGCGGGCTTCGCCCACTTGCGGCCGCCCATTACGTCGAACGTTAGGCCCTTTGCTTTTTCCATTCGGCATGTCTCATCTGACCGTTCTTGCACTCGATCTCGAAGGCACGCTCATTTCGAACGCGATGAGCCAGATCCCGAGGCCTGGCCTCTTTGCCTTTCTGGAGCGGTGCCAAGCTCTCTTCCCTCGGGTAGTCATGTACACAACCGTTAAAGAAGAGCGATTCCGCAAGATTGCCAGCCTGTTGGTTGACGAGAAGGCTGCCCCTTCTTGGTTCGCAGATGTCGAGTACGTCAGTTGGGAGGGAAAGACCAAGGACCTCAGTTTCATTCCGGGCGCAAGCGTCCCTGAGGCCTTGCTAGTCGATGACTTCGAGATCTACATTCATCCCGGTCAAGAGTCTCAATGGGTCAAGGTCGACTACTTCGACTACCCGTACGATGAAGCAGACACAGGTCTGGCCAAAGCGCTACGGGCACTGGAGCAACGCCTTGGTCAGGCCTAACCCCTCCGTCAAGGGGACGTCCACAAGCGGGCTTCGCCCACTTGCGGCCGCCCCTTACGTCGAACGTTAGGGCGCACGGAAGGACCCCATGTCGAAGCTGTTCTCCTTCTCCTTCTCGCTTACTCCTCCCGCGACTCCCAAGCCAAAGTTGCACGAGTACGGGTACAGCGAGTTCTTTCTCGCGCTTCCAGCCCAGTGGACGCAAGTGCCTACGGCCGAAGACAACACGGTCAATTTTCATTCGGCTGAGCAGGGTGCTGGAATCACCGTCTCCGCTGACTTCTATGAGATTCCCGACGCCAAGGCTCACGCATTGGCGGAGATGAACCTTTCCAGTCGGCTTGAGGCGTTGGAGCAGGCCACACCAAGTCGCGTCGTTGTATGGCAGCGCAGCATTAAGCCGCACTCTGGGGGCGCCGGGCTAGAGTTGTCGTTCGCGGCAGAGGTTCCCGGCGAGCATATCTACATCTATCTCGGGTATGTCACGTCTCGCAAGATCCTGAACTTCACGCTCGTTTGCAAGCCGGGTAAGGAGGCCGCCGCGGCGCTCTTCAGCCAGTTGGTTCCAAACTTCCAGCCCCGCCTTCCATGAGCGCAGTCAACGCGCGCCCTAACCCCTCCGTCAAGGGGACGTCCACAAGCGGGCTTCGCCCACTTGTGGCCGCCCCTTACGTCGAACGTTAGGCAATCCCGGGTTGAAGGCTGAGCTCATGCCTTGTCTGCCAAGTTCAGCCGCGAAATACACCAATCTCGTTGCCTGGTTCCAGAGTGAAAGGCGTGCCAGCTTCAGCGTCGGCGTGGGCTGTCCGTCCTTCGGCGGCCAGCGCGCGGACCGTGGTGGCTCCACCCGTCTTCACGCCAACGTGGTCGCAGGGTTGAAGCCTCAGCGACCTGCCGAGAGTGCTGGTGGCTTGGCCTTAGAAAGCCAGCTTGAGGCAAGTTCACGCGGAGTGGTAGTTTGTGAGGGTCACTGCCCTGTCAAGGCCGTCGCGTCTGACCAGCCGATGGGAGAAAATCGCATCTCCGGGTGGCCCAACTTGAAATACCGAATACCTGAAGTCTCCACACGCCAGCGTCGTGCCTCTTGGCTTTCAAGTCAGGCGCCCTCGCCGGTCGTGCTCTCGCGTTCCGGTCATCTCCCTGCTCAAGCGGGTTCGCCTAACCCCTCCGTCAAGGGGACGCCCCGCAAGCGGGCCGCCCCTTACGTCGAACGTTAGGCCCCGCGTGGCGGGAACAGCCGGAACAGCCAAGTTGGCAACTGCGTCAGCGGCAGCTCATCGGGCCGCCAATACCAAATGCCTCGGTCTCGATGCCTTGAGCCCATGGGAAAAGCGTGCTCGCTCCAACGTCGGCTTGGGCTGTCCGTCCTTCGGCGGCCAGCGCGCGGACCGTGGTGGCTCCACCCGTCTTCGTGCCAACGTGGTCACAGGGTTGAAACCTCGGCGGCCTGCGGAGCGTGCCGGTGGCTGGCCTTGTGAAGCCAGCTTGAGGCAAGTTCCCGCGTCGCGGTACTTTGTGAGGGTCACTGCCCGGTCAAGGTTGCCGCGTCTGGCCAGCCGATGGGAGAGAATTGCATCTCCGGGTTGCCTAACTCGAAATACAAGAATGCCTGAAGTCTCCACACGCCAGCGTCGTGCTGCAGTTGCACAAAGTCCAGCGCTTTCGTCGGTGCTGGCGTCGCGTTCCGGGCATCTCCCTGCTCAGCCGGGTTGGCCTAACCCCTCCGTGAAGGGGACGTCCCGCAAGCGGGCCGCCCCTTACGTCGAACGTTAGGCATCAAAAGTATGTCGCTGTCGAAACTCTTCGCCGAAGTTCTGTCCAATGCAATTGCAGAGGCCAAGCAACGTCAGGTTCCCGTCTTCACGTTCGCCCTCTATCACGATCACGAGTCAATGGCGGTATCGGTTTGCGTGGATACCGAAGAGAATTCGAGCAGAGTCGTTCGATCAATCAACAACTACAACATGAAGCATTTCATCAGTGCCGCTCGGGCCGGCGACCTGAAGTCCGCAAGACTTTGGCAGGCAAACATTGGTCGCAGCTTGTCCCTCGGAGATTTCAGTCTGGTCAATCTCGCCCGCACGCCGTTGGGGGCCACGCGAGTCAACGAACAGTTCTACGTCGAAATGGTTCAATCCGTTGTTGCCGCTCAGAGCCAGGTGGCTGCCCTTTCGCCAGAACCTCAGCGTCTGGTGTTGGCCTGTTCAGGAGCCGATAGCGAGGTGGCCTATGTCTGGTCACTGCCCGCAGATGCCTAACCCCTCCGTCAAGGGGACGTCCCGCAAGCGGGCCGCCCCTTACGTCGAACGTTAGCCGTCTCATTGAGTCCGGAGCAGGTCATTCAAGCCGCCTTCATAGCCCTCCTCTTGTTTGTCTTCATCGCCTCGGTCTTCTCCGCCTTGACGCGAGAGGTCAAGGACCTGAATGCACACAGGGCCGAAGCCGCGGAGCAGTTCAAGCTGTGGCTTGCAAGCAATGGAGCCTACCAACTCGGCCTTAACCCCGAGAGTAGCGAAGTGGTTCAGGAATCCGAGACCTACGGTCAGGAACGAGACGGTGTGATTTACTCCTACACGCTCACACGCTTTTTGCGCACCAGCAAAGGACACTACGTGATGTTTAAGTCGTCACCGAAGAAGCCATATGTCAAGTTGGTCGAGCCAGCGGTAGCGAAGATCGTTCTGAAGGAAAAGTATGTTCCCCTCGCAGACGGCTAACCCCTCCGTCAAGGGGACGTCCCGCAAGCGGGCCGCCCCTTACGTCGAACGTTAGCCGCCCCTATCCTCCTATGCGCTACTTCATTCCGCTTCTTCGTCTCTCTACGGAGTTGTCTTCGCAATCTGAACCGGAAGACAAACTCGGGGGTCTGCCTTGGGGCTTGCCACCAAGCCTTTGGCCCACTTGCCGCGAGTGTGGCAAGTCTCAGTCACTCCTTGCTCAGTTTGTCCACCATCCGCCGAGACTCGACCTCGGCAGGCCTGGCCGGGTACTAAGCGTCTTCCAATGCAATCACGACCCAGGCATGTGCTCAACCTGGGAGGGTGGGTCGGGAGCCAATGCATGCTTCGTCACCGAGCCAGAAGACCTGATTGCTGAGTTCTCGGTGTTGCCAAATGACTCGCCGGTCGTCGAGCGTGAGGCACGCATCGTTGAGTGGCTCGAACGAGATGATGAAATTGCAGAAGACCAGGCAGGTCTGTTCTTTTCCTCCACGGAGTTCTTCGAACTCCCCGAGTCCGAAGCCGCCAAGCCGACCTGGAGCACCCGACTTGGGAGCGTTCCTCGTTGGATCCAGAGCCCGGACGAAGCCCCAACTGAGGGCTGGGCCTTTTTTGGTCAACTGGACAGTACGTATAGCTTCCTCAGCGCTCCGAAGAGCTCGACTCCTGGAGTTGTCGAAGACGCAGAGAAATTCGAAGGTCGATCACACTATTGCGAAGGGCCCAATCTCGGTGATGGTGGCATCGCTTACCTCTTTCTTCGCAAGACCAAGGAAACGCCAGAGGGTTGGTTCTTCTGGCAGTGCGGCTAACCCCTCAGTCAAGGGGACGTCTTGCGCCAGGGCGCAAGCCGCCCCTTACCTCGAACGTTAGGGCTCCACGTCAATGACCACCCCTTCCAGCGCCATCGCTCTTTCCGCGCTTGTCGTTGCATGCGTTGTGCCGGGCGCCGTCTCTGCCATTGCCCTCCTCAATCCTCTGCTCGGTTTATGGGTCGCGGGCCTCAGTCTGCTTCACAGCTTCGTTCTCGGCACCCCTTTCTTCTTGGTCCTTCGCAGATTCGGGTGGGTCAATCTCTACACCTCGCTGGCCTCTGGCCTCGTCATTGGGGGGTTGCCGGCTGCCCTCGTCTTTCCTGACATTCCCGGCCAGGTCTTCCCTTTTGCTGGCTTCGGCCTTGCCTCGGGCGCCCTTTTTTGGGGGTGCGTTTGGTGGCAAAGTCGCCGTGTCCCGCCGTTGGTCCCGTCCGAATGAGGCCTGTCCGTCATTGGCTCTCCGCGTCGGACCAAAGCCCTATCCCCTCCGTGAAGGGGACGTCCCACAAGCGGGCCGCCCCTTACGTCGAACGTTAGGGCACACGAAGGCAGGAATGCTGCATGTCCGAGGGCGTTGTCTTCTGTTCTCCCAGCAGCCAGTCGGTGCTTCGTCAGGGTGGCAGCGTCAGCCCGCGTTCTTGTCGGCCTCGCGCTCCTGTGTCGGTCTGGCTGCTGGCAATGAGGCGAGCGCTGTGAGTTGGGCCGAATACAAATCCGGCTGTAGGGTTGGTGCTGCGTGGCAGCCGGCGGGTGCTTGTTGTCAATTGCCGCAGTCAAGTTGCTGGGGGCTGTTCCGCTCAGGCTTGGCGGTCTGTGTTGCGTTGGTCAGCGCAGTCTGGGCCCATGTCGGGCCTACCCTCAGGCAGAGTTGCAGTTTGGTTTGCAGCAAGCTCATCCGTGGGGTGCTGGTGGTCAATACCGTGTGCCCTAACCCCTCCGTCAAGGGGACGTCCCGCAAGCGGGCCGCCCCTTACGTCGAACGTTAGGCGCCACACGAGATGCCCTGGCTCAAAGTCGCGAAGCTTCTTTGGGCACTGCCATGTTCTGCTGTTGGCCTCCTACTTGCCGCCATTCCGTTGGGTCTCGGCGGCAGTGCCAAATGGAGGGCCGGAGCCCTTGAAGTCACCTATCGACCCAGCCAGTCCAACTGCGGCCCGCTTGCCCGCCGGCTGCCATTCAGAGCCATCGTCTTTGGGCATGTCATCATTGCGGTTACGCGGCAAGAGCTCGTGGTTCTTGGGCCTCATGGACGGGTCCATGTCGAGCAGTACGAGCGCTGGGGACCGATTTTCTTACTCGCTTATCCAGCAGCCAGTGTTTGGCAGTTGTTCAACGGCCGCAGTCCCTATTGGCACAACTACTTCGAAGTTCAGGCTCGTCAGCGAAGCAATGAAGTTCATATCTCACGCCGTGGCGCCTAACCCCTCCGTCAAGGGGACGTCCACAAGCGGGCTTCGCCCACTTGCGGCCGCCCCTTACGTCGAACGTTAGGCAATCCCGGGTTGAATGCTGAGCTCATGCCTTGTCCGCCAAGTTCAGCCGCAAAATGCACGAGTCTCGTTGCCTGGTTCCAAAGTGAAAGGCGTGCCCGCTTCAGCATCGGCGTGGGCTGTCCCGTCCTTCGGTGGCCAGCGCGCGGACCGTAGTGGTTCCAGCCGTCTTCGTGCCAACGTGGGCACAGGGTTGAGGCCCCAGCGGTCTGCCGGGCGTGCTCTTGGCTTGGCCTTAGGAAGCCAGCTTGAGGCAAGTTCCCGCGTGGCGGTACTTTGTGAGGGTCACTGCCCTGTCAAGGCCGTCGCGTCTGGCCAGCCGATGGGAGAAAATCGCATCTCCGGGTGGCATAACTTGAAATACCGAATACCTGAAGTCTCCACACGCCAGCGTCGTGCCTCTTGCCTTTCAAGTCAGGCGCCCTCGCCGGTCGTGCTCTTGCGTTCCGGTCATCTCGCTGCTCAAGCGGGTTCGCCTAACCCCTCCGTCAAGGGGACGTCCCGCAAGCGGGCCGCCCCTTACGTCGAACGTTAGGGAGCACTGTGCAGCGCTATCGAATCACCTTTTTTTCAGTTGTCCTGGTTCTTGCACACTTTGGGTCGGCCGCCGCTACTCCAGAAGTGAACGCTCTCTGGAACGACAAGCACGGGTTTGGCCTTTGGCTCTACGACGCGCCACGCGATTGCACCGGCAAGAACCCTTACTCGGGGCCGTTCATCAACGTAGGGCCAGGCGGCAAACATGAGCCGTTTCGCGGCAAGTCCCTTCACAATGCCAACATCGCCCTCTGCGCTTCGTTTGACTCGAATTCGAAGCCTTCCAGAATCTGCACTGTTCAAAAGCTTGAGCTCCAGTTCGATGAAACGTCGAGTCAGTTCTTTGGGGACTATGAGTTCACATTCAGCGACGGCAAGAAGGCGAAAGGTCAGTATCGAGCTGCATACTGCTCAGGGGAGTAAGCGTCCCGCTCGCGTGCTCCCTAACCCCTCCGTCAAGGGGACGTCCCGCAAGCGGGCCGCCCCTTACGTCGAACGTTAGGGCACACGAAGGCAGGAATGCAGCATGTCCGAGGGCGTTGTCTTCTGTTCTCCCGGCAGCCAGTCGGTGCTTCGTCAAGGTGGCAGCGTCAGCCCGCGTTCTTGTCGACCTTGCGCTCCTGTGTCGGTCTGGCTGCTGGCAATGAGGCGAGCGCTGTGAGCTGGGCCGAATACAAATCCGGATGTAGGGTTGGCGCTGCGTGGCAGCCGGCGGGTGCTTGTTGTCAATTGCCGCAGTCAAGTTGCTGGGGGCTGTTCCGCTCAGGCTTGGCGGTCTGTGTTGCGTTGGTCAGCGCAGTCTGGGCCCATGTCGGGCCTACCCTCAGGCAGAGTTGCAGTTTGGTTTGCAGCAAGCTCATCCGTGGGGTGCTGGTGGTCAATACCGTGTGCCCTAACCCCTCCGTCAAGGGGACGTCCACAAGCGGGCTTCGCCCACTTGTGGCCGCCCCTTACGTCGAGCGTTAGGTGTCACTAGGAACCCAGTCCATGTTCGGTCTGTTCACGACCCAACCGCCTCCCGAGCAACCGGCAGAGCGGTTTCCGCCTGTTCCGCCTTGGCGGCCAGTCATCGCACAACCGCTAGATCGCATCGTCGAGCGCATTAGGCACTACTCCAACGGAACCAAGGACTTTGCTGTCTTCAACCACGGAACCGTTGCCATACTGCCTGATGGCCTGTCGGACAACCAGGCACGCCAGCATGCTATGCAAGCGCTACACGGCGTGTTCCACGCTCATCCCGACATGAATCCACGTCCGATGAAAGATGGCAACATTCTCATTCAATACAGTAACGATGTGGCCTCGGTTGTTCTCAGCGATCTGGTCGATGCCAATTGGATTGAGATTCAAGCGAAGCATCAAGATGCGTTGGCAACGCATGAAGTGTTGATTACGCCTCTGGGTCCGAACAAGTTCGATGACCACGGCAAGAAGGCACTCTTTGGCCGTTGCTACATGTTCATGGATGCCCAAGATCCAACGGTGTCGCGCATTGAACGCAGTGCCACCTAACCCCTCCGTCAAGGGGACGTCCACAAGCGGGCTTCGCCCACTTGCGGCCGCCCCTTACGTCGAACGTTAGGCCTGATATGAGGTCGCACATGCCAAACAACCGCCGAGTTGCCACGGGACTCGCAGCACTACTGCTGAACTTCGTCATCCCGACTTCGTTTGCCGCCGACGAAAAACTATGCCCGCTGTCGTCCCCGACAGCACTGCTATCCAAGGAAGCTCGAGGCGTGATTCGTCACACGTTTCAACTCAGCTCTCCGCGTGAAGCGACCGAGTTCGCGTTCCTTCAGGGGGGTGAGTCTCTCGTCATCAGTCATCGCGGATGCGAGTATCGAGTCCTGACCATCCTGATCAACACAGAGTCCGAATCGTCGGCAGCAAGTGACACAAGGGTCGGCTATCGCCACGCAGCCCGTCAGTTGCTCAAAGTCGCCGAGCTCACCCCTACCAACGCAGCCTTCTTCCGCACCGCCGCAAAGGCACTTTCATCCACAGCCGAAGGCCGCGCCCTTCCCAAATACGATCGACCTCTCTCACTCTCGGAGGTCGAGGGCATGACAGCTACTGTTACTCTGGTTGAGTCTGGCCGCAAAGGAGCTGAGTACCATTCGCTCATCGAGCTCTCACGGGGCCCGTTTTGAGTTCTTCCGCGCTCAGGCCTAACCCCTCCGTCAAGGGGACGTCCCGCAAGCGGGCCGCCCCTTACGTCGAACGTTAGGCCTATAGGCCGGCGAGTCAGCAATGCAATCCACCACTGCATCTCGATCTGTTCAGCTTGTCGCTCTAACGGCAACGTGGGGGTTCCTAAACGCAGCCCAGGCGCTTGACTGCGCCAAGCAAACGGCCGAAATCGTTCAATCGTCAAAGTCGCCTTCTGACGCTCTTGGACGACTGGAGTCGCTGCGCGGTCAGTGCTCCAAGGACGAGCGCTTCGCTGTCTCGTTCGCCTTGCGCCTTAACCAGGCGCAACGGATTCAGGAGTCGGAATTGACAATCGCCGCCGCCCTCCCAAGCGCCGGCGCGCTCCGGGACAATCTTGTTGGAGTACGAGTTCTCAACCTGATGTCATCGGGAGAGTCAGCGAAAGCATATGCGCTTGCTAAGGAGTCCTCGGCTGCCTCGCCCCGCTTCGCGATGTTCTACAACCTCATGGGCGAGATCGACGCGAATTCGAGCCGTTGGGAGCCTGCCTACAGCAATCTGTCCACTTCGGCCGCTCTAAATCCGGACGCGCGAACGCTCCTCGCCCTTGCGTCGGTCGCTTATCAACTGAAGAAGTACGAAGAGACAGTTGAGCGCGTGACACAAGCCCTACAACTGGAACCTGGACGCATCGCCTCGGCCTCCGGCCTCACCGAGGGAATTTACGCGTTGGTAATGCTGAACAAGCGCGGTCAAGCCCTGGCTTTGCTTAGGCGGCACGTTTCCGCCAATCCCGAGTGGGAACAGTATGAGCCGATGCGACGTGTCGCGAATGAACTTGGCGTTCACTCTTAAGCATGAGGCCCAGTTTGTTCGAGCCTTTCTGCGATCGGCCTAACCCCTCCGTCAAGGGAACGTCTTGCGCCAAGACGCAAGACGCCCCTTACGTCGAACGTTAGGCCACAGGTGAAGGCCCCGCCCGCCCCCCAGGTTGCTGTAGACGCAGGCGAATGCGTCCGCGGAAGGTCCGCGGAAGGTCAGCGGCGGCTCAGCTACCTGGCACCGCCTCGCTACTATGAGGACCGTGTCTTTGCCTGCCGCTCTCGCCAATGTGAGTCCGTCTTTACGGCTGCTCAGCAAAAGCATGAGTTCGAGGTCAACAAGGCCCATCCGTTAAGGCAGCATGTCTTGTGCCCTGCATGTCTTTCCCGAAAACACGAGTTGCTGGACAGCAACACCCGGTATGTTGAGTTGTGGACTCGAGAGAAGTCACATTTATCTCGTGATGTTCCCTACCTGCTCGAATGGCTCGAAGTCCTGCGGGAGCTTCCGGTCTTTGGCGTCCGCCGTGACTCGGCCCGTATCCGCATGCTGGAAAAGGCGGCATCCGATGCGGCCTAACCCCTCCGTGAAGGGGACGTCCCGCAGGCGGGCCGCCCCTTACGTCGAACGTTAGGCAATCCCGAGTTGAATGCTGAGCTCATGCCTTGTCTGCCAAGTTCAGCCGCGCAATGCACCAGTCTCGTTGCCTGGTTCCAGAGTGAAAGGCGTGCCCGCTTCAGCGTCGGCGTGGGCTGTCCGTCCTTCGGCGGCCAGCGCACAGTCGGAGGCGGTTTCGGCCGTCTTCGTGCCAACGTGGGCACGGGGTTGCAGCCCCAGCGGCCTGCCGAGAGCGCTCGTGGCTTGGCCTTAAGAAGCCAGCTTGAGGCAAGTTCCCGCGTGGCGGTACTTTGTGAGGGTCACTGCCCTGTCAAGGTCGTCGCGTCTGGCCAGCCGATGGAAGAAGATCGCATCTCCGAGTGGCCTACCTTGAAATACCGAATGCCTGAAGTCTCCACACGCCAGCGTCGTCCCTCTTGGCTTTCAAGTCAGGCGCCCTCGGCGGTCGTGCTCATGCGTTCCGGTCATCCCGCTGTTCAATCGGGTCCGCCTAACATCTCCGTCAAGGGGACGTCCCGCAAGCGGGCCGCCCCTTACGTCGGACGTTAGGCAATCCCGGGTTGAAGGCTGAGCTCATGCCTTCTCTGCCAAGTTCAGCCGCGAAATGCACCAGTCTCGTTGCATTGTTCCTAAGTGAAAGGCGTGCTCACTTCAGCGTCGGCTTGGGCTGTCCGTCCTTCGGCGGCCAGCGCGCGGACCGTGATGGCTCCACCCGTCTTCGCGCCAACGTGGTCACAGGGTTGAAGTCTCAGCGACCTGCCGAGAGTGCTGGTGGCTTGGCCTTAGAAAGCCAGCTTGAGGCAAGTTCCCGCGTAGTGGTACTTTGTGAGGGTCACTGCCAGGTCAAGGTCATCGCGTCTGGCCAGCCGGTGGGAGAAAATTGCATCTCTGGGTTGCCTAACTCGAAATACAGAATGCCTGAAGTCTCCACAGGCCAGCGTCGTGCCTCTTGGCTTTCAAGTCAGGCGCCCTCGCCGGTCGTGCTCAGGCGTTCCGGTCATTTCGCTGTTCAGTCGGGTCAGCCTAACATCTCCGTCAAGGGGACGTCCCGCAAGCGGGCCGCCCCTTACGTCGAACGTTAGCCGTCTTGTAGTTCTCCGCCACACTACCTTGGAGCGAATATGGCAACGGTCCGGTACCTCGTCAAAGACGTAGACGCATCTCTCCCGTTCTATGAGGCGCTCGGCTTCAAGGTCACGGAACGATGGGGGCCACCATTTGTCATGCTTGCCCGAGCTGACCTGAACCTGTGGCTGAGTGGCCCTGGCACATCGGCCTCAAAGCCTCTGCAGAGCGGTGCTATTCCAGAGCCAGGCGGCTGGAACCGCATCGTCATCGAAGTGAAGAGTATCGAGGAAGCAATGCGTGCATTGCACTCCACAGGTGCCAGGTTCCGAAGCGATCCCATTCAAGGCCCAGGCGGTAAACAGGTTCTGACCGAAGACCCTTCGGGTAATCCAATTGAGCTCTTTGAAGCGGCGCATGAATAATCAACGCCAAAGTAGTTGGGTGGCGCCTATCTGGGAGACGGCTAACCCCTCCGTCAAGGGGACGTCCCGCAAGCGGGCCGCCCCTTACGTCGAACGTTAGGCGTCATGAAGACTGTCGTTTTGCCACCATCTCGAGTAGGCGCCGCCCTGCTTCTCGCGAATGCAGCTCTCGCTGGGGCCTTCCTCCTTGTGGCGTCGCGTTCCTGGATTGAGCCCGAGTTAGCCAACGTTCCGGGAGCGAGCGGTGGGTCAGGAGTCGTGTGGTTTCTCACCGCCATTCCGATTCTTGCCCTTGCTGCAGTCCTCAATGCTTGGGCGCTCATTTGGTCATGCACGCTCCGGGTGAGGCGCGGCACCTGGCCAGTCGCTTGGTTCTCCTGGTGCGCGGTGTTGATCTGGGCCGCGGCACTACTGTTCGACAATGCGCATCATGGTCTTTAGTCCATCGGTCAAGGTGAGCGCAGAGTCGCCAGCCACTCCCATTTCGGTCAAGGGGTTCGGGTCGAGCGTTGCCCAACCGACGCCTAACCCCTCCGTCAAGGGGACGTCCCGCAAGCGGGCCGCCCCTTACGTCGAACGTTAGGCCTCAATCCATGGCAACTCGAGCAGCACTACTTCTCTCCTGCGCGCTAGCGTCGTCCACCATGGCACAGGCACCCTCGCATAAGGTGGCCCGTAAAGAAACAGTTCGCCTTCGCCAGGCATACCAGCAATGGCAGCTTGAGCACCCTCGAAAGCTCGACTCATGGTCGGTACCAGATAGCATTCTTTCGGCGGAGGCAAAGGCAGCCGGCCTCTGCGAAGCCACCGTCGATTCCCAAACAGTGCTGTTCGTCACTGGCTCAGGCACGGAGCAGATCGAGGGGCTGGTTCTTGGTAGCCCATCTACCGCGTGGGTTCAGGGCTTCCGGAGTTCTGGTTTTGTCTTCGAATCCGCTGGTGCCGAGGGCGTCATGCGCTTTTCTCACCCGAGGCCTAACCCCTCCGTCAAGGGGACGTCCACAAGCGGGCTTCGCCCACTTGTGGCCGCCCCTTACGTCGAACGTTAGGCCACTTTAAAAAGAAGGCGCTTGAACGCCCAGGGTTCTGCCGCTCAGCCATGTCGCTAAAACCAAATCCCCGTGCTCGTCGAGGCGTCGCAAGCAGTTGTGTGGCCGAAGGTGGGCGTCGCCCTGGGCCTTCAGGGTCGGGCAATACAGCGCGTTTGTCGATGCGTCGCCGTACGTTCAAGCCAAAGGTGGTGGCAGGGCCTGCCGGCCCCCTCTCTTGTTCTTCGTTGCGTCTTGTCGAGTGCTTTATCGGAGCGGCCCGCCAGGCGCCTGTGATCGGCTGCCCGGTTGAGCTCTGCGCGGTCACCGGCCATAGTTCCGGGTCGGTCAGGCGGTTGCTGCAGGGTAGTCTGGCTCCAGGGCGGCAAGCTGCCGGTCACCGCCCTTCTCCAACCGTGTGGCCTAACCCCTCCGTCAAGGGGACGTCCCGCAAGCGGGCCGCCCCTTACGTCGAACGTTAGGCCTTTCGCACACGGAGAACCCCATGTCGCAGCGTCTGAGCTTAGGCCGGCGGGTCAAGAGCCAAGCCGCGCCCGGGCAACGTCAGTTGCAGCAATCCAGTCAAGCTCAGCCTCGTGCTTCTTGGCGGCCAAGGGCTTCAAGTCTTCTGGTTTTGGATGCTTGCAAGTCAAACTTCAGGGTGGTGGCTGGGCCTGCCGGCCCCGTCTCTTGTTCTTCGTTGCCACAGGGCAACCTGCGTCATCGGGTTGCGCCAAGTGGTGGGCTGTTGCAGCCAGCTCTCGCACGCGCCGTCTTCTGCCTGAGGGGTTGTTTATGTCGTGGCGGGCAGTGTCGCCTGCAGCAATCTGGGTCTGAGTTGGCAGTTACCCGGCACTTTCACCGCTGTGCTGCTTGTCTGCACCGCAGGCCTAACCCCTCCGTGAAGGGGACGTCCCGCAAGCGGGCCGCCCCTTACGTCGAACGTTAGACGCCTCTTTCCGTATGAAGCAAGTTGAGCACTCCGACGGAACGTCGTGTCCAGAAGGAACAACCGTCCTTCCACAAGGTTTCAGTCCTTGCTGTGAGCCGTTTGCTCAACACACTTCCGCCTGCTACTTCGACATCCGTTACGAGTGGTGGCCAAAGCAAAGGTCTTGGTTCATCATCATTGCGCCGTCAGCGGGTGGCGGTGGCATCGCCATTTCCTTTTGCCCGCACTGCGGCGCCAAGCTCTCTGGCTCCAAACGCAAAGCGCAGCCCAAACAGTAAGCCACATGAACAACCTGCATAGCACTGCACTCAAGCTCGCACTAGCAGCAGCTGTCTGCGCTTTTGTTGGCCTTGTTTTGTCGAGCTTGCTCATTCGGTCCCCTGCCCTTTGGCCTCTGGTGCCAGATTGGCTGGTCAGCGGTACGCTGTTCGGGTTCAAGCCTTCTACGCAAGAAGAGGCCGCAAACTACGAATTCACTGCGCTCTGGGCGCTTATCACTATGGGCTTTCTTTCCGCTTCGTTGCTTTACGGCTGGTCAAGAAAGTACTACCACCAGGCGTCTAACCCTTCCATCGAGAGGACGTCGCCCGGCAAGCCGGGCGACGCCTCTCATGTCAAACGTTAGGCGTATGAAGCACCTACTGTCCTCCGTCCTAGGTGTCTCGTGCTGCCTGGCAATTGCAGTACCTACAGAGAGCAGTTCACTCTCGACAACGATTCAATCTTCCCTGGTCACGATCTGGCGGCAAGACACCTCCGCCTCTAGCTCTTCGCCTGTGCAGTCTCCCGGTGATGAACGTCTGCAGAAGTTCCAACTTGCGTCAACGCAGGCAGTAGCATGCTTCCGTACGCGTGCCGTCGATTACGACGAGGCGGATGTTCAACTGTTCGAGCATCTGATAACTCAATACCAAAGCATCTTCGCCACGCGGGATCCGGACTGGGAGAACTCAGTCACCATGGCCATCGACGGCAAGTTCGGTCAGGGTGCTTCTAGGGGGCGAAGCGAATGCCAGAAAGGTGCAGTCAATGACGCAAACTGTGCAGCTGCCAAGTCATTCCAGGCCGTCGGGGTGTATCTGTATGCTGAACTCTTACCTGCACCATGAAGGCAATCAATGCACAAGCGCCTTGGTAGGGCCGACGGTAGCGCTTCAGCGGCCCATACGCCTAACCCCTCCGTCAAGGGGACGTCCCGCAAGCGGGCCGCCCCTTACGTCGAACGTTAGGCCTCGCCGAGAGAGGAACAGCCAAGGTTGGCGTTTGGCATCACGGTCCGCTTGGACCGCAAGTAATCCCGGCGATCGTTGTTGTCAGCGCCTCAGCTTGATGCTGCCCATCTCTGCAATGACAGCGGTGTCCGCGCCCATCGCCACCGTGCTTGTGAGTGCAAATTGCATGGTTAGCGCCAGGCTGCCTTCGGTCAGCGGTCGGGCGCCAGATTCGCAGGGCGGGTTGCCAGGGTATCCTTTGCGTTCCGTGTCCAGGTTGGCTTGCTTCGCCAGCCGGTGGGTCCTGTAGGTCCTCTTTGGTCCGGCCGATGAGTCGTCAAATGCACAGGCCTTCCATCACTTCACCGTCGTGTAGGTTGGGGGTGCTTTTGCTGCCTTGTGGTTTGGCTTTCCAGGGCGCCGTCTCTTCATGGGGCCATCCGCGGCCTAACCCCTCCGTCAAGGGGACGTCCACAAGCGGGCTTCGCCCACTTGCGGCCGCCCCTTACGTCGAACGTTAGGCCATAAACCATTCCTGCACTTGCACCAAATGAAACCGATAGTCAACATCGACGAGCTTGAGTTTGGATCTCACCAACACGGTGAGTCGTTTCAGGCCTCTGGGGCCCAAGTGTCCGGTCTCATAGGCGGCTCAAAGCTGGGCTACGGCGTCACGGTGGTGCCCCCAGGCAAGCGGGCCTGGCCCTTCCACAACCATCACGCGAACGAAGAGATGTTCTTCATACTGTCTGGCTCGGGCGCAGTACGGATCGGATCCGAACAGTACGAGATCCGAGCAGGAGATTTCATCGCGGCTCCAGCGGGAGGAAGGTCGACCGCGCATCAGATCATCAACACCTCCGAAGCCGAGCTGCGCTACATCAGCGTAAGCACAATGATTCGTCCGGAGATCGTTGAGTATCCTGACTCCAACAAGTTCTCGGCCTCGGCAATCCAGCCCGGTTCATCCTCCGGCTTTCGCCATCTCGGTGTGGTCGCGCCTGCAGTCGACTATTGGCAAGGTGAGAACTAGTCTCGCACTCTCGGCCGACCTGTGGCCTAACCCCTCCGTCAAGGGGACGTCCCGCAAGCGGGCCGCCCCTTACGTCGAACGTTAGGCGCCTCAATGCGCATCCTTGTTAGTCTCAGTCTCGCTTTGCTCCTCGGGTTGCTCGTCGCTCGCGTTCCGAGCATCGGCGAAGCAGAGGCTTCGTTTTCCTGGCCGGGCTTCGCGTCGGGCGTCACCATTGTGTTGTTGGCCCTTGGCATCGCAAGAGTCTTCGCTCCCGCCGCAGTGGCTGCCGGTCAAAGTATCAGTCCCTTGCAGCAGTGGCTCCTGCGGTCTGCACTCTGGTCGCTTCTCGTCGCTCTTGTGAGCTTTGCGCTCTTGCTGTACACGCCATGGCAGTGGCCGCGCCAATTGGCCATGCTTGTTATACCGGTTGGGGCTCTCTCAGTCTTCGTCGCCGTTGGTGTGGGATGGATCGGTGGCAAGAGTGGCGGCGCCTAACCCCTCCGTCAAGGGGACGTCTTGCGGCAAGCCGCAATCCGCCCCTTACGTCGAACGTTAGACCTCAACACTGAACTCGGGCCAGGCAAGGCACCAATGACGCACCAGTCTCTCGAAGCGCCAGCAAGCCCGGCCAGGCGCTACGTGTATGTGTGGGAGTTCAGGGTCTCGCCAGAGCGAGAGCAAGAGTTCGTCGCAGCCTATGGTCCATCCGGGGCCTGGTCGCAGCTATTCCGCAAGGCTGCGGGCTACGTCGAAACACTTCTCCTTCAAGATCAATCCATTCCTGGCCGCTTCCTCACCATCGATCGGTGGAGTAGTGAGAGTGCCCATGAGGCGTTCCTGGGTCAGTTCGGCGCAGAATACAAAGCCCTCGATCTCGCCTATGAAGCGCTTACGCAGCATGAATCAAATCTGGGCTCCTACTGGGAGTTCATCCACCCAGAGGTCTAACCCCTCCGTCAAGGGGACTGGCCTGCGGCCAGCCCCTTACGTCGAACGTTAGGGCGCAAGAGTGAACATCGTTGAGTTCTCCACAGCAAATTACCTTGTCCGGGTCTCGCTCGGCAGCCCGCCAAGCACCCTCGATACCTACCGCCAGAAGGCGGTTCTCTGCGACTCTCACGCCCTCAGCGATCTGGAGGCCCAGTACTTGTTCGTCGCTGTTGCACCCAACGAGGCCTCTTGGCCAACACTGGTCGTTGAGCAGCGATATGAGTCACATCAAGTCTTTCATCCAGGCGTCCTGGTCGTTCCTGAAGAAGATACCTTGTTCATTGGCGCAGGCACTCGACTTCTTGCCTACTCGTTGGTCGGCACCCCTCGCCGGCTCTGGGAAGACCAAACTGACGTCGGCTTCTTCTGTTGGCGGTTGCATGAAGGTATCGTTCTCATGTCGGCCGAATTGGAGCTTGCGGCTTGGTCTAACAAAGGTGAGAAGCTCTGGTCCTCCTTTGTCGAACCACCCTGGCACTACACCGTCGAGGGCGATCGAGTCACTCTCGATGTCATGGGCACCGTTACCTCATTTCGACTTTCTGCAGGTCCCAAGCGTGCGCCCTAACCCCTCCGTCAAGGGGACGTCCCGCAAGCGGGCCGCCCCTTACGTCGAACGTTAGGCAATCCCGGGTTGAAGGCTGAGCTCATGCCTTTTCTGCCAAGTTCAGCCGCGAAATGCACCAGTCTCGTTGCCAGGTTCCAGAGTGAAAGGCGTGCCAGCTTCAGCGTCGGCGTGGGCTGTCCGTCCTTCGGCGGCCAGCGCGCGGACCGTGGTGGCTCCACCCGTCTTCGCGCCAACGTGGTCACAGGGTAGAAGCCTCAGCGACCTGCCGAGAGTGCTGGTGGCTTGGCCTTAGAAAGCCAGCTTGAGGCAAGTTCACGCGAGTGGTAGTTTGTGAGGGTCACTGCCTGTCAAGGCCGTCGCGTCTGACCAGCCGATGGGAGAAAATCGCATCTCCGGGTGGCCTAACTTGAAATACCAAATACCTGAAGTCTCCACACGCCAGCGTCGTGCCTCTTGGCTTTCAAGTCAGGCGCCCTCGCCGGTCGTGCTCTCGCGTTCCGGTCATCTCGCTGCTCAAGCGGGTTCGCCTAACCCCTCCGTCAAGGGGACGCCCCGCAAGCGGGCCGCCCCTTACGTCGAACGTTAGCCACCACACTTACCGCTCATGGCAATCTGGCAGTTCGATCTCGCGTTCTATCCACGTGGCGGTCCAGAGCCCTGGCGAGTCGACGATGGACACGAGGTGCCACCTCTTCAAGAAGGCCAAGCAGCTAAAGTGCAAGCTTGGCTTCTTCGGCATTTTGGGGAGCCTTCTCTCCTTCTCGAGGGCTGGCTTATCTTCGGGATGGATCAAGGCAACAGGATAGATCTCGTCTTCAACGAAGACCGAACCGCCAACCTGTCAGCCCGAATCGATGCGCGCAGCAACTACGAAAGCTTTGTCAGCGCCTTGTGCGAATTGGGCCGGTTCTGCAACTGCGTCCTGTTCTCAGCAGAGTTCTGGGCAACGATTGAGCCTGCCACTACAGAAGTCCATTCAGCTCTTCATCACTCAAGAGCTATCGCCTTCGTCAACAATCCCCATGCCGTACTGCGCGCGAGCAACCCCGGCGGCTAACCCCTCCGTCAAGGGGACGTCCACAAGCGGGCTTCGCCCACTTGCGGCCGCCCCTTACGTCGAACGTTAGGCATCAAAAGTATGTCGCTGTCGAAACTCTTCGCCGAAGTTCTGTCCAATGCGATTGCAGAGGCCAAGCAACGTCAGGTTCCCGTCTTCACGTTCGCCCTCTATCACGATCACGAGTCAATGGCGGTATCGGTTTGCGTGGATACCGAAGAGAATTCGAGCAGAGTCGTTCGATCAATCAATAACTACAACATGAAGCATTTCATCAGTGCCGCTCGGGCCGGCGACCTGAAGTCCGCAAGACTTTGGCAGGCAAACATTGGTCGCAGTTTGTCCCTCGGAGATTTCAGTCTGGTCAATCTCGCCCGCACGTCGTTGGGGGCCACGCGAGTCAACGAACAGTTCTACGTCGAAATGGTTCAATCCGTTGTTGCCGCTCAGAGCCAGGTGGCTGCCCTTTCGCCAGAACCTCAGCGTCTGGTGTTGGCCTGTTCAGGAGCCGATAGCGAGGTGGCCTATGTCTGGTCACTGCCCGCAGATGCCTAACCCCTCCGTCAAGGGGACGTCCCGCAAGCGGGCCGCCCCTTACGTCGAACGTTAGGCGTCAGGAAGTCAATGCAAGTCCGCGCTAGCTCGGCTTGGTTTGCGTCGCTGGTCGCCGTGCTCGTCGCGATCGGAACTCAAGCGTTGCTTGAGGCCATTGTTCCCGCGAGCTTCGCCGAATGGCAGGCAATTGCTGGGTCCACCGCCAGTTCCGGCACCGTCTACCGCGCTGGCAGTTCCTCGCTATGGCTCACTGACGCCATCATTCGACTTCTTAGTTTCATTCTTGGTGGTTTCGTAGCCGGGCGGCTGGCAGGTGCTTTGTCCTGGCGCCTCATCTCCATGCTGCTCACCGCCGCCGTCTTGGCCATAGTCGTTCAGCAGTTTCCCGGCCGGCCTGCCATGTCGTTGCTGGTGCTGTGGTCGCTGGCTGGTCCGGTGGGTGTAGGCTTTGGTGCTTGGGTGGCCAATGCAAAGCGTGCTGCCGCCTAACCCATCGGTCAAGGGAACGTCCCGCAAGCGGGCCGCCCCTTACGTCGAACGTTAGCCGTCTTGTAGTTCTCCCCCACACTACCTTGGAGCGAGTATGGCAACGGTCAAAGACGTAGACGCGTCTCTCCCATTCTATGAGGCGCTCGGCTTCAAGGTCACGGAACGACGGGGGCCACCATTTGTCATGCTTGCCCGAGCTGACCTGAACCTGTGGCTGAGTGGCCCTGGCACATCAGCCTCAAAACCACTGCAGAGCGGTGTTATTCCAGAGCCAGGCGGCTGGAACCGCATCGTCATCGAAGTAAAGAGTATCGAGGAAGCAATGCGTGCATTGCACTCCACAGGTGCCACGTTCCGAAGCGATCCCATTCAAGGTCCAGGTGGTCAACAGGTTCTGACGGAAGACCCTTCGGGTAATCCAATCGAACTCTTTGAAGCTGCACATGAATAATCAACGCCAAAGTTGGGTGCCGCCTATCTGGGAGACGGCTAACCCCTCCGTCAAGGGGACGTCCCGCAAGCGGGACGCCCCTTACGTCGAACGTTATGCGTCATAGTCTCCAAGTTCGGAGCGGTCGAGCGGCGGATGCCGGCCGTCTCGCAGTCTTGGCCACTCAAGTCTGGTTGCACACGTATGCAACCGATGGCATCAGTGACTTAACTGCTCAGTACGTTCTTTCGGATCTCACCCCGGAAAAGTACCTGCAATCGCTGAGCGATCCATCAACCCACTTCTTTGTGGCGGAGCGCGACGAGAACCTCATTGGCTTTGCTGCGGTCAAGTTCGGCGTCGAGTGCCCGGCGGGAGCGAGCTCGTCTGCCGAGTTAAAAACGCTCTATGTTCAGGAGCACCACATCGGTCACGGTGTTGGGAGGTTGCTCCTTCAAGCAGCAGAGGCTAAGGCACGCGAGCAGTCAATGTCCGCGTTGTGGCTAACGGTTAATATCAAGAACGATAACGCCATTGCCTTCTATGCTCGGCAGGGCTACACCAAGGTCGGCACCGCGTACTTTGTCCTGGGAGAGGGGCGCCATGAAAACCACGTGCTCATCGGCAGTGACGCATAACCCCTCCGTGAAGGGGACGTCCCGCAAGCGGGCCGCCCCTTACGTCGAACGTTAGCCGTCCTGTAGTTCTCCGCCACACTACCTTGGAGCGAATATGGCAACGGTCCGGTACCTCGTCAAAGACGTAGACGCATCTCTCCCGTTCTATGAAGCGCTCGGCTTCAAGGTCACGGAACGATGGGGCCCACCATTTGTCATGCTTACCCGAGCTGACCTGAACCTGTGGCTGAGTGGCCCTGGCACATCGGCCTCAAAGCCACTGCAGAGCGGTGCTATTCCAGAGCCAGGGGGCTGGAACCGCATCGTCATCGAAGTGAAGAGTATCGAGGATGCAATGCGTGCATTGCACTCCACAGGTGCCAGGTTCCGAAGCGATCCCATTCAAGGCCCAGGCGGTAAACAGGTTCTGACCGAAGACCCTTCGGGTAATCCAATCGAGCTCTTTGAAGCGGCGCATGAATAATCAACGCCAAAGTAGTTGGGTGGCGCCTATCTGGGAGACGGCTAACCCCTCCGTCAAGGGGACGTCCCGCAAGCGGGCCGCCCCTTACGTCGAACGTTAGGCCACTTCGAAATGAACGCGCTTGAACGCCCAGGGTTCTGCCGCTCAGCCATTTCGCTAAATCCAAATCCCCGTGCTCGTCGAGACGTCGCAGGCAGTTGTGTGGCCGAAGGTGAGCGTCGCCCTGGGCTTTCAGGGTCGGGCAATACAGCGCGTTTGTCGATGCGTCGCCGTACGTTCACGCCAAAGGTGGTAGCAGGGCCTGCCGGCCCCCTCTCTTGTTCTTCGTTGCGTCTTGTCGAGTGCTTCATCGGCGCGTCCAGCCAGACGCCTGTGATTGGTTGTCCGGTTGGGCTCTGCGCGGTCCCCGGCCAAAATTCCGGGTTGGTCAGGCGGTTGCTGCAGGGAAATCTGGCTCCAGGGCGGCAAGCTGCCGGTCACCGCCCTTCTCCAACCGTGTGGCCTAACCCCTCCGTCAAGGGGACGTCCCGCAAGCGGGCCGCCCCTTACGTCGAACGTTAGGGCGCAACAAGTGAAGTCCTACGCCACCATCGCGCGCCGGGTAGTACGCATCCTCGGTCACCCCAACAGCGGCTGGTCGCCGGCTGACCTTGATGATGACAATGCACTAGAGCTTGAGTTCCAGTTCGAGATCACTGACGATGGGAACAAGAACTTCTTGCTTGTCTACCGGTCCCTAGATGGGCGCTATGCCGCGGACTCGTGGCATGAAACCTTGGAAACCTGCGCAGAAGAGTCTTTTGGCATCACCCAGTCTGAGTGGGTGATGCAAAATGCCCCTCTTTAGCCCAGTGTTCGAGCAGCATTTGGAGAACACTCGGTTGCATAGCTCTTTGCTGCTTCTTCAAGCTGCGCATTTCACCGTGTTCCCGCAAGCTCGCTTGCGCCCTAACCCCTCCGTCAAGGGGACGTCCCGCAAGCGGGCCGCCCCTTACGTCGAACGTTAGCCGTCTTGTAGTTCTCCGCCACACTACCTTGGAGCGAATATGGCAACGGTCCGGTACCTCGTCAAAGACGTAGACGCATCTCTCCCGTTCTATGAAGCGCTCGGCTTCAAGGTCACGGAACGATGGGGCCCACCATTTGTCATGCTTACCCGAGCTGACCTGAACCTGTGGCTGAGTGGCCCTGGCACATCGGCCTCAAAGCCACTGCAGAGCGGTGCTATTCCAGAGCCAGGGGGCTGGAACCGCATCGTCATCGAAGTGAAGAGTATCGAGGATGCAATGCGTGCATTGCACTCCACAGGTGCCAGGTTCCGAAGCGATCCTATTCAAGGCCCAGGCGGTAAACAGGTTCTGACCGAAGACCCTTCGGGTAATCCAATCGAGCTCTTTGAAGCGGCGCATGAATAATCAACGCCAAAGTAGTTGGGTGGCGCCTATCTGGGGGACGGCTAACCCCTCCGTCAAGGGGACGTCCCGCAAGCGGGCTGCCCCTTACGTCGAACGTTAGAAGGCTACTCCTTGGCAACCGGGTTCACCATCCGTCTAGCTGTTCTCGAAGACTCCTCAGCAGTCTTCGAAGCTCACAGAGATTCAGTGCTCAATCTCTGCGGGTCGTCGTACACGCCAGCCCAACTCGACACCTGGTTCGAAGAACGAACACACGAAATTCACTATCCGTCTATCAAGGCCGGTCAGCTCTTCCTCGCCGAGAAGGGTTCCCGTGTTCTCGGCTTCTTTGGCTTCTGCCCTGGTGAGGTCACCCTCCTCTTTGTCCGGCCAGAGGCCGCTGGGTCCGGCCTTGGCAGCCAATTGTTCGCCCTGGCAGTCCTGCATGCTCAGGTGGGGCATGAAGGGCCGGTTGTTGTTGTTGCCACTGTCAACTCGCGGCCGTTCTACGAGAAGCATGGGTTCGTCGTGGTCGAAGAATCCTATTTCGTTCGCGGCGCCACCGAAACGAGGTTCAAGGTCTTCAGAATGCAGCGCGCTTTCCACGCCCAGCCTTCTAACCCCTCAGTCAAGGGGACGTCCCGCAAGCGGGCCGCCCCTTACGTCGAACGTTAGGTGTCGGGAGTGCATGTAGCTTCTGTCTCCGTCGTTCTTGCCCTGGCGGTTGCCCCGTGCGGAGCAACTGACAATCCTCGGCCTGTCGGGCCGAACTGCGCTCTGTCAGCGCCTCCAGCGGAGGCGGGTGAGGAGTTCAATCACGGCGCAATCCTTCGCGTGTTCCCCCGCGCTCGGGACATCAGTTCGAAGTACAGCGGGTGCCAGGCCGTCTTTGCGGAGCAGAACGGTCAGTGGGTGGTGATGTCTATGACCGAAGTGATCGAATGCGATCCTGTAAGGGTCTGGTCTGAGGAGAACTCCAACGATGAATCTTTGTCTTGCCGTTACGCCCGTGGCAAAGTCGTGCGGGGCAATCCCGACACTTGCCCCATGCCGAAGTTCATCTTACTCAAGTCCCTCGCGCCCGGTTGTGCGCAACGCATACGAGAGGCCGCCACGACGCACGGTATTGGTCTCCCCATGCCTGACGGCTGCAAGTATGAGTAGGCCGACACCTAACCCCTCCGTCAAGGGGACGTCCCGCAGGCGGGCCGCCCCTTACGTCGAACGTTAGGCGTCACAATGATCAATCCTGAACTCTTGCGTAGTTGGGCATGCACCAAAGGCTACCTTCGAGATGCCCGATCTAACGTCTCCAAGTATTTGGAGGCAGAGTACTCGAATGATTTCGTCCAGTTCGATGAGTTCATCGAGCACAACGAGCTTGGGCTAGCATTCGATACGCTTTGCTCGGTTGCCAAAGAAAGCCGCCAGGAGTCAGTGCATGTCTTTGAACTGCTCGCGCTCTCCGCGGCAAGCATGGGTCGATTGGAGGACCAGCGAGAGCTCGATTGCTTGATCTCCGAGCTCACAGAAGCAACGCATGAAACACATCTTCCTCGACTCGACGCCTAACCCCTCCGTCAAGGGGACGTCCCGCAAGCGGGCCGCCCCTTACGTCGAACGTTAGGGCGCGCAGGATCTCACTCAGCGGCCACAATTCTTCTATGACTACTCGGGACGAACCGCCTCCAGGCCGTAGAAGCCGAACCCTTGCCCTCATCAGTTTGATGGCTGCACCGTGGCTAATCGCTATCGGTAGCCACGCCGCCTTGGAAACGTGGGCCCCGGGAGTGGTACCGACGTCTTCCTGGGAATGGTTTGCTTCCGTCTGCTTCTTAGCAGCCACCGCCGGGTCTGTTTGGCTTGTCTTTCGTAGCACGTTGCCTAGGTCATCCAAGCTCGGGATCTCCGTGGTCCTGACGCTTGGCGGCCTCTATCTCTCAGCAGCATTCCACGTGCATTGGAACTGCGGGGAATCCTCACCCTTTGTTGGTCGAGTACACAACGAGGTCGTGGCATCCTGTGAATAGCTCATCACGCCAGCGCCCTAACCCCTCCGTCAAGGGGACGCCCACAAGCGGGCTTCGCCCACTTGCGGTCGGCCCTTACGTCGAACGTTAGGCGCCACACGAGATGCCCTGGCTCAAAGTCGCGAAGCTTCTTTGGGCACTGCCATGTTCTGCTGTTGGCCTCCTACTTGCCGCCATTCCGTTGGGTCTCGGCGGCAGTGCCAAATGGAGGGCCGGAGCCCTTGAAGTCACCTATCGACCCAGCCAGTCCAACTGCGGCCCGCTTGCCCGCCGGCTGCCATTCAGAGCCATCGTCTTTGGGCATGTCATCATTGCGGTTACGCGGCAAGAGCTCGTGGTTCTTGGGCCTCATGAACGAGTCCATGTCGAGCAGTACGAGCGCTGGGGACCGATTTTCTTACTCGCTTATCCAGCAGCAGGGTTTGGCAGTTGTTCAACGGCCGCAGTCCCTATTGGCACAACCACTTCGAAGTTCAGGCTCGTCAACGAAGCAATGAAGTTCATATCTCACGCCGTGGCGCCTAACCCCTCCGTCAAGGGGACGTCCACAAGCGGGCTTCGCCCACTTGCGGCCGCCACTTACGTCGAACGTTAGGGCGCCCGCGCCATGTTTGGACCGTCCCTGTACTGGGTCCCAGGCATCGAACCACGCCGCCTAGCTCTCATGCCTCGACCGCGCGGTGGTGAGGAGCTAAGTGACGAAATCGCCAGTTGGCGCAGAGCTGGGATCACTCTGGTCGTGTCATTGCTCGAGCGATCTGAAGTTCTGGAGCTTGAACTTAAGGCCGAACCGACTCTGTGTGCCGGTGCGGGTATTCAGTTCTTCTCGTTCCCCATCCCAGACCGCGGCATCCCCGCATCTGTTCGCGAGTTCTCTCGCTTCCTTAGCGAAGTTCACGCTGAAATACTGAAGGGCGCCCATGTCGCCATTCACTGTCGTGCAGGTATCGGTCGCACCGGGCTGGTCTCTGGCTGCCTACTTCACATGCTTGGTGTCCCGTACAAAGACATCTTCCAAGTCCTGAGTCGGTCTCGAGGACTGGCCGTTCCCGACACGTCTACTCAAGAGGAGTGGGTAGAGAGGTTCACACATTCATCGCACCCAGCGCCCTAACCCCTCCGTCAAGGGGACGTCCCGCAAGCGGGCCGCCCCTTACGTCGAACGTTAGGCGGCAAGCAGCATGGCGGCATTTGCAGACATTCAGAGCGCAGTCGAGGATGCCTACGCCACGGAGCGAACCAACGGCTTTCTCTGCCTCGCCGCAATGAGAACATCGACTACCTTCTACGCAGCACAACAGATTGCTGCGGGCGGGAGAGCCATTGATCTTGATGCTTGCCCGCCGTGGCTCCTCGCCGAGCTGTATGGGTGGATCAGCATCTATTTGAAGGAAGGTAGCCTAAGGTGGCTCGTTCCACACACAGGCGGCGAAGTCGATCACTCAGAGATCGCCATGCACTTGGTCAAGACCCTGCCTCCCAAAGAGCAGTATGGTTTGTCCCTCGATCTCCATGTAGGCGAAGTTCAATACCCTTCAGGGCGGTACAAGAGCTACTTCACGTACTACTCATCCGCCGAGACCGATGTCATTCGGCATGGCCTTCACAGAGAGTATTCTGAGACCGGAGCGCTTACGGAAACCGAGTACAGGCATGGGGTCGCCATCGGCAGCAGACAGTTCGATGAAAAGGGAAGTGAAGTTTGAAGCCACTGCTACTCGCGAGCGAGCTCGCCTAACCCCTCCGTCAAGGGGACGTCCACAAGCGGGCTTCGCCCACTTGCGGCCGCCCCTTACGTCGAACGTTAGCCCGCAATTTCCCAAGTGTGAGCATCATCAAAGTCAATGATGCGGTAACGCGTTCAGCGGACTACTACTAGGGCTGCTGCACAAGGAGGCTCAAGGATGAAAGGACAGACGCTGCTTCATCTCATGGCCGGAGCGGTCTTGTTGCTTCTTGCGGGTTTGCTTGGCCACGACGTCTATCAAGGCTACCTTTCCAATCAACCAGCGAAAGCCCTTGAACTGTGGGGGAAGGTGCTTGTCGCAATATTGGCAGCCATCGGTGGGCTCTATGTACTAACCTCTAGCCAAGAGCACCAGAGGGAGATCGTTGCGCTTCAGCATTCCATACAGCGAGATCAGTCGGCTGATGCAGCAGGCATTGCCGTCAACCTCGAACTACTGAAGGGATCGATCACCCAACTCAATAACTCGATATCGTCCGAACAAGCCCTCAGATCGACCGTCGCTGCGGAGATCGCAAAACGGTACATCGCTGAAGAGTTCGAGCCAAGAATAAAGCAGTTTGAAGCGGTCGCAGCGGCCAAGAAGAAGTACGTTGAGCTTGCGTACGAGGACGACTTCCGTAGGCGCGAGCGGCGGGATCAAGCGCTCATGGGACTGTCACGCGCTGTCCTCCGAACTACGCGAGCTTTCCGGACACTCTCGAAGTTCCGCCTTGGCGACGGAACGCCCTCCGAGGCATTAGTGAACATCCTCGCTCAAGCACTTGCTGCAAGAGAGGCATTTCTGTCGGCTAGAGAGGAACTTGTTGTGCTGCATGCCGTGGCCCCTGAGCACGAGCGATTGCTTCGGGCCTACTCAACGGAACTCATTGACATGATCATCGACGTCCGCCGCCCATCCGCAAGAGACTCTGTGACATCGTCTGACTACGAGAGGATCATGACCGGACACGAGGCGAACTTAGATCACCTTGACGAGAAGCTCGGCGAGCTTCTGGCTGTATTTTTAGCGCCACATCAGCGAGAGCCCACGCTGCTCGATGGCAAGGGACGATCCGAAGTTGCGGCCTAACCCCTCCGTCAAGGGGACTGGCCTGCGGCCAGCCCCTTACGTCGAACGTTAGGCATCAGGAAGTCAATGCAAGTCCGCGCTAGCTCGGCTTGGTTTGCGTCGCTGGTCGCCGTGCTCGTCGCGATCGGAACTCAAGCTTTGCTTGAGGCCATTGTTCCCGCGAGCTTCGCCGAATGGCAGGCAATTGCTGGGTCCACCGCCAGTTCCGGCACCGTCTACCGCGCTGGCAGTTCCTCGCTATGGCTCACTGACGCCATCATTCGACTTCTTAGTTTCATTCTTGGTGGTTTCGTAGCCGGGCGGCTGGCAGGTGCTTTGTCCTGGCGCCTCATCTCCATGCTGCTCACCGCCGCCGTCTTGGCCATAGTCGTTCAGCAGTTTCCCGGCCGGCCTGCCATGTCGTTGCTGGTGCTGTGGTCGCTGGCTGGTCCGGTGGGTGTAGGCTTTGGTGCTTGGGTGGCCAATGCAAAGCGTGCTGCCGCCTAACCCATCGGTCAAGGGGACGTCCCGCAAGCGGGCCGCCCCTTACGTCGAACGTTAGGCCTCAGAGAGCAAGATCTAGCACCGTATTAGAGAGCAACTCAATGACCCGCAGATCCCGCTCGTATGATCCCATTGGCGAAGTCAAGGATGAGCCGCTCCTCGGCGTTTCGGCGGCAGTTCCGCAGTTGGTCGAGTACCGCGAACAGCCAAAGCTCGTTCGCCTCCCAGGCCAGGTCCCAGGCGAGCACGAGCGCCTGACCGCTGTCGTCAACCAGTTGACAGATGAACTTCTCAAGGGAGTCCAAGCCAATCCATCGAAGCTGTGGGTGATGCGGCAGTTCCAGCGAGCGCTCGAGACAATATCGGGCGAGGACTCAGAAGGCAAAGAGCATGTCGGTTACGAGCTCCAGAGAATCATGAAGATTCTGCACATCGCAAAGTCCGATGGGTTGTTGACCTTCTACCTGAGTCCGACTGGTCAATGATCTCTCTCTGTGTCCTATCACTGCGGCCTAACCCCTCCGTCAAGGGGACGTCCCGCAAGCGGGCCGCCCCCTACGTCGAACGTTAGGCGCCACACGAGATGCCCTGGCTCAAAGTCGCGAAGCTTCTTTGGGCACTGCCATGTTCTGCTGTTGGCCTCCTACTTGCCGCCATTCCGTTGAGTCTCGGTGGCAGTGCCAAATGGTGGGCCGGAGCCCTTGAAGTCACCTATCGGCCCAGCCAGGTCAACTGCGGCTCGCTTGCCCGCCGGCTGCCATTCAGAGCCATCGTCTTTGGGCATGTCATCATTGCGGTTACGCGGCAAGAGCTCGTGGTTCTTGGGCCTCATGAACGCGTCCATGTCGAACAGTGCGAGCGCTGGGGACCGATCTTCTTTCTCGCTTATCCAGCAGCCAGTGTTTGGCAGTTGTTCAAGGGCCGCAGTCCCTACTGGCACAACTACTTCGAAGTTCAGGCTCGTCAGCGAAGCAATGAAGTTCATATCACACGCCATGGCGCCTAACCCCTCCGTCAAGGGGACGCCCACAAGCGGGCTTCGCCCACTTGCGGTCGCCCCTTACGTCGAACGTTAGGCATCACCATGAACCTACTGCGACGACTCGCGTGCTCGATCTTTGTCGCACTTCTAGCTAGCGTGGCGACCTTTGATGTCCTGGTAGTTGTTCCCGCCGTGTCGAGAGTCAAGGCGGCGGTTGCCCGCTCCCAGCCCAGTGAAAGCAGTCCACCCAGTTCAATTGTGGAGATGCTCGACCGGGCATACGGAAGTCGCCTGAAGTATCTGGTCGTACGCCAAGTTGTACACGCCTCACAGAGTGAGGGCCTAAGAATCGGTACATCTCGGCGGCAACTCACTGAGTTGGGTCTAAGTCTGCTACTTCCCCTGCATGTCTCCCACCAGGAAATGCAAGCCGCTTTTCTTTCGCAGGCTTACATGGGTCCAGAAGTCACCGGGTTTGCAGCTGCTTCAGAGCGCTACATTGGCTTGCCACTTCAGCAACTTTCGCGCGAGCAGGCTGCACGGCTTGTCGCAATCACCCATGCTCCGTCAATCTACTTGGCGAGCCCGGAGCGCTTGGAACAGCGTGCAAAACTACTCCTCTCAACACAGGCGCCAGATGCCTAACCCCTCAGTCAAGGGGACGTCCACAAGCGGGCTTCGCCCACTTGCGGCCGCCCGTTACCTCGAACGTTAGGCAATCCCGGGTTGAATGCTGAGCTCATGCCTTGGCTGCCAAGTTCAGCCGCGAAATGCACCAGTCTCGTTGCCTTGTTCCTAAGTGAAAGGCGTGCTCACTTCAGCGTCGGCTTGGGCTGTCCGTCCTTCGGCGGCCAGCGCGCGGACCGTGACGGCCCCACCCGTCTTCGCGCCAACGTGGTCACGGGGTTGAAGCCTCAGCGAACTTTCGAGAATGCTGGTGGCCTTAGAAGGCCAGCTTGAGGCAAGTTCCCGCGTAGTGGTACTTTGTGAGGGTCACTGCCAGGTCAAGGTCATCGCGCCTGGCCAGCCGGTGGGAGAAAATTGCATGTCTGGGCTGCCTAACTCGAAATACAGGATGCCTGAAGTCTCCACACGCCAGCGTCGTGCCTCTTGGCTTTCAAGTCAGGCGCCCTCGCCGGTCGTGCTCAGGCGTTCCGGTCATCTCGCTGTTCAGTCGGGTCCGCCTAACATCTCCGTCAAGGGGACGTCCCGCAGTAGCATGCTTCCGTACGCGTGCCGTCGATTACGACGAGGCGGATGTTCAACTGTTCGAGCATCTGATAACTCAATACCAAAGCATCTTCGCCACGCGGGATCCGGACTGGGAAAACTCAGTCACCATGGCCATCGACGGCAAGTTCGGTCAGGGTGCTTCTCGGGGGCGACGCGAATCCCAGAAAGGTGCAGTCAATGACGCAAACTGTGCAGTTGCCAAGTCATTCCAGGCCGTCGGCGTGAATCTGTATGCTGAGCTTCTTACCTGCACCATGAAGGCAATCAATGCACAAGCGCCTTGGTAGGGCCGACGGTAGCGCTTCAGCGGCCCATACGCCTAACCCCTCCGTCAAGGGGACGTCCCGCAAGCGGGCCGCCCCTTACGTCGAACGTTAGGCCTCCCGGTTCCGCCAATACAGTCTCATTCGCCAGCCGCCCATGCTCAGAACCTTTACGCTGATTGGTGTAGTTGCCACCCTCGTCCTCGCCGCCTCCAGCGTTAACGCGGCATCAATGAACAAGTGCGTCGTCAATGGTACGGTCACCTATCAACAGGGGCCTTGCCCTTCAGAGCAGCCCAGCAAGCGCCCCACGCTCGAGGAGCTGAATGCCGAAGTGAAGAAGCGACGCGAAGCGGCCGTGTCAGCACCGCCGGCTGCACCTGTGGCCTCCAAAGGGTCGAGCGCCTTTCAATGCGATGGGAGGCAGTACTGCTCCCAGATGAGCTCCTGCGAGGAAGCGAGGTACTTTCTGGCAAACTGTCCCGGCGCGAAGATGGACGGGGACAAGAACGGTGTTCCTTGTGAAAGGCAGTGGTGCATTCGCTAGCCACACCCTCGCTGCACGGCTTCCAACGCGGCCTAACCCCTCCGTGAAGGGGCGTCCCGCAAGCGGGCCGCCCCTTACGTCGAACGTTAGCCGTCATGTACCGAACCGTCATTCCACGATGCACCGTTGTCGATTCACTCGAACCAGATCCCTACTCGCACTTCATGACCGGCGCAGTACCTGCCAAGTGCCGCACTTGCGAGAACCTGTTTGAAGGCGGTTGCACGCGCGCCATGGAGCAGGTCCGCGGGTATCTCGCACTCGATCACGGGCCGTGCCCTGTGAAAGGTCCAACAAATCCGGTGATCGTCGAAACCGAGCACTACACCAGCAAGGTCTTCGTTCCGGCAAAGTGTGAGCGCTGTCGCTTTCTTGAACTGGAAAAGGCCCGCGGCTTTGTCTGCAACTTTGAGCGCGCACGGTGGGGCGCCTTTCCACGCACCCTGGATTGGGGAGCGTGGAGCCCAGATCATCCGAACCTTGGTCTCAAGAGTGGCCGCTCTCTCCCCATAGCTGTACTTCAAGCCGTTGCCGCGCAGCACGAGGTAGAGGCAATCAAGGCGTTCCGGGCCGCGCATCCAGACGCGACGCTCAAGGAAGCGCGCGATGCGTATGCTGAGCTCTTGCCTCAGGTTTCCCGCGATGACGGCTAACCCCTCCGTCAAGGGGACGTCTTGCGGCAAGCCGCAAGCCGCCCCTTACCTCGAACGTTAAACGCCAAGGGAGGCATATGTCTGGCGCCACTACCGGAACTGTTCGAAGCGTACTGAGGCTAGAGGGCCTCTGCGTTCTTGTCGCTTCGCTTGCTTGCTATGCAAGATTCGGCTCCAGTTGGAGCCTATTTGCGGCCTGTTTCCTCATTCCCGACCTATCGTTCGTGGGCTATCTCGCTGGCGCACGATGGGGATCCATCGCGTACAACGCGGCGCATTCATACATTGGCGCTGTTGCTTGCCTTTGCATCGGAGCAAATGCTTCGTCGCCGATCTGGCTCACGGCAGGCCTCATCTGGTGCGCCCACATCGGGTTCGATCGAGCGCTCGGCTACGGATTAAAGTACTCGCACGGGTTTGCCTTTACTCACCTCGGGCTCATCGGGCGCACTGGCCGGGAGGCGTCTAACCCCTCCGTCAAGGGGACGTCCAGCAAGCGGGCCGCCCCCTGCGTCGAACGTTAGGCGTCACTCTCTACGTCACAAGCTGGAAAAGCTATGGATCCGCACAACAAGCACTATGTGGAGCTCTGGATGAAGCAGAGCCAGCTGTTTTGGCAAACGGTTTATCAGGTGCCCGTCATCGCTGGCGCAGTATTTGCCGGATGGTTCGCTCTCAAATCAGCGAGTCAAGATTTGCTTGCTCAGGGATTGCTTGGTGTCGGCATCCTGTCGATGGCCGTACAGGTTCTCATCCTAAAACGAATGGCGCAGTACTTGGTCACGTTTCGCCAAGCGGCGGATAGACTAATACCAGCGGTGCCCAATGCCTTTGCCGGCATGTCGGGCTTCATCTTGGGTAATGTCGTTCCGGTTCTTATCGCAGTGTTCTTTGGTGCACTCCTTGTTTGGTCCCCAAGATTCAGTGCACCTGCGCAGCGACCCACAACAGCCTCGAGCGCTACCGCCAATGGTCTCGGCCCGAACTCGGCAGCATCGCTGGCTTCGTCCGGTGTCGTTCCCGTGGCGCCTCCCCAGCCAGTGCCGCCTAACCCCTCGCTCAAGGGGACGTCCGCCGGCAAGCCGGCGTCCGCCCCTTAGCTCGAACGTTAGGCCCCGGGTGGCGGGAAACAGCCAGCCTGGCGCAGGGCGTGCAATAGCTTCTCAGGCGATCAATGCCAAATGCTTCGTTCTCGAGTGCGTTTAGCACTTCGGCGTCGGCGTGGGCTGTCCGTCCTTCGGCGGCCAGCGCGCGGACCGTGGCGGTTCCAGCCGTCTTCGTGCCAACGCGGTCACAGGGTTGAAGCCCCAGCGGCCTGCCGAGAGTACTGGTGGCTTGTTCTGAAGTAGCCAGCTGCGGCAAGTTCCCGCGGCGCGGTACTTTGTGAGGGTCACTGCCTGGTCAAAGTCGTCGCGTCTGGCCAGCCGATGGGAGAAAATTGCATCTCCGGGTTGCCCAACTTGAGATACTGAATGCCTGAAGTCTCCACACGCCAGCGTCGTGCCTCAGTTGCACAAAGCCAAGCGCTTTCGGCGCTGGCGGCGTCGCGTTCCGAGCATCTCGTTGCTCAGCCGGGCCAGCCTACCCCCTCCGTCAAGGGGACGTCCCGCAAGCGGGCCGCCCCTTACGTCGAACGTTAGGTGCCTCAAGTGAGACTTCCGCCAGTGCCATTGGTGCCAACCCCGGAAACCCCCGAGGCGGAGGCAGCTGTCGGCTTTAAGTGGGCGGGTAAGCTCATTGGGCAGCGTCACCGAATCGGAGGAGAGCCGAGTTGGATACAAGATGCCCAGGTCCCGAGTTGCAGCTGCGGCCAGCCGATGAGCTTCTATGGGCAACTTGACTCTTTAGGTGACAGTCACTGCATTGGCGACTGCGGCATGATCTATGTGTTCTTGTGCTGGGATTGTCTAGAGACAAAGAGTGTCTTGCAATCGTTCTAGGAGCGGCGGCTTCTCTACCTGCTCCAGGCTTCGGCCTCGGCTGGTCCACGCTCTCACCTAGACGTCCTGCGGCAAGCCGCAGGCCGCCCCTTACGTCGAACGTTAGGGCGCACCAAGCCCGTAGCCGCAAGAGGCCAGGTCGATGCAGAAATCACCGCCGGCAGCCAACCCAGAGGCCTACCTCGCCGCTCTCAGCGGTTGGCATCGCCTCTATGTTGCGGCTTTGCGCTCCGCGGTCTTTGAGGCAGCACCCCTTCAAGAGTCCGTCAAGTGGGGCAATCTCGTCTTTCATTCCAATGGCCCCGTCCTGGTCATTCGTTCGGAGCCAAAGCGAGTGCTTTTCGGGTTCTGGCGAGGCCAACGGATGCGTCACATTGAGCCAAGGCTCAAGCCTGGTGGCAAGCACGAGATGGCAACGCTCGAGCTGGTTGAGAAAACGCCGCTTGAGCGGTCCACAGTGGTCAGATTGGTCCAAGAGGCCGTAGCGCTCAATGTCGCTCTTGGCGATCCCACTTCACTGTCCACGCGTAGGCCAAGGGTGCGCCCTAACCCCTCCGTCAAGGGGACTGGCCTGCGGCCAGCCACTTACGTCGAACGTTAGGCGTCACAAGGCCCCCGAATCATCGTGATACTTCGTCCCGTTAAGCCCATCCCAAAGCGTCTCCAGCCATCCTCCTGGCTGATAGGTACTTGGCGATCGGATAAGGAAAGAACAATCCGAAGATGGAATAGGGGAGCCCCAAGGCCGGCTGACGGGAGTAGGAGATCCTTCGTCGAGAACGAGTTGGGCAAGGCCGTCAATCGCTTCACCCACGCCCGGTGGTATCACGCGTACGAGGATTCAAAGTTTGTCATGCCATATCGTGTTGTGTGGCAGAACGCCAGCTCTCTCTTTCTCGTCTATACCGCCGGCCGAACTGAAGGTGGTGAAGTCATCACGTTCGTGTCGAGGTCCATCTACTATGTCCAGAAGGGTGGCCATGTTGAGTTCTTCGCCAAAGACGGTGCCGCCTAACCCCTCCGTCAAGGGGACGTCCCGCAAGCGAGTCTCCCCCTACGTCGAACGTTAAGTGTCGACGAGCCTCGGTTCTCCGATCTAAAGGCAACACATGCAATCCGATCCTATCGCGACCTGGCATAGACTCCTCAAGCAGCACGATGTGCAGGGGCTTGATGGTTTGTTGGCAAACGATGCCGTGTTCTATTCGCCGGTTGTTCACAAGCCCCAGGTCGGCAAGGCAGTCACAAATTTTGTACCTAGCCGCCGCGTTCAAGGTCTTCGGTAACGAATCATTTCACTACGTCCGAGAGCTGCGGGCCGATCGCGATGCAATCCTTGAATTCGAACTCGAGATCGATGGCATCAGCATTAACGGCGTCGACATGATCAAGTGGAACGAGAGTGGAGAAATGACGGAGGGGTTAGCCCTCTGGTTCACGAGCAGTCCCACCCCAACAGGACCGCCTCGCAATGGAGGCACTTGAACTTGTAGAAAGCTTGGTCGCCGCGTGGGTGATAGCCCTTCGTAATATGCAGCCAGTCGCCTTTACCAAGACAGTATTCATTCTGCCAGGCCAGCTTTGTTTTTTCGCTGGCATTTTTCAAGGGGACCTGCCGGCGGCAGGCCCCTTACGTCGAACGTTAGCTGCCATCTGGCAATGAGCGTCCCTGTCGACTTCAATGAACTGTTCGCTGCATACGAATGGGTCAGCGGCGGTGAAGGCCTCGGAATGGACTGCCGGGCATACATCAGCCGAAGCACAGGCACGGTTCACTGGTGCGGAGAGGGAGTTGATGAGGAACTTCCGGAAGACATCGAAGATGGAACGCTCTACATCGCCGTTCCGCATAAGAATGAGTTTGATCTTGGTCGTTCGCTTGCCTTTCGTTTTGTCGAGGAGCATCTTCCTCGCTCGCGAGAGGCCGTTCACAAGTTCTTTCGCAAGCGAGGCGCCTATGCAAAGTTCAAGTCGCTGCTTGCGAGCGCAGGCGTCCTCGATGCCTGGCACGTGTACGAAGGGAAAGCCGTCGAAAGTGCGCTTCGCGAATGGTGCGAAGAGAATGGCTTCGTGCTTGTTCGCTAGCCCGTAGAGACCGGCGGCTAACCCTTCGATCGAGGGGACGTCCACAAGCGGGCTTCGCCCACTTGCGGCCGCCCCTCATGTCAAAACGTTAGGCATCCCGCCTCGTCTGATCACTATCTCAGTTCAAAACAAAGGACGCGTCTTGCTTCGCATCAAACTCTCGCTTCTCGCAGCCCTCGCCTCCGGACTATCTGGATGCGTCACCGGACCAGAGGGCTTACTTCGGAGCCACGCATATGAGGGCCCGCCGAAATCCAGAGATAACGTCGCAGCGGTGTTTGTCGCTCATTCCGGCCTCCAGACGTACTTCACGCTGATCTGCGAGGTCGATGGAAAATCCTACCGTCGCATGGGATTCATGACCAGCTGTCCTTCTGTTGCGTACCTGCTTCCCGGAAAGCACCAGCTGTCGCTTGAAACCAGATTCGGAAACTTGATCGGCAATCACTCTTATGAAGTGACGGTCGATCAGGGAAGGGTCTATCAGATCGTGACAACTCTCAAAGAACCTCGCGTTGTCAACTTCGATACGAGAGCAATGCCGCAAGGCTACGTACTTACCTACCGTGACATTGGCCCCTTCTTCTTTCAAGGAAATCTTCGTGCGGACGCGCCCGTTCCAATCGAAGGCAACTAGGAAGCTGATGCCTAACCCCTCCGTCAAGGCGACGTCCCGCAAGCGGGCCGCCCCTTACGTCGAACGTTAGGCGTCACAAGTCAACCCGAGACAGCGCCCTGAGTGTCAAACCAACCCGCTTACCTCTACTGGTTGATCGTTGGTTGCGAGGTGGCCTTCTGGCTGCTGCTAGTGCTCGCACTTGCCGCTCGCTACTTGCTGCAGCGCGACCACCTCAGCCGAGCGTTGCTGTTTGCGCTGCCCGTGGTGGTCATGCTACTGCTCGTATCCACAGCGCTGGATCTACGGGCAGGTACGCCAGCCACATTCGCCCACGGCTTAGCAACAGCCTACGTGGGTTTCACTGTAGCCTTCTCCAGTGTTGTCGTCAGGTGGGCTGATCAACGGTTCGCTTACCGGTTTGCAGGTGGTCCACCGCCTGCCACCATTCCCACCAGCGGCTGGCCTGCAGTTCAGTATGAGTTGTCACTGTGGCTACGCTGCATCGTGGCCGCGGTCATCACGGTCGCGCTCTTCAGCGCCCTGATCTCCTTTGTCGACAATAAGGCAATCACGCAGGAGCTTTACGAGTGGTTCAGTATTGCATTCGGTTTAGTCGCCGTTTGGTTCGTGTTCGGCCCGGCTTGGCGCTTGGTGTTCTTTCGTCGCAGGCACCGAAGTGACGCCTAACTCTTCAGTCGAGGGGACGTCTTGCGGCAAGCCGCAAGCTGCCCCTCGCCTCGAACGTTAGCCATCCCATGCACACCTGATGAGCGCTGATCCTCAGCCATGCGAAGCGAAGGAAGCGGCGCGGGTTTGCAGGCTACGGCGGCCCGAATGAGGCTGTGCATCATGGCCTTGAGATCGAATCGCCGGTTGAATCGGTATTGATATTCAGCCCAGTAGCGCTCGGCGTACTTGTAGAAACTGAAGGCATGGTACGTACCCGAGATGGCCGTCTTCAAGTTGCCCAGAACCGTGTTGGTCGCCTTGAGTTCGGCGATCTCGCAGGCTTGCTTGCCGCCGCCGGTCACGATGGCCAGTTGCACCGCCAGCTGGTTCCATGCCGTGTAGTTGAAGTTTGGCGCCCCGTCCGAGACCACCAGGCTGCCAGGTTGCAGGCAGTTCAGGCAGAACGTCTTCGCCCGTCGCGGGCTGCTGCGACAGGCATATCCGCTCCGGCTTGCCCTGGGGCGTCGCCGATACTGCCGCCAACAACGGCACCTTGCCCTTGCGCCCCAGACTGCTCTTGCCAACCCATCCTCACATTCCACCAGCCCACCGCATGAGCCAGCGGCTGAGGATCAGCGCTGATCAAGCAGGTGGGGATTCCGAGTTTCATCCTTCATGGCCCAAGGGCCTTGACCTGTCGCCACTGACCGACAAAGATCTGCGCAGTCTCAAGCTCATCCTCAACAACACCCCTCGCAAGAATCCTCGGCTTCCGCACCCCGCACGAAGTCTTCTCTCAGCTCAAATCCAACGACATCGCCGGCGTTGCACTTCAACCTTGAGTCGGCCTGGGGGCCTGCTGTCTCAAATGCGATACGAAGCTCAAACTCAAGCCTTACTAGCAATCATCGTTTTGGTCATGGCTGCATGTGCCACGCCTGAGGCCCTGCCTCCACGTCCGATTGACGCCAGTTCGGCCGAATGCCCAATGCCCGAGTACCCTATAGAGGCCAGAAGAACTGAAGCCATGGGAGTTACAAGAGTTTTGATGACAGTAAGTTCCCTTGGCACTGTCACCGAGACGACCATTCTTCGCAAGAGTGGTCAGTCTCGATTTCATGATTTGCTTGATCAGGCAGCAGTCAAGGCCGTTCAGCAATGCCGATTTCCCGCGGCCTCCGGTTATGGTCCGGCAAAGGCAGTTCGAGAGTTCAACTGGCAGCTTCATTGAAGTGCACCGCCCAACAGATTGGCAAACCGCCTAACCCCTCCTTCAAGGGGACGTCCCGCAAGCGGGGCCGCCCCTTACCTCGAACGCAAGGCGTCGGATGACGAAGCGGAGCGCCCCTTGAGAAAGTCCAGGCAACTTCTCCTATTGGCCACTCTCGCAGTTTCGCTGTCGGTGATGTCGGTCTTTGTTCAGCGTACTGGCCCCGAAACGGCGGTGTACGGAAATCTGTGCGGACCTTCATCCAACGATCCGTGTCTCGAACCCATGCTGAAGGGAGGCTTCCCGGTTGCATTCCTGTTCGATCAGCCAGGCGTATCCGTAGAGCACCGGCTCTCTATCGGCGAAGACGCGCTCCACATCGGCGCCTTAGCCGCGAACACCGTTCTGTGTTTCGTAGGAGTCATGCTCTGCGCCTACATCATCACATTGCTTCACAGGGCAAGTACGCGGTGAGGCGCTCGCTCTCTTCCAGTTCAAACCATTTGGCAAACTGTCCCGAATGGCCGTCCGGAGTCGGAGCACGGCCAAAGCCTGACCTCTCCGTCAAGGGGCGGTCCCGCAAGCGGGCCGCCCCTGACGTCGAATGCTAGCCGTTCTCCGACTTCGATCATGAAGACCGTTCGTATCGATGCTTCCAAAATCGCAGACTGGGCGTCGTTCTACGACAGCTTCGCCAACGCGTTTGGCTTTCCTCAGCTCTTTGGCAGGAACATGAACGCCTGGATCGATTGCATGACGAACCTGGACGAAGAGTTCAGCGCAGTTCAGGTTCAAACTGGCGAACTCGTTTGCGTCTCTCTGGAGGACGCGGCTGACTTCAAGGTCAGGTGCCCTGAGCAGTACCAAGCGTTCGTTGAGTGTGCGGCATTCGTCAATTGGCGACGTATCGAGATTGGAGAGCCGCCCATCTTGGTGGTGTCCTTCAATGCTTAGGAACGTGTTCACCTTGCACGGCCAAACTCTCCGTCAAAGGGACGCCCCGCAAGCGGGCCGCCCCCTTACGTCGAGCCCCAGGCACCTTGAAGAGTGTGGCGCTCGGCTTCATGCTCTTGTTCGCCGGCCCGTGCCATGCCGAGTCGACTCAGCTTGATACCTTTTCGCTACGGTACGGGAAGACTGGAATCGTGGGTGTCCAGACGACATTCGCCTTCGCAACAAGTGACGCCGAATACGCCGCGCTTTGGGCGATCCCCAGCAGTGGCCCTCAATCGAGCAGTCTCTGAACACCCGGCCGCGTAAGATCATGAGATTCCGAACGCCCGCTGAGGTCTTCAATGACCTCAAGTCAATCCACATCGCCGGCGTTGCACTTGAACTTTGAAACCGCCCGTCTTGCACCAGGGCGCAAGACGTCCCTTACGTCGAACGTTAGCCATCGAAGAATGCAACGCCGCACCGTCCTCTCCGCACCACTCTGCCTTACCGCCTTCGGCTGCGCCAGCGCGCTGAAGCTGCCCAATATTGACCCGGACGCCACTCTCCCGGCCGGGCATGGGTTGCTTGTCACTCGCGCTCTCCTCTCGGATGCGAGCCCAGGCATGAGTCAACGGCCCGATGTCTCGATCACTTTGATAGATGTCACCAACCTCACCGTGGCCTCGGCCATTCTTCCTCTGTCGCCGGGGGAGAACTTCCGGGCCATCGCGCTGCCGGCCGCGACATACACATGGCGGGGCATCTATCTAGGAACCTATTCCTCTGAGTTCCGGGGCAAGCTGCCGTTCAAGATCGAGGCCGGCAAGGCCTGCTATGTCGGCGATCTCGATCTCCAGATCGATTGGCGCTACAAGACCTACAAGTTGGCAGTCAAAGACCGTTCACGCATTGCGCAATCCCGATTCGAGGCGGAGTATCCAAAGCTTGCCGGCAACCTTCCGTTCGAAGTCTCGTTGGCCACGGATTTGCGCGGTCTCTAGCCGCGCGATGGTTAACCCCTCCGTCAGGGGGGACGATCACAAAGGTCGCCCACTTGCGGCCGCCCTTCCGTCGAACGTTAGGCCGCTCGCGCTCGACAATGCCATCCTCCTTCTACGCCGCTGAACGGTCTTCACCACCATCACGCCGAATATGGTGCCCAGCCCCTCTGCATCACAGGAGTTGTGGGCCCGGCCACCTCGACTCATTCGGCTGTGGCTGTCTACGAGGTTGTCGATGGTCTTATCAAGACCGTCTGGTTCTTCTAAGGGCATGCCGATGAGGCCCCCTTTGCGATGAGCCACAGTCGTCTCACGCGTCGAGCGTCCGCGTCGACAGGCAGCGCCTGTTCGGCAGGTGCACAATGGAATCTAGTGCCCCGTGAGGCTCTCCATGCCGTACAAGCTGACCTGGGAACTGTCGGGCGTCTACCGGCGGTATTTTGGCGACGTATCGATCGCACAGCGCCGTGCATCCTTCGATGAGATCTGCGGTGACCATCGGTTCGACGATCTTCGCTATGCGATCACGGACTATCTCGCTGTCGAGCGCTACGAGATCACGGATGGCGCCACCGCCGAGATGGCTGCGCTCCACATAGGCCCGCTGCGGACAAACCCGCGAATCGCGATCGCCGCCGTCGCCACCAGACCGGACATCATTGCCGCGATAAACGACCTGAAGGGTTACGGCTTCACCAGCGCGCCCTACGAGATCTTTGATTCGGTCGAAGCCGCCAGGCAATGGATCAGCTCCACCTCGCGTTGAGTTCCGAGGGACAAGTTGCCTTCGATTCGTGGTGAGTCGACGATGGCATGTGGAGTTGGTTCACTGCCGGCGGAGGTTGCCCACTGGCGCACAAACCGTTCGTCGTGCCGGGTCCCTCAACCCCATACACTGGCGGCATGCGTTCGATCCCAATCGTCCTGACGGTCTTGGTTGCAGCCTCTGCGATGGCGGAAACAGCCGTGCCGCCAGTGGAGCCGATCGGCTTCACCTCAGTCGCCAGCGCTCTCAAGGAACTCGAGGCACGGGACGGAGACGGCGTGATCGTCACTCACGCCGATGGATGGACCGTTGTCAACGAGCCTGCGAGAGCCGCGCAGTGGTCCTTCACGCCTGTCGGCCACTACGCCTACCCGGCTGTCGTCCGCCGCACCATCAAGCACTCCCCCACGGGCTCGGTGTCCGTGGAGACCGCGAGCCTCTGCGAGGCGCCGGAGATCCAGTGCAGCAAGCTTCTCGCCGAGTTCGCTGCCTTGAACGAGCGCATCTCTCAGGCCCTCAAGGCTCGCGGCCGGCAAGTTCCTTCGCAGCTTCCGCAGTGAAGGCCGCGAACCTCGTCCAGGCCTTGGCGTCATGAGGACCTTGTAGTCCACTGGCGTTTCGCGTTCCGCGGGTCGTCACTTGCCTCGAAGAGGACTGACTCGCACCAGCGCGCAACCAGGCCCTTGCCTTGAACACGTGAACACGAGCCGCCCTTTGGAACCTGTGGAACTTCGAGTGTCCGAGCCTGTGTCCGACGTGGCGCTCAACCGGTTGTTTGCCGACGCCTGGGAAGGTCACGTCGAACGGTCATTTCAGGCGGTGCTGTCCAGAAGCCTGCTGCACGTCTGCGCGTATGCGGATGGCCACTTGATCGGGTTTGTCAACGTCGCGACCGACGGGGGTCGGCATGCGTTCATTCTTGACACTTGTGTTCACTCGCACCATCGGAACCAAGGTGTCGGCCGAGCACTTGTTCGCCAAGCCATCCAGCAAGCGTCGGATGCGGGCGTGACTTGGGTGCACGTCGACTATGAGCCGGCGTTGCATCGCTTCTATGCAGCTTGCGGCTTGCGGCCGTCGAGCGCCGGGGTTCTGCGCGTCGGCCCCTGACCTTCCACGGGCTGAGTTACATTGAGCCGATCCATGAGGAGTTCGGCATGCCCAAAGGTGAACAGCGCAGCAACAAGATGGCAAAGAAGCCCAAGAAGGACACCAGTCCCCCGAAGGAGTCATCAGCGACTTCCACCCGACCGATTCCTCCCACGACGGCGGTGCTGCCCAAAGGGAAGCTGAAAACAAAATAGGCTGCGCCGCTGGCTCAGCGATCGGACTTCGCGGCGCGTCATTCAGCAGCGACGTGGATCAGAAGATGGTGGTCTTGCAAGCGTACGACCCCGGTTGGCCAGCCCTCTTCGAGACAGAGTCACTGCGGCTGCGCGCCGCCTTCGGTTCCTTGGCGCTGCAGATCGAGCATGTCGGATCCACTGCGGTGCCCGGCCTGGCCGCCAAGCCGGTGATCGATATCCAAGTCTCGGTCTCTTCGCTGGCGCCCTTTGGCCGCTACGTGCCTGTCCTGGCTGGGCTTGGATACCGTCACGTCGCGCTGGGCGACTTCGATCTGGTGTATCCCTTCTTCCACAAGCCGGCCGAGTGGCCTGGCACGCACCATGTCCACCTGTGCGAGGCCGCGGGGGAGCAGGAGTGGAAGCACCTGGCCTTTCGTGACCATCTGCGCGCGCATCCGCAGATGGCCGCACGGTACGAGGCGCTCAAGCGCGAACTCGCCGGCAGACACGACATCGGCACGCCTCGATCGATGGAGGCCTACTCCCTGGCCAAGTCCGAGTTCGTGGCCGAGGTCCTGCGCGCCGCACGGCATCCCCAAGGCGACCCGGCGCGATGACAGATCCTTCAGGTCGCCCTGAAGGGCCTGGCTGGAGCTGCGCGAGGATGATCTTCGTCGCCGAGTCCCCCCTCTTGTAGTTCGGCCAGGGCCGGTCGAACTCTTCGTCCAGCACCCCCAGATCCCTGATCCTGGCGACGGCGACGAGAGTTCGCGCCCCAGGCCCCTTGCAATGGATGGATACGCAGCGGCTCCGTCCCCTCGTGGCCTATCCCGTAGCATTGCGGCTCGGCGAGCCTTGGCTTGTCGTGGTACTGGAAGCGCAGCCTTCTGCGCTGATTGCTCGCATCTATCAGCAATTCATTTCATGGTGAACCCCATCGCGGGTCGACTTGCCGTCAGCCCGCAAACGCGCCACCAGCCTGTCGAACCAGCCGAGCGCAACGCCTCGGTTCCCCGAGTGCGCGGCTACGTTCTTTCGCCCGCCGTGCCCTCTGATGCCGAGGAGTGGAGCAAGTTCGAAGTGCTGCCGGAGTTCAAGCGCCATACCAGTTCGACGGTGACGTCGGCGGAGGACCTGCTGGCGCTCATAGCCCGCTCTGCCTCGCCCGACCCGGCAGCGCCGGTCTACTTCGTGGTGCGTGAAGAGGTTTCGCGGCAAATGGTCGCCTCGGTCGGATTCCACACCATCTCCGTTCTCAACCGCACCGCCGAACTGACCTACGGCGTGCGGCCCGACTGGTGGGGCCGGGGTCTGGCGACATCGCTGTGCCAGGCGGCGGTGGACTGGGGCTTCGCGCAGAGAGCGTGGGTTCGTCTTCAGGCCACGGCGCTGGAATCGAACTCCGCCTCGCAGCGCGTGTTGCAAAAGAGCGGGTCTTCCTTCGAAGGCCGGCTGCGCAACTTCCGCATGGTCCGCGGGAGGCCGCAGGACTACCTTGTGTACGCCGTGGTCCCCGCAGTCGCCGACGGGCTCGCCGACACGCCACGCAACGACCTTCGGCCTGGTAGTCCCTGAAACCAAGGAGACCTTCTTGTCCCTCGAACTCTGGCTCGCCTTCGTGGCCGCTTCGGCGGTCTTGCTGATCATCCCGGGCCCGACCATCCTGGCCGTCATGAGCTATTCCATGGCTCACGGACGGCGCGCCAATCTGCCGTTGGTGGCCGCGGTGGCACTGGGCGACTCCACCGCCCTGGTCGTCTCGTTGCTGGGACTCGGCACGCTGCTGTCCGCTTCGGCGTTCTGGTTCACAGTGGTCAAGTGCATCGGCGGCCTGTACCTGCTCTTCATGGGCGCCAGGCTGTTGCGCGCCGGCGTCTCGGCTGGCGAATTGCCGGCGCCCGCGGTCGCGACCTCGAGATGGAGGCTGTTCGCGAACACCTATCTGGTCACGGCGCTGAATCCCAAGGGCATCGTGTTCTTCGTCGCCTTCCTGCCGCAGTTCATCCGGCCCGGCGCGGAGGTGGCCCCGCAGTTGTGGACCCTCGCGATCACGTTCGTGGTCATGGCCACGCTCAACGCGACGCTGTATGCGGTCTTTGCCGGTGCCGCGCGCGGCTTTCTTGCGTCGCCACGGGCCCAGCGGGGTTTCAACCTGGCGGGCGGCTCGCTGATGTCGGCCGCGGGCCTGTGGGCGCTTCTCGCCAGGCGCAGCGCCTGAAGGCTGGCGACCCGTTGATGAACGATGAGAATCGACCCGTTCGTCAGCGTCGACGGGACGTCCTTCGCAGTCTCGCCGGAAGAGCTCGTCCGCGCTTTCGGCGTGCCGCTGCGCCAGGCCCGGAACGCCGTGGAGCTCGAGGAGTTCGACTATGGCGACACGGTCTTCCGCTTCCAGCGCTCCGGGCGACTGGAAGAAGTGACCACCCGGGTCGAGGTGTTGCACCTGGGGCCATTGGCGATACCCTTCGGGGCGATCGAGCCGTTCATCCGCTCCCACGACCCATCGATGTTCGAGCGGGGCGGCTTCATCGTCAGCCCGCGTTTCGGTCTGGCCTTCGCTCCGACAGGCGGTCGTTGGGTGACCGCACTGGCGGCCCATTGTCTGGACGAGTGGAGATCCTTGTGATGCACAGCGCCGCTCAAGCCGTGGGGGTTCTATTCGGATGATCACCGCCGAACAATTCAACGAGCGCAGCATCGGCCACCTGCCGGGTCACCTGGGCATCGTGGTCACCTACGTGGGCAGCGGCGAGCTTCGGGCCGAGTTGCCGGTACGACCTCAGCTGATGGCCCCCAATGGCTTCCTGCATGCCGGCAGCGTCGTGACGCTGGCCGACACCGCGTCGGGCTATGGCTGCGTGGCCCACCTGCCGCCGCAGGCGTCCGGCTTCACCACCCTCGAGCTCAAGTCGAACCACCTCGGCACCGCCCTCGAAGGGACAGTGGACTGCGTCGCCAAGGCGGTCCACCTGGGCAAGACGACCCAGGTGTGGGATGCCACGGTCACCCACCGCGAGACGGGCAAGACCATCGCCCTGTTCCGGTGTACCCAGATGGTGCTGTATGCGCGGCAAGGGACGTGACCGGCATCGCGCCGCGCCCCCGGCGCCGGCGGAGGGAGTGAACTTCAGCCTGCACGACGAGCTGCCTCGCGAGGAGGCCGAGGCGGTGGACAAGGGCCTGGGCCAGGCGAACGATGCCGCAGCTCCGCTGCATGAGGTCCGGCCGCTGGCCTGCTTTGCCCGCTCGCCCGATGGCACCGTGCTCGGCGGCGCTGTCGGTCGGACGTGGGGCCTGTGCTGCGAGCTGCAACAGCTGTGGGTGGTGCCGGAACATCGCCGGCAGGGCCTGGGCGCCGAGCTGATCCGCCGCTTCGAGGCCGCGGCGCGAGCACGCGGCTGCAGGACGGCGTACCTCGAGACTTTCAGCTTCCAGGCGCCTTCGCTCTACCGCTCCCTCGGCTACGAAGTGCGGCTGGCCTTGCATGGCTTCCCGGCGGGCAACGTCAAGTACACGATGGTCCATGCGCTGAAGGACGATGAGCATCCGGCCGCTTGACCTTGGGGATACGGCGGGCACCCCGCTGGCGCGGGGCCCGGCAATCACGTATCTTTTGAGCTCCCTGGCAAGCAGTTTCGGTGAGCGACCGAACCGTTGTTCCATGACCAACAGAACTTCCCTCCTGCCCCTGCTGGGCGCCCTCTGCGCCGCTCCCATTGCCGTCGCCCGTGCGGAAGCCCCCGCCTCCTATTCGTGTACCTACAAGGCATTCAGCCGTTGCGAGAACGGCACGGCCACGGTCAAGCTGCTCGAAGGGAAGGTCCAGGAGCTGACCTTCGAGAACACCGTCTGCGGCGTCAAGGGCAAGCCCGAACGCCGGTGCATCATGACCACCACCCGCTCGGGCGTCGATGCCTGGCGAGACGACGGGCAGGCGGTCCGCATCGTCTTTTCCAAGGCCTCCAAGAAGCGCCACCTCGAGCTCGACGACGAGATGCTGGTGTCCGTCGAAAACGACCGGGTGGTCCTTGATTTCACCGACACGCAGACCTTGACCCGTTGCGACGATGGGGCGGAGATGCCCGAGAAGGTCACCATTCTTCGAGAGGTTGCTCAATGCAAGACAGAGTTTTAGCGGCGCTGTTCGCCGCGGCGGTGTCGGCGGCCCTGCCGGCGGCGGCGCAGCAGGCCGCCGCTCCCGCGCCCGCGTCCTCCTCGGTGCCGCAGCGGGTCGGCAGCGCCGTCAAGCACGGCGCGGAGGCGACGGCGAGTGCCGTCGAGCGAGGCGCCACCAAGGCGGCCAGCGCGGTGGGCCGCGGCGTGTCCAGGGCCGCCAGCGCCGTCGAGCACGGCGCCTCGGTCGCCGGCCATGCGATCGAGAAGGCGGCCAACAAGGTGGGGCTGCCGGCCTCGTCGGCATCGTCGTCCTCCCAACGCTGAGACTTCGCGCCCTTCATGGCCGCCTTCATCGCAGGCCGGCACGCCGCGTCGGGCCTTATCACCCTGCTCGCCGCGCTGTCGGCGGCCCAGCCCGCACGGGCCGCCACCGCCGAAGAAGAGCTGATCGCCCTGGAGGACCAGCGGCGCGAAGCGATCAGGATCAAGGACCACGCCAGCCTCGGCCGGATCTACGCCCCCGAGTTCATGGCAGTGGCCGGCAACGGCCAGCTGATCGATCGAACCGCCTTGTTCCGCCTGTTCGACCAGGGCGGGTCGGCGCTGAAGTTCGAGACCGACGAGATCCGGATCCAGCTGCACGGCGACACGGCCGTCTTCTTCGGCCGGCTCACTGGCCGGACGCCGACGGGCGAACTGGCGACGGTGTCGCGCTTCTCGCACGTCTTCATCCGGCGCGAAGGACGCTGGATGTGCGTGGCCGGGCAGTCCACCCCCATCGCCGCTCCTTGAAGAGCGGCACTCGCGAGCTCAGCGCAAAGAGGCGTTGAGTTTTGCCAGCGCGGTCGAGCCCGGGCAAAGGTCGAGCTCATTCAGTGCGTTCAGCGGCCGCGTGGAGGTCCGCAGGGCCTGGTGCAGGTCGCGGGCCATCGGGTCGACGTAGAGCAGGCCTGAAACGATCTCGCCCCGCTCCTGCAGCGCCAGCAGATGCTCCATGGCCCCGACTCGGTCGGTCGGGTCGTAGTCAGCGTGCAGCTTGCGCAGGCGCAGGATGCTGCCGTCCGGTTGCGGCAGGTCGATGGCCTCGCCCGGCGCGGGTTCGGCGATGCGCTCGGGCGCCGGGTCGATGAAATCGATGCGGCTCACCGCCTCGTTGTGCTGACGCACGTAGTCGTAGCTGCGGGTGCTGCCGGCGTGGTTGTTGAAGGTCACGCAGGGGCTGACGATGTCGATGAAGGCGGCGCCGCCATGGGCGATGGCGCCCTTGATCAGCGGCACCATCTGCGCCTTGTCGCCCGAGAAGCTGCGGGCCACGTAGGTGGCGCCGAGTTGCATCGCCATGGCGACCATGTCGACCGGTGCGTCCGGGTTGGGCACGCCCTTCTTGGAGGTCGAGCCCCGATCCGCAGTGGCCGAGAACTGGCCCTTGGTGAGGCCGTAGACGCCGTTGTTCTCGACGATGTAGACCATGCGCACGCCACGGCGCATCGAATGGGCGAACTGGCCCAGGCCGATCGAGGCCGAGTCGCCGTCGCCCGAGACGCCGAGGTAAAGCAGCTCGCGATTGGCGAGGTTGGCGCCCGTCAGCACGCTCGGCATGCGTCCGTGCACGGTGTTGAAGCCGTGACTCGCGCCGAGGAAGTAGTCCGGCGTCTTGCTCGAACAGCCGATGCCCGAGAGCTTGGCCACGCGATGCGGCTCGATGTCCAGCTCCCACGCCGCCTGGATGATGGCGGCCGAGATGGAATCGTGGCCGCAGCCGGCGCACAGCGTCGACACCTTGCCCTCGTAGTCGCGCCGGGTGTAGCCGACGCGGTTGCGCTCCAGCGAAGGGTGGTGCAGGCGGGGCTTGGCGAGGTAGGTCATGCCTGGGCTCCTTGCGGCCTCAGGGCCAGGGCGAGCACCCGCTCGGTGATGGCCTGGGTGATGAAGCGCGCGGTGATGGGCGTGCCGTCGTAGTGCAGGATGGCCGGCAGGCGCTTGGGGTCGATCTCCAGCTCGTCGACCAGCAGGCGGCGCATCTGCCCGTCGCGGTTCTGCTCGACCACGAAGACCTGTTCGTGCGCGGCGATGAACTCGGCAACGCTCGCCGGGAACGGAAAGGCCCGCAGGCGCATGGCGTCCAGGTGGATGTGCTGGCCCGCCAGCGTGTGCAGAGCCTCGTCCATCGCGGGTGCCGTCGAACCGAAGTACAGCACTCCGAGTCGGGTCTTCTGCGCCGCCGGCTTGAGCAACGGTGCCGGCACCAGCGTCGCCGCGGTGGCGAACTTCTTCAGCAGCCGGTGCACGTTGTAGAGGTAGTCCGGGCCGGACTCGGAGTAGCGGGCCTGGGGATCTCGCGTGGTGCCGCGTGTGAAGTACGCCCCCAGCGAGGCATGCGTCCCGGGCAAGGTGCGCCACGGGATGCCGTCGCCATCCACGTCCTTGTAGCGCGCGAACTCCTTTCCGGCCGCCAGCTCGTCCGCGGTCATCACCTTGCCGCGGTCATAGCGCCGCTCATCGTCCCAGGCCAGCGGCTGGCACAGGCGCTGGTTCATGCCGATGTCGAGATCGGTCATCAGGAAGACCGGCGTCTGCAGCCGGTCCGCCAGGTCGAGAGAAGCCGCGGCGAACTCGAAGCACTCGGCCGGGTCCTGCGGCAGCAACAGCACGTGCTTCGTGTCGCCGTGCGAAGCGTAGGCACAGGACAGGATGTCGGCCTGCTGCGTGCGGGTGGGCATGCCGGTGGAGGGCCCGCCCCGCTGCACGTTGATGATCGTGACCGGGATCTCGGCAAAGTACGCCAGGCCGATGAACTCGGTCATCAGCGACACGCCCGGCCCGGAGGTGGCGGTGAACGCCCGTGCGCCGTTCCAGCCGGCCCCAGTCACCATGCCGATCGAGGCGATCTCGTCCTCGGCCTGCACGATGGCGTAGCGACGTTCGCCGGTGGTGGCATCGACGCGGTACTTCTCGCAGTACTTCTGGAAAGCTTCGGCCACGGAGGACGAGGGCGTGATCGGGTACCAGGCGCAGACGGTGGCGCCGCCGTAGACGCAGCCCAGCGCGGTCGCACTGTTGCCCTCGATGAAGATCTGCTCGCCCACCGCCTCGGCGCGGCGCACGCGCAGGCCCAGACCCGGCCCGCGCGGCGGCCCGAGGTGATCCCTCGCGAACTCTCGCCCGGCATGCAGGGCGCGCACGTTGGACTCCAGCAGCCGCTCCTTGCCCCGGTACTGCTCGGAAAAGAGCTTCTCGATCACCGACGCGTCGATGTCCATCAGGCCGGACAGCGCCCCCAGCACCATGATGTTCTTGAACAGCGTCCTCTGCCGCGGATCTTCATACGTGGCATTGCAGATGGCCGTCACCGGCATCCCGATGACGTTGATGTCAGGACGGAAGGCGTCGGGCGGCAGCGGCCGCGTGCTGTCGTAGAACAGGTAGCCGCCCGGCGAGACCTCGCCCACGTCCTGCGTCCAGGTCTGCGGGTTCATCGCGACCATCATGTCCACGCCGCCGCGCCGGCCCAGCCAGCCCGCCTCGCTCACGCGCACCTCGTACCAGGTGGGCAGGCCCTGGATGTTGCTCGGGAAGATGTTGCGCGGGCTCACCGGCACGCCCATGCGCAGGATGGCCTTGGCGAACAGCTCGTTGGCCGATGCGGAGCCCGAGCCATTGACGTTGGCGAACTTGACGACGAAGTCGTTGACGGCTTCCAGACGCTGAGTCATTTGGCGTGCACCCCCACCTGTCGGCCACCGTGGCTGCGGCAGGCCGGGCCGGCCTGCGTCGTCAGCAGCAGGAACTTCTGCATGTCCCAGGCACCGGTCGGACAGCGCTCGGCGCACAGCCCGCAGTGCAGGCAGACGTCCTCGTCCTTGACCATCACCCGCCCGGTCTTCAGCGGCGCGCCGACGTAGAGCGCCTGGTCGGCGTTCGGCGCCGGAGCCATCAAGCGACCGCGCAGGTCCGCCTCTTCACCATCCGGCGTGAAGGTGATGCAGTCCATCGGGCAGATGTCCACGCACGAATCGCACTCGATGCACAGCTTGGGCGTGAACACCGTCTGCACGTCGCAGTTCAGGCAACGCTGCGCCTCCTTGAATGCGGTCGCGGCGTCGAAGCCGAGCTCCACCTCGACCTTGATGCTGGCCAGCGCCTTCTCGGCCTCGGTCCACGGCACCTTGGAGCGCAGGTCGTTGGACACCGCGTTGTCGTAGCTCCATTCGTGGATGCCCATCTTCTGCGACATCAGGTTCACGTGCGGTGGCGGGCGCTCTGCCACCGGCTCGCCATGAAGGAACTTGTCGATCGACACCGCCGCCTCGTGGCCGTGCGCCACCGCGGTGATGATGTTCTTGGGCCCGAACGCCGCGTCGCCACCGAAGAAGACCTGCGGCAGCGTGGATTGCATCGTCTGCTCCCCCAGCACCGGCAGGCCCCACTTGTCGAAGGCGATGCCGCAGTCGGGCTCTATCCACGGGAAGGCGTTTTCCTGGCCCACGGCGATCAGCACCTCGTCGCAGCCCAGCACCACGTCGGGCTGGCCGGTGGGCACCAGCTGGCGCCGGCCCTTCTCGTCGTGGCGTGCCTGGACGATCTCGAAGCGCATGCCGACGAGCCGGCCGCTGTCGTCGAGCTCGAAGGCCTTCGGCACGTGGTAGTTCAGGATGGGGATGCCCTCGTGCATCGCGTCCTCCTTCTCCCACGGCGAGGCCTTCATCTCCTCGAAGCCACTGCGTACCACCACCTTCACGTCGCTCGCGCCGAGGCGGCGGGCCGAACGGCAGCAGTCCATCGCCGTATTGCCGCCGCCCAGCACGATGACGCGCGGCGCCACGCTGGTCACATGGCCGAAGGACACCGACGAGAGCCAGTCGATGCCGATGTGGATCTGCTCCTTCGCCTCCTCGCGGCCGGGCAGTTGCAGGTCACGCCCGCGCGGGGCACCCGCGCCGACGAAGATGGCGTCCCAGCCTTCGGCCAGCAGCGCCTTCATCGAGCCGATGTACTGGCCGCTGCGGAACTCCACCCCCATGCCGAGGATGTAGCCGCACTCCTCGTCGATCACCGACTCCGGCAGGCGAAAACGCGGCACCTGCGTGCGCATGAAACCGCCTGGCTTGGCGTCGCCGTCGAACACCGTCACGGAATAGCCCTGGGCGACCAGGTCGCGCGCCGCCGTCAACGAGGCCGGCCCGGCGCCCACGCACGCCACGCGCTTGCCGTTGCGCGCTTCAGCGCGCGGCATGCGGGCTCGCACCTCGCTGCGCTTGAAGTCGGCCGCGACACGCTTGAGCCGGCAGATGGCCACCGGCTCCGGCTTCTCGGCGTTGCGTTCTTCGACGCGTCCTCTGCGGCATGCGGGCTCGCAGGGCCTGTCGCAGGTCCGCCCGAGGATGCCCGGGAAGACGTTCGACACCCAGTTGACCATGTAGGCGTCGTCGTAGCGCCCTTGACCGATCAGCCGGATGTATTCGGGAACCGGCGTGTGGGCGGGACACGCCCACTGGCAATCCACGACTTTGTGGAAGTAGGCCGGATCCGCCACGTTGGTGGGTAGCACGGGCGCTGTCTCCTTTTGCCGGAGTGGCCGCTACTGCCAGGATCACCGCCGCAGACGCCGCACCCCGATCACCTATGGATGCGGACCAGTCTACTCCCGTGGTCGACCCGGGCCGCCCGAGGGGAAGCCCGGGTTGAACTGAAGCTTTCGTGCAGCCGGGTGCAAGTGGCCGCTCAGGCGGCGACGACCCGCATCGGCTTGAGGATGCCCTCCACCTTGTGGCCCTTGCGCGCCCGCTTGCCCACGTGGCCGGCCAGGGCCGCCCCCTTGAGCAGTTCGTCCTTGGCCTTGCCGCCGCGGCCGGTGCCCAGCACGCGCAAGGCCTCGCCGCAGGTCGCGACGGAGAGCAGAGGATCCTTCGCATCCACGTCCATCAGCGTCAGGCCGCGGCCGCCCTTGGGCTGCAGCTTCAGCTCGCTCAGGGGATAGACCAGCAGGCGGCCCGACAGCGACAGGCAGGCCACCTGGCCATGGTTCGCCGCCACTGCGGCCGGCGGCAGTACGTGCTCCTTGTCCTCGAGGGCCAGGAAGCTCTTGCCCCCGCGCTGGCGCGTGGCCAGGTCGGCGCAGCGCGCCAGCAGTCCGAAGCCGCCGGTGTTGGCGAGCAGCAGCGTCGCCTCGCCGGCGCCGGCGAAGTAGTGCGCCGGCTGGGTGCCCGTCTCCAGCTCGATGAGCGAGGTGATGGGCTGGCCGTCGCCCCGCCCGCCCGGCAGCGTGGCCACCGCCACGTTGTAGACGCGGCCGTTGCTGCCGAACACGTAAAGCGTGTCGACCGAGCGGCAGGGGAAGGCGCCGTAGAGCTCGTCGCCCGCCTTGAAGGTCTGCGCCGCCACGTCCACCTCGTGGCCCTTGAGCGCCCTCACCCAGCCCTTCAGGCTGACGATCACCGTCACCGGCTCGTCGACGATCCTGACCTCGGCCACCGCGCGCTTTTCCTCCTGGATCAGCGTGCGGCGCTCGTCGCCGAACTGCTTCGCGTCGGCCTCGATCTCCTTGATCATCGTGCGCCGCAGGGCCGTCGGGCTGCTGAGGATGTCCTCCAGCCGGTTCTGCTCCTCGCGCAGGCTCTTGAGCTCCTGTTCGATCTTGATCGCCTCCAGCCGGGCCAGCTGGCGCAGCCGGATCTCGAGGATGTCCTCGGCCTGGCGATCGCTGAGCTTGAAGCGGTCGATCAGGGCCTGCTTGGGCTCGTCCGAATTCCGGATGAGGTGGATCACCTCGTCGATGTTCAGCAGCACCAGCTGCCGGCCCTCGAGCACGTGCACGCGGTCCAGCACCTTCTGCAGCCGGTGCTGCGAGCGGCGCTGGACCGTCGCCTGGCGGAACGCGATCCACTCGGCGAACATCTGGCGCAGGCTCTTCTGCGTCGGCCGGCCGTCCAGGCCCACCATGGTCAGGTTGACCGGCGCGCTGGACTCGAGGCTGGTGTGGGCGAGCAGCGTGTGGATGAGCTCCTGCTGGCCCACCGTGCGGCTCTTGGGCTCGAAGACCAGGCGCACCGGCGCATCCTTGTTGGATTCGTCGCGCGCCGTGTCCAGCACGGCCAGCACAGCCGCCTTGAGCTGGTTCTGCTCCGCGGTGAGCGCCTTCTTGCCGGCCTTCACCTTCGGATTGGTGAGCTCCTCGATCTCCTCCAGCACCTTCTGCGAGCTGCTGCCCGGCGGCAGCTCGGTGACCACCAGCTGCCACTGGCCCCGGGCCAGGTCCTCGATCTTCCAGCAGGCCCGCACCTTGAGGCTGCCGCGGCCGCTGGTGTAGGCAGCGCGGATGTCGGCGGCGCTGGAGATGACCTGGCCGCCGCCCGGGAAGTCCGGCCCGGGCAGCAGGCCGAAGAGCTCGTCATCGGTCAGCTTGTCGTTGCGGATCAGCGCCACGGCGGCTGCAGCCACCTCGCGCAGGTTGTGGCTCGGGATCTCGGTGGCGAGGCCCACCGCGATGCCGGAGGCGCCGTTGAGCAGCGCAAAAGGCAGGCGGGCCGGCAGCAGGCGGGGCTCTGTCTCGCTGCCGTCGTAGTTCGGCGAGAAATCCACCGTGCCCTCGTCGATCTCGTCGAGCAGCAGGCGCGCGATGGGCGACAGGCGCGCCTCGGTGTAGCGCATCGCCGCCGCACCATCGCCGTCACGGCTGCCGAAGTTGCCGTGGCCGTCGATCAGCGGATAGCGCAGGCTGAAGCTCTGCGCCATGCGCACCAGGGCGTCGTAGGCCGCCTGGTCGCCGTGCGGGTGGTACTTGCCCAGCACGTCGCCGACCACCTTGGCGCATTTCACGGGCTTGGGCCCGGAGGCGGTCGTGAAGCCCAGGCCCAGGCGGTCCATCGCGAAGAGGATGCGGCGCTGGACGGGCTTCTCGCCATCGCACACATCCGGCAAGGCACGGCCCTTGACGACGCTGAGCGCGTACTCGAGGTAGGCCCGCTCGGCATAGTGGGCCAGGGTGATCGCGTTGGGGCCGCCGCCGTCGCCGCCATCGGGCGCCGCGAAGGTCAGGGGAGTCTGTTCCATGAAGGTCTTTCGGGGATTCGGGAGATTCGTTCGCTGCGGACCGGCGGCTCACGCCGCGCCGCAAGGGGTTCAGCGCGTGCCGGGCCCCGCTGCCGTGGGGCCGGTGAGCTGCAGCGCCCGCGCCCGGCCCAGCTGGCGCTGCTGCAGCAGCGCCCAGTAGAGCTCCAGCACCATGTGCACGTGCGAGCGGGTTTCGTCGATCGCCGGCAGCTTGCCGCCTCGTACCCGGGATTCGCCGGCGTTCCACGCGGCCAGCGCCAGGTCCACGCCACCGAGGCGCCTCCACAGGTCGGCCAGCATTCGCGCACCGATGAGGACGTTGCTGCGGGCGTCGCGCAGGTGCTCGTCCACCGGGCGGTGGGCGACCTCCTCGCGGGTCAGGTAGCGCTCGGCGGTGGCCGGGGTGATCTGCATCAGGCCGACGGCGCCCCGCGGCGACACGCTGTCCCGGCGGTAGCCGGACTCGACGGTGATCAGCGCCTTGAGCAGTTCCGCGTCGATGCCGGTGGCCAGCTCGGCCTCCCTCAGCAGCGGTTGCACGGCCTTGACCTCGGGCGCGAACTCCAGCCAGGTCAGCAGCTTGCTGCGCGTCATCGTCTTGCCGGGGACGTGCTCGCCTGCCGCCGCGTCCTGTCCGCTGCCGCTCAGGACCGGTGTGTAGCGGGAGTCCAGCGCGCGATCGGCGAAGTGCGCGACGCCTGCTGCATCGACGTAAGCCCACAGCTCCGCCCGTACCGGCAGTGCCGCGGCGGCCAACACCAGCGCCAGCCACGCCTGCCTCATGCCAGGCCCTCCAGCGGCGCTTCGAGGCCAACGGCCTTGCGGGCCTGGTACTCGCGGTCCAGCAGGCTCATGACGACCAGCGAGTCGTAGCCGCTCACGCCATCGCTGGTGATGCGAACACTCTCGCGCAGCCGCCCCTCGACGACGAAGCCCTCGCTCTCGTACAGCGCCAGGGCACGGGTGTTGAGCGACTTCACGTCGAGCCAGAAGCGGTGCGCGCCCAGGTCGCCGAAGGCCATGGCCTTGAGCCGCCGCACGCAGGCCCGGCCCAGCCCCTGGCCCTTGGTCTGCAGCACGATGCGCTTGAGCTCGACGCTGCCGTGCGGGTTGCGGCAACCCTGGAGGATGACGAAGCCCAGGCGCTCGCGGCTGTCGCCCGCCTCCACGATGAAGTGGCGAAAGTCCGGGAAGCGGATCGCGCCCTCGTGCTGGGTGCGCTCCCAGGGCGTGATGAACGGCAGGTTGTGCTGGTCACGCTCGATCGCCACGACGGCGTCCAGGTCCGACACCATCGTGGGGCGAAGCGAGACGCGAGCAGTCATGAATCTTCGTGTTGTATCAGCCAAGGTGCTTGCGCGGATCCGGCTCTGCCGGTCCGCTGCAAGAGCCCCCTCGGGGGGCAGCGACCGGAAGGGAGCGTGGGGGCCTTAGATATCCACGTCGACCGTGTCGCCGTGCAGTTCCATCAACTCGCGCCGCGCCTGCGCCTCGCCCTTGCCCATGAGCTTCGTGAGCGACTCGGTGGTGGCCAGGCCATCCAGCAGGCCGTAGCCCACCTGCAGCAGGCGCCGCGTGTCCGGGTTCAGCGTAGTGTCCCAGAGCTGCTCCGCGTTCATTTCGCCAAGGCCCTTGAAGCGGCTGATGGTCCAGCTGCCTTCGCGCGCGCCTTCCTTGCGCAACTTGTCCAGCGAAGCTTCCAGCTCCCCCTCATCCAGCGCGTAGATCTTGGCCGCCGGCTTCTTGCCGCGCGCCGGCGCATCCACCCGGAACAACGGCGGCTTGGCCACATGGACATGGCCCGCCTCGATCAGCCTGGGGAAGTGGCGGAAGAACAGTGTCAGCAGCAGCACCTGGATGTGCGAGCCATCGACGTCGGCATCCGACAGGATGCAGACCTTGCCGTAGCGCAGGCCCGAAAGATCCGGCGAATCGGCCGGGCCGTGCGGATCCACGCCGATCGCCACCGAGATGTCGTGGATCTCGTTGTTCTTGAACAGCAGGTCGCGCTCGACCTCCCACGCATTGAGCACCTTGCCGCGCAGCGGCAGGATGGCCTGCGTCTCCTTGTTGCGGCCCATCTTCGCGGAGCCGCCGGCGGAATCGCCCTCGACGAGGAACAGCTCGTTCATCGTCAGGTCGCGGCTCTCGCAATCGGTGAGCTTGCCGGGCAGCACGGCGACGCCAGAGCCCTTGCGCTTTTCCACCTTCTGGCTCGCGCGCTGGCGCGTCTGGGCCTGCTTGATGACGAGCTCGGCGAGCTTGCGGCCGTGGTCCACGTGCTGCGAAAGCCACAGCTCGAGCGCCGGCTTGACGTACGCGGAGACCAGGCGCAGCGCATCGCGGCTGTTCAGCCGCTCCTTGGTCTGCCCCTGGAACTGCGGGTCCAGCACCTTGGCCGAGAGCACGAAGCTGGCGCGCGAGAACACGTCCTCAGGCATCAGCTTGACGCCCTTGGGCAGCAGCGAGTGCATCTCGATGAAACCCTTGACCGCGCCGAACAGACCGTCCTTCAGGCCCGCCTCGTGGGTGCCGCCGGCGACGGTCGGGATGAGGTTGACGTAGCTCTCGCGCAGCAGGTTGCCCTCTTCGGTGAAGGCCACGCACCAGGCCGCGCCCTCGCCTTCCGCGAAGTTCTCCGTCTCGCCCTTGTCGGCGTAGTGCTCGCCCTCGAACAGCGGGATCATCGGATCGGCCGCCAGCGACTGCTGCAGGTAGTCGCGCAGGCCGCCCTTGTAGAGCCAGGTCTGGGTCTCGCCGGACTTCTCGGTGATCAGGGTGACCGTCACGCCGGGCATCAGCACCGCCTTGCTGCGAAGCAGGTGCATCAGCTCGTGCCGTGGCAGCTCGGCGCTCTCGAAGTACTTCGGATCCGGCCAGACGCGCACCGAGGTGCCCTGCCTGCGCTCGCCGGACTGCGACTTGCGCAGGGCCAGCGGCTCGATCACGTCTCCGCCGGAGAACGCCAGTGCCGCATGCTGGCCTTCGCGCCACACACCGACCTGCAGGCGCTTGGCCAGGGCGTTGGTCACGCTGACGCCCACGCCGTGCAGGCCGCCCGAGAAGCTGTAGGCGCCGCCCGAGCCCTTGTCGAACTTGCCGCCGGCGTGAAGGCGCGTGAAGACGATCTCCACCACCGGCACCTGTTCTTCCGGGTGCAGGCCGAAGGGAATGCCGCGGCCGTCGTCATCGACGCTCACCGAGCCGTCGGAATGCAGGGTGACCGCGATGCGCTTGCCGAAGCCGGCGAGCGCCTCGTCGGCCGCGTTGTCGATGACCTCCTGCACGATGTGCAGCGGGTTGTCGGTGCGGGTGTACATGCCGGGCCGCTGCTTGACGGGCTCCAGCCCCTTGAGCACGCGGATCGACGCTTCGCCGTAGTTGACGGGTGTCTGAGCCATAGGGGCGCGATTTTAGGGAAGACACCCGGCCCACCCCTGACGATCCTTCGGCCTCATGAAACATATGGCAAATATTCTTCCGGTAAATTCTCCGGATGAGTGCCACCCCACCGAATGCTGACGCCAAGTTGTCGATGACCCAGGTGCTGATGTGCGGCGCTGCCGTCGTCACCCTGTCGATGGGGATACGGCACGGATTCGGGCTGTGGTTGCAGCCGATCACGATGGACCGCGGCTGGACGCGCGAGACCTTCGCCTTCGCGCTGGCTGTGCAGAACATCGCATGGGGCCTGGCCGGCCCGTTCGCCGGCATGCTGGCCGATCGCTTCGGCGCCTTCCGCGTGCTGGTGATCGGCGCACTGGCCTACGCGCTGGGCCTCGTCGGCATGGCCTTGTCCACCTCCGGCCTGGCCTTCACCGGGTCCACCGGCCTGCTGATCGGCATAGCGCAGTCCGGCACCACCTACGCCATCGTGTACGGAGTGATCGGCCGCAACGTGGCGCCGGAGCGCCGCTCGTGGGCCATGGGCATCACCGCGGCGGCCGGCTCCTTCGGGCAGTTCCTCATGGTGCCGGTGGAGAACTGGCTGATAGGCAGCTGGGGCTGGCAGAGCGCCCTGCTGGTGCTGGGCTGCGCCGCCCTGGCCATCGTGCCGCTGGCCTTCGGCCTGCACGAGCCCCGCGGCACCACGCAGGCCGGCGCGCACCACCAGAGCATCGGTGCCGCCCTGAAAGAGGCGTTTGCCTACCCGAGCTTCCGCTGGCTGACCGCCGGCTACTTCGTCTGCGGCTTCCAGGTGGTCTTCATCGGCGTCCACCTGCCCAGCTACCTGAAGGACCAGGGCCTGACGCCGGACGTGGCGACCACGGCTCTGGCGCTGGTCGGCCTGTTCAACGTCTTCGGCACATATACCGCCGGCGTCCTCGGCCAGCGCCTGGCCAAACGGCACATCCTGTCGGCCATCTATCTCGCGCGCTCGGTGGTCATCACGGTCTTCCTGCTGGTTCCGGTCAGCCCGGCGAGCGTCTACGTCTTCGCTTCGGTGATGGGCTTCCTCTGGCTGTCGACCGTGCCGCCGACCAATGCGGTCGTGGCGCAGATCTTCGGCGTCCAGTACATGTCCATGCTGGGCGGCATCGTGTTCCTCAGCCACCAGGTGGGCTCGTTCATGGGCGCTTGGCTCGGCGGCCGGCTGTACGGGCTGACGGGCAGCTACGACATCGTCTGGTACATCTCGATCGCGTTGGGCATCTTCGCCGCCCTGGCGAACATGCCCGTGCGGGAGACACCCATTCCACGCGTGGCGCCGCGGCCGGTGGTCGTCTGAGCCATGGCGGATTTGCAGCCTGTCCAGCCCTCTCGGCCCTGGGTGCGGGCGGTGGGCGTTGTGGCAGCGGTGGCCGCGTTGGCGCTGGTGTTCCTGGCCTACCGCAACCCGCACGCCGTGCTGGACCTGGCCAACCAGGTCTGGGCCTGCTTTTGACCATGCCCGACCACGCCCTGCCCCGCCCCAGCGACTGGCTGCTTCGCTGGGCCCACCTCATCCGGCCCGGCGGCAGCGTCCTGGATCTGGCCTGCGGGAGCGGTCGGCACGTGCGCTGGCTGGCGAGTGAGGGTTTTCGTGTGACGGCTGTCGACCGTGACCAGGCCGCAGTGGCGCCACTGCAGTCCCTGGCGGAGGTCATCGTCGCCGATCTGGAGAACGGGCCCTGGCCGCTGGGCGGGCGAAGCTTCGACGCCGTGGTCGTCACCAACTACCTCTGGCGCCCCCTGCTGCCGGCCATCGTCGCGGCCGTCGCGCCGGGCGGAGCGCTGCTCTACGAAACCTTCGCCGCCGGGCAGGAGACCCTCGGCAGGCCATCCCGGCCCGACTTCCTGCTACAGCCGGGCGAGCTGACAGCGGCCGCGGACGGGCTCGCCGTCGTGGCCTACGAATGCGGGCAGGCGGACGAGCCGCTTCGCTTCGTCCAGCGCATCGCCGCCGTGCGGGACGCCCCAGGACCGGTGGCCCGTCATCTTTGCGCCGTGTAAACCCGTTGGGCGGGGAGAAATTTCCCTCCCCCAGGGGCGGCTAAAATCGTCGGCTTGCAAGGAATCCTGATGAAACCGATTGTTGGCAGCATCGTCGCGCTGGTGACGCCGATGCATGAGGACGGCAGCGTCGACTATGCGGCGCTGCGCGCCCTGATCGACTGGCACATCGCCGAAGGCACTGATTGCATCGGCGTCGTCGGCACCACGGGCGAATCGGCCACCGTGTCGGTGGAAGAACACTGCGAGATCATCCGCGTTGCGGTCGACCACGCGGCGGGCCGAGTGCCCATCATGGCCGGCGCGGGCGCGAACTCCACCGCCGAGGCGATCAACCTGTCGCGCTTCGCGAAGGACGTCGGGGCCGATTGCACGCTGCAGGTGGTTCCCTACTACAACAAGCCCTCGCAGGAGGGGATCTACCGTCACTTCAAGGCGATTGCCGAGGCGGTGGACATCCCGATGGTGCTGTACAACGTGCCCGGCCGAACGGTCGCGGACATGCAGCACGACACCGTGATCCGCCTGGCCCAGGTGCCAGGCATCATCGGCATCAAGGAGGCGACCGGCAGCATCGAGCGCGCCGCCTGGCTGATCAAGCATGTCCCCGAGGGCTTCGCCGTCTACTCGGGAGACGACGGCACCGCGGTCGCGCTCATGCTGCTGGGCGGCCAGGGCAATGTCAGCGTCACGGCCAACGTCGCTCCGCGCCTGATGCACGAGATGTGCATGGCGGCGATCGAAGGCGACGTCAAGCGCGCCCGCGAGATCCACCTGCGCCTGCTGCCTCTGCATCGCCAACTCTTCTGCGAGCCGAGTCCTGCACCGGCCAAGTGGGCACTGGCGCAACTGGGCCGCTGCCGCCCGGGTGTCCGCCTGCCGCTGGTCGAGCTGACCGAAGCGGGCCAGGCACTGGTGGGTGGCGCGCTGCGCGACTGCGGCCTTGTCTGAGCTTCCGCCCTTCCCCTCACGAACCCTTGAAACGGCCCGCCCCGGCGGCTGCTGGCGAGACGACATGCATTCCAAGAAATCCGTATTCGCAATGACGCCGATGCGCGCCGCCGTGTTGCTGATGGCCGTCGGCCTGGGCGGCTGCTCGTTCCTCGGTGACACGACCCCGGGCAAGGACGCAATCGACTACCGCAGCGGCGCCGCCAAGGGCCCGATGCTCGAGGTGCCGCCCGACCTCACGCCGCTGGCCCGCGACGGCCGGTATCAACCGCAAGGCGGCTCGATCAGCGCCAGCACTCTCGGCACCCCGGCGGCACGCACCTCCTCCCCGAGCCCCACCGCTCCCACGATCGCAGTGCAGCAGGCTGGCGACGCCCACCTGGAACGCGCCGGCGATGACCGCTGGATCGTCACCAGCCAGGCTCCCGAGCAGGTGTGGCCCCGTGCCCGCCAGTTCTGGCTGGACCTGGGCTTCGTCATATCGCGCGAGAACGCCGAGGCGGGCACGCTGGAAACCGACTGGGCCGAAAACCGCGCCAAGCTGCCTAACGACCTGGTGCGGCGCACCCTGGGTTCGGTGCTGACCAACGTCTTCGATTCCGGCGAACGCGACCGCTTCATGATGCGGGTCGAGCGCGGCAGCAACGGCACCGAGGTCTACATCACGCACCACGGGATCGAAGAGCGGGTCATCGGCCGTGAAGCCACGGGGACGGTCCAGTGGGTCGCCCGTCCGTCGGACTCTCAACTCGAGCGCGAGATGCTCACTCGCCTGATGATCGCGCTGGGCGCCAAGGACGAGGTGGCGCGCACCGAAGTGGCCGCCACCACGTCGACGGCGCCATTGAAGGCTCGCGTCCTGAGCGGCCAGCCGGGCGCGGCCTTGCAGGTCGACGATGGACTGGAGCGTGCCTGGCGCCGTATCGGCCTGGCACTGGACCGGGGCGGCTTCACCGTGGAAGACCGCGACCGCAACCAGGGGCTCTACTTCGTCCGCTTCATCGACACGAAGGAAGCCGCCAAGGACGAACCGAACTTCTTCACCCGCTGGTTCCGCAGCGACGACCAGGCGGCCAAGGCACTCAACCGCTATCGCATCCAGGTCAAGGCCGAAGGCACCGGCACCGTCGTCAGCGTCCTGAACTACCAGGGCCAGCCGGACAACTCGGCCAATGCCCAGAAGATCGTTTCGCTCCTGGTCGACGAGCTGAAGCTTTGAACTTCGCCTCGCCATGAAAAGGGGCCGCATCGCGCGGCCCTTTTCTTTTGGAACTTTGCGGACAGCACCAACGACAAAGCCGCCCGCAGGCGGCTTTGTCGTTGGCATCGCCCAAGGCCGCGAAGCCCTGGGCGAAGGCTCCATTACTTGCTGGCAGCTTCCGAAGCGGCGGCAGCAGCGGCGGGAGCTTCCGAGGCGGCGGGCATCGCGGACGAAGCAGCGTCCATGGCAGCCGAGGCCACCGGAGCGGGAGCGGGCGCAGCCGGGGCAGCAGCCTCTTCCTTCTTGCCGCAAGCGGCCAGCACAGCGACAGCGATCAGGGAAGCCAACAGGAGCGACTTGTTCATGAATGTCCTCAAACTAAGAGTCGAACAATTACCGGTAATTTTGGAAGCTCGCTGTTCGCGCGCGCCTCCTCCTCGAGACAGACCAGGAAACTCGCCATGAACCCTCGAGCACTCGAGATACTCCAGGTGGTTGCTTCCTGTGCCTAGCCTTACATTATACCCACGCCTAGGGTGATCCCTAGAGTCCTAGTGTGACGGCAGGGAAGGCCTCGCTGGATCGTTGCGAAATAGCATCGATCTGCTCGTGCGCGTGCTGCACGTCTGCCGCGTCATGCCGAAGCCAGCCGCGCACCCGCTCGCGGTCCAGCAGCCGCAGCGCCAGGCGGTGATCCACGACCAGCAAGCTGGGCATGTCCGTGCCGGACACCCCCTCCGGCGAGCGACATGTGATCAGGTGCGAGAAGACCTGGCGCCATCGGGTCAGGCGCGGCATGGTCCGCCTGACGTGTTCGAAGTCCTGCCCCAGCCAGCTCACCCTGGCCCCGGGCATGCGCGACCAATGGGTGAGGGATTCGATGGTCGCAGGCTCGTCCAGCGGCCATTCGCTGAAGTCCGGAGATACCCACCACATATGACGAATACCGCCGTCGCAGGCACTCGAAATGAGCGCCCGGACCGCGCCCTGGAATTCTGTTCGGGAACCGATCAATCCGGCTGGTGCAGCCTTCAGAAGGAGATCTTCGCTTGCATCCATTTCGTCAGTCGTCCGTGCCGTGAATCCACCCGGCCTCCACCCAGTCGGCCAGCAATTCGAATGCATCGCCACCGAGTTGGGCGACCGCGCGTGCAGCGAGCATGCGCTCGTCCGCCAGCGCCCGCATCAACCGCGCATCGCGGCCCGAAGCCCGAAACGACTCGCCGTTGATGAACACATGGTGGGTGTCATACATCATCCGCGTACGTGCGTCCAGGCGGACGCCCTGGCCTTGGCCCAGCGTTCCGCCGCCATCGAACCAGACGATGGACTTCGGCTCGGTCAGGGTCTCGCCCAAGGCGCAGGCCAGGCTGTTGGCATCGTTGAGCGCCTGCACGACCGCCTTCTGCGCGAAGTGCTGCAAGGCCTGCGGTATCAGGCCGGGAGTCGCCGTCGCCGCGCCGGCCGGGTCGCGATAGTGCGGCTCGTCGCCGGGCGCCTCCAGGGCGTCGGTCAGGCGCTGCAGCACGTCACGCGCGAGTTCGGTGGGCGTGGGGGTTCGAAAGCCGATCGAGCAGGTCATGCAGTCGTCTCCGACGGCCACGCCGTCGTGGCCCCAACGCGGCGGCAAATACAGCATGTCGCCGGGCTCGAGCAGCCATTCCTCGGTCGGGTGGAGGTTCGCCAGCAGCTTGACCGGCATGTCCGGCACGAGTGAAGCATCTCGCACCGGGCCGACACGCCAGCGCCGCCGTCCGCTGACCTGCAAGAGGAAGACGTCGTACGAATCCAGGTGCGGCCCGACACCGCCGCCATCACTGGCGTAGGAGATCATCAGGTCGTCCATCCGCGCCTCCGGCAGGAAGCGGAAAGCGTCGAGGAGGCTCCTTGCCGCCGGCACGTGCAGATCCAGGCCCTGAACGAGCAGCGTCCAGCCGGGCCGGCTGCGGGGCGGGATCTGGCGCCGCTTGAACGGCCCGTGCCGCAGGGTCCAGCGCTCGCCCGCCTGGGCGACGATCCGCGATTCCACGTCGTCACGCCCCGCGAGCTCGAAAAGTGCGTTTCGCTCGATCGGCGAGCGCACGCCGGGCACCGCCTGACGGATCAGGCAGGGTGTCTTCTGCCAATGCCGGCGCATGAACTGGCGCGGCGACAGTTGGCCCAGGAGGGGCAGTCTGCGGTCGATATCCATCGACGGATTGTCTTTCAGCCTATGCGATCATCCCCTGATGAACATCACCTCCCCCTGCGTCGTGACGCTGGTCTGGACGCTCACAGACGCACAGGGCCAACTGATCGACGACCTCGACGAGCCGGTCGAGTTCTTCTACGGCGGAACCGATCTGCTGCCCAAGGTCGAGGAAGCGCTCGCCGACCAGCAACCCGGATTCGAGACCCAGCTGCAGCTCGAGCCCGAGCAGGCCTTCGGCGACTACAACGCCGAACTCGTCTGCTACGAGGAACGCTCGCTGTTCCCGGAGGGCGTCGAGCCAGGCATGCAGTTCGAAGGCCTGCCCGACGGCGCCAGCACCACCGGCATGCCGGATGACCTGATCTACACCGTGACCGAGGTCTACCCCTCTCACGTGGTGCTCGACGCCAACCACCCGCTCGCCGGCATGGCCCTGCGCATCAAGCTCAAGGTGCTCGACGTCCGGCCGGCCACGGTCGATGAGGTCGGCGCCGGCTCGGTGGGCGACTCGCCCTTCTCGGTCCTGGACGGTGCGCCGCCGGACGAGCCGCTGCACTGATCGCAGGCCTGCGCGGCTGTCCAGGCCGCCGCGCACAGGGTGGCGTCAGGTCCTGCCGCTGGATCCGAAGCCGCCTTCGCCGCGGTCGCTTTGCTCGAAGGTCTCGACACGCCTGAAGGTGGCCTGCACGACAGGCACGATCACCATTTGGGCGATGCGCTCCATCGGCTGGATCGTGAAGGCCGTCTGGCCCCGGTTCCAGCAGCTGACCATCAGTTGCCCCTGGTAGTCCGAATCGATCAGGCCGACCAGGTTGCCCAGCACGATGCCGTGCTTGTGGCCGAGGCCGGAGCGGGGAAGGATCATCGCTGCCAGGCCCGGATCCTCGATGTGGATGGCCAGCCCGGTCGGGATCAGCGTCGTCTGGCCCGCGGCCAGCTCGACCGCCTCGCCCAGGCAGGCACGCAAGTCCAGGCCGGCGCTGCCGGGGGTCGCATAGGCGGGCAGGTGGCCGGCTACGCGTTCGTCCAGCACCTTGATGTCGATCGTCGTGTTCACGTGGGGTTCTTCAATCGGTGGGCGATCTCTCGCACGAGCTCGCGCGCAAGCGCCTGCTTGCCGCCGGTCGGGATCTCTCGATGGCCATGTTCATCGACCAGCAGCAGCGTGTTGTCGTCCCGGCCGAAGGTGGCCGGGCCCAGGTTGCCGACGATGAGCGGGATGCCCTTTCGCTCGCGCTTGGCCTGGGCATGGGCGAGCAGCTCGCGGCTTTCGGCCGCAAAACCGACGCAGTACGGCGGCCGCGGCAGACGCGCCACGGCGGCGAGGATGTCCGGGTTCTCGGCCATCGCGATGCTCGGCGCCTGCCCGCTGCCGTCCTTCTTGATCTTGTGCTCCTGGACCTCCGCCGGCCGCCAGTCGGCCACTGCCGCCGTGGCGATGAACACGTCCTGCGAAGCCGCCAGCGGAAGCACGGCCTCATGCATCTGCCGGGCACTGTGCACGTCCACGCGCGCCACCCCGCGAGGCGTCGCAAGCGCCACCGGCCCGGCCACCAGCGTCACGCGCGCGCCCGCCTCGCGCGCGGCGCGAGCCAGGGCGAAGCCCATCTTTCCGCTCGATCGGTTGGTGATGCCGCGAACCGGGTCGATCGCCTCGTATGTCGGCCCGGCGGTGATCAGGACCGACCGGCCGGCCAGGACCTTCGGCTGGAAGAAGGCCGTCAGCTCCTCGACCAGGTCCTCGGGCTCGAGCATGCGGCCATCCCCGACCTCGCCACAGGCCTGGTCGCCCGCGTCCGGGCCGAGCAGCGTGGCGCCATCGGCGCGCAGCTGCGCCGCATTCCGCTGCGTGGCCGGATGGGCCCACATCTCGCGGTTCATCGCCGGTGCCAGCAGCAGCGGGCAGCGCTCGATCGGCCGCGCCAGGCACAGCAGGGAAAGCAACTCGTCCGCCCGCCCCTGCGCCAGCCGGGCCATGAAATCCGCACTCGCCGGCGCCACCAGCACCGCATCGGCCTCGCGCGAGAGGTTGATGTGCGGCATGTTATTGGGCTCTCGCGCATCCCACTGGCTGGTGTAGACCGGCCGGCCCGACAGGGCCTGCAAGGTGATCGGCGTGATGAAGGCCTCGGCGCCTTCGGTCATCACCACCTGCACCGTCGCACCCGCCTGGATCAGCTGGCGGACCAGCTCGGCGGACTTGTAGCAGGCGATGCCTCCGGACAGGCCCAGCACCAGGTGCCGGCCGGCCAGATCAGTCGAGTTCGTGGCCATCGTCGGGCCCGTCACTGCATCTGCGCGCCGTGGCACTTCTTGAACTTCTTGCCGCTGCCGCAGGGGCATGGGTCGTTGCGGCCCGGCAGGGCCTCCACCCGGCGCGGGGGCGGCTTGGGCGCATGGTCGAGCCAGTACAGGCGCAGGTCCTGCGCCGCGTAGAGCGCCTCCTGGATCAGCTCGTCCCGGCTGAGCTGCTCGCCTTCGTACAGGTCCTCGAAGACCTCCTTCAGGTCGTCCTCATCCATCGTCAACGAAGCGATCCGGATGATGGTCTCGTCGTAGAGCTGGCCTTCCTCGGTCTCCATGTCGGGCTCGGGCCAGTCCTTGGGGAAGTCGTTCATCGCGTCGAGGAAGCCCATCGCCCAGACCTCGCCGGTCTGCTCGAGCAGCGCCACTTCCTCCGGCTTGACGTGACCTTCGTCGATCAGGCGTTGCTTGTCCTCGTCCGTGAGCTCGATCATCAGCGGCGCGAGGCGCAACACATCCGGGTCGTCCAGGATCAGTTCGGGATCGAGCTGGTCGGCCAGCACGCCCCAGCGCGCTTCGATGACCTCGCGTGCGGCGCCCGCGTCAGCCGGGTCGGCGAAAGTTCGCTCGAACACGCCCTCGGCGAAGACCGGCAGCCATTCTTCGTGCTCGATGCGCCGGGGCCCGGCCAGCAGGGCCGACATGTAGCCGTCCAGCCATTCCAGCGACACCCGGTCGTCGAAGCCCGCCATGCGCTGGCACAGGCCCTCCAGGGCCTCGATCTCTTGCTCGCTGCTCATGCGGGGTTCGGTCATGCCGCCCTCCTCGTTCTCACTTCCAATGCAGCCGGCAAGTGTCGCATGCCGGCGCGCACCCTTCGCTCAGGCACGGGGCGGTTCGCCTTCGGTGGACGCCGTCCAGCGCGGCGGCTCGGGGTGCAGCCTGGCCATCAGGAGCGAGTCGACGAACTGCCCGTCGCGCAGCGCATAGGCGCGCTGCCGGCCTTCGAGCTCGAAGCCGAACTTCCGGTACAGCGCCTGGGCCCTGAGGTTGTCCGCATACACACCCAGCTCGACGCGCAGAACGCCCAGCCAGTTGTCGGCGTAGTCCATCAGGGCCTGCATCAGAGCCGTCCCGAGGCCCCGGCCCTGCCATGGCACCGAGACCGACATGCCCAGGCTCATCACGTGCCGCCGCCGAAGGTGCGGGCCGGTGGGGTGCAGGCCGGCGCTCGCGACGATCTCGCCTTGCACTTCCGCCACCAGGTGCAGCTCCGGGTTGTGGCCAGTGACTTGCTGGGCGGCCAGGCGGGCGCGCCACATCTCGGCATCGGGAAAGGGCAGCTGCAGCAACTGCGAGTAGACCGCCGGCTCCTGCATCATCCTCACAAAGCCGTCGGCGTCCGCCGGACGCGCGCGCCGAAGGATCCACGGGGTGTCGCTCATGGTGGGTCAAGAAAAATGCAGGCCACCGATGCGAAGCCAGGGCAGCACGGTGGCGCCCGTGTCCAGGCGCTCGCGGCTCACGCCCAGCAGGTCCTTGAGCATGCGCGCCATGTTGCCGCTGATCATCACCTCCGAAAGGGCAGCGCCGGGGGTGCCTCCCTCGATCCGGAAGCTGTTCTTGATCACGCCAGAGAAGTCGCCGTTGGCCGCCGGAACGCCCATCGACAGCCGGCCGACGATCGCCCCTTTGGAGACTTGCTCGACCAGCCGCGAGCGCGACTCGCCGCCCGCAGCCATCTCCCAGCCGTAGACACTGGGCACGTGCGGCAAGCCCGTCTTGCGGCTGCCGTAGAGGCTGGGCAGCAGCGTCAGCAATCGGCCCTCACGCACCAGCTCGACCGGCGCCGCCTGGCAGGCGTCGGGAGACACCGGCACCACCCCTGGAGCCTGGAAGCGGCTGCGCACACCCAGAGCCGGCGCGGCGATCGTCTCGCCCACGCATTCCCGGTAGAGCGAGCTGCCGGCGATGAGCTGGGCGTCGCCCAGCTGGCCGAGCAGCCAGTCCAGCAGGTCGCCCACGGCCGGCGGGGTCAGGATGACCTCCCCCACGAACTTGGCGCCCAGCGGCTGCGTCTCGATCTGCTGCGAGGTGTCGCGCATCATCTCGCCAATGCCGAAGCAGGCCTCGGCCGGCACGCCCTTGAGCGAATGCGCGTCTCCCCCAGCCACATTGAACGAGCTGGCGCGCCCCCCGTCCCGCGCGGTGCCGAACGCGCTGAGCGAAACCCAACCGGCCCGCCAGGCCAGATCGCTGCCGCCGGTGGTGAGGGTGCAGGATTCGGACAGGTGGTGGGCCGACACGCCCTCCTCGATCGAGAAACGGGGCGTCTCGCGGGCGCGGAACTCCAGCAGCCCGGCCATGGTGTCGGCCAGGCCGGCCGGGTCCGGCTCCAGCGGACCCTGGACGATGCGGGCGCGCTGGCCAGCCGACACGACATTGGCGGCGTCCTGCGGGGCAGCACGCGCGGCATCGAACAGCTCCGCCACGGCGCGGCGCACGGTCTCGCCGTCGAACGTGCCGAGTTCGGCACTCGCGCGGCGCCCGTCGAGCACCCCCAGCAGGGAAAGGCGGCTCTGCTCGGTGCTGCGCATGAGGCTGGCCTCGTCGTGGGCCACGTTCAGCTCGCACTGGCGATGCATGCCGGCATTGACCTGGGCCTGGTCGAAGCCCTGGTCACGCAGCCAGCCCAGCACCCGCTCGGCCTGGTCGCGCAGGGCGGCGTCGAAATCGCTCTCGGGCATGTTCACTCTCCCCCCATGTGGGCCTGGGCGCGCAAGGCCGGGCCGCCCATGGACACGACCATGGGCTGCTTCTTGCCGCAGTAGCCGCTGCAGCTCCAGTACATGTCGTTCGATACCGCATCCACCGACTGCAGCACCTTGATCGCCGAGCCCGAGACGGTCGTGTCGCGGATGGCGCGCCCGAGCTTGCCGTGGCGGATCTCGTAGCCCAGGGTGATGCCGAACATGAACTCGGTGGTCGAGTCCGCCTGGCCGTTGCCCGTCTTCATCAGGAGGTAGCCGTCTTCCACCCCCGCGATCAGCTCGTCCAGCGTCGAGCGGCCGGGCAGGATGGCCGTGTTGCGCATGCGGATGAGCGGCTCGTCGGCCGGCGCGTAGGCACGAGCGCTGCCGGTGGGTGAATGGCCCAGGCGAGCCGCCGTCTCGCGGCTGTTCATGAACTCGGTGAGGATGCCGTCGCGGATCAGCACCGCATCGCGTGCCGGCATGCCTTCGTCATCGGCATAGACCGGGATCATCACCTCCTGGCCCTGGTAGTGGTGGGCGAAGTCCACCATGCTGACCAGCTCGCTGGCCACGCGCTGCCCCAGCAGACTGCCGGTGACCGCTCCACCCAGCACGATGTCGGCCTCGCAGGGATGGCCCATCGCCTCGTGCGCCAGCATGCCCGCCAGCGCAGGCGCCAGCACCACCGTCTGGCGGCCGCCGCGCGCGGGCACGGCCTCGCACTTGGCTCGCAAGTGCTGATGCAGTTCGTCGAGCTGGGGCGCCAGCGCCTGCACCGACCAGTCGATGTCGGCCAGGCTGCCCTTGCCGGAGACCTGCTCGGCCAGCTCCACCGGCGCCCCGTTGGCACCCTCCGCGACGAACACCACCTGACAGGCGGCCCGCTGGATGCTGGCCAGCGACTGGCCGCCGGTGCTGGTGGCCAGCCGCTTGCTGTGGTATTCGTCGCCCACGATGACCCGGATCGACTTGAGCGAAGGGTAGCGTTGCCGGCACCACGCGTTCAGCTCGGCCAGTCGCTCCTGGATCTCGCCCGGCGAGAGGACGCTGCGTCCTTGGTACACATGCTCGCCGCGGTATCCGCCCTCGGGCATGGAGACCGAAGAGCGGACCCCGAAACGCCCCATGGCGCCGGCATTGGCGCCGGCCTGGCGCGAGACCCGCTCCGCCGCGCCAGCGTCCTGGCCGGGCACCGATGCGAAGCCCCAGTAGCCGTCGCGGTAGACCCGGGCGCTCGTGCCGGCCTCGCTGCTGCGGCTGTTCTGCGTCAGGCTGCCGTCGATCATCACGATGCGCGACTTGCGCAGCTCGTGGCGGCGCATTTCGCTGTACTGCAGGCCGGCCAGGAGGGCCGGGGCGCTGAGGGTCATTTCGTGCTCCCTGGCGCCCATCGGCGCCTGTCGTTGCCGTCGGGGTGGAAAGCTACCGGTCGTCGTGTTCGAGCCGCTTGCCCAGGCTCACGACGCTGTCGTCGGCGTATCCCAGCGCCGCATAGAAGGCGAGGACGGGCTCATTGCCGCGTCGCACCTGCAAGTTGATCTTGGGGCAGCCGCGCTCTCGCAGGCGCGCCTCGGCCCAGTCCATGAGCTGGCGTCCCAGGCCCTGGCCCTGGCAGGCCGGGTCCACGGCGAGGTAGTTGATCCAGCCGCGATGACCTTCGTAGCCCGCCATCACCGTGCCTACGACCTGCCCGTCTTCGCCTGCGAGGACACCGAACAGCTCAGGCTGCTCGGCGAGCTTGCGCCGGATGTCCTTGGCAGGATCGTTCCATGGGCGAGTGAGCCCGCAGCGTTGCCAAAGGGCGATGGCCTGGGTCTCGTCGGCAGGCTCGAAGGGCCGGATCCGGCCACTTTGCCCCCGCATCAGCTGGCCGCCTGAGCGCCGACCAGGTAGTCGGACTTGCCCAGCTCGACGCCGTTGTGGCGCAGCAGCGCATAGGCGGTGGTGACGTGGAAGAAGAAGTTCGGCAGCGCCCAGTGCTTGAGGTAGGCCTCGCCCTTCATCGTGCGCGTCTTGTCCCGGCCGACGGGGAACGTGATGTCGACCTCCTCGCGCCCGTCGAGGGCGCCGTCCGGCACGGTGGCCAGCCACGCCTGGGTCTTCGCGATGCGCTCTCGCAGCTCTTCGAAGGTGGTCTCGGTGTCGTCGAACTTCGGCGCCTGCAGGCCACCGATGCGCGCGATCGCCAGCTTGGCGGCGTCGCACGCTATCCGGATCTGGGCGACGAAAGGCAGCATGTCCGGCGCGAGCCGCACGCCGACCAGGACGTTCGGATCGAACTTGCGCGCCGCCGCATGGGCCTGCGCCTTGGCCAGGCAGTGGTCGAGGTTGGCCAGGGTGGTCTTGAAGATGGGCAGGCTGGCGGACGACAGCGTGATCGGCATGGGGAATCCTCGAGGTGGCTTTCGTGAAGGATTGCCATCATAAGCACCACAAAATGTTCACGCCGGTCCGACCGGATCAACCTTCGGCGCGGCGCGCCTGGGCGCGGGCGATCGACAATCCCACGCTCGCATCCATGAACTACAGGGAGGTTGGATTGATCAAGGCTCGCTTTGCGGCCGGCTGCGCCGTGCTGTCCTTCGTCGCGTCGTGCCAGGCGGCGGCTCCGCCGGTGGCGGACTTCTTCAAGAACCCGCAACTCAACGATCTGGAGCTCTCACCGTCCGGCCGCTACATCGCGGCGACGCGCCAGAACGACAAGACACATCACCAGATGCTGGTGGTGATCGACCTGGGCGAGAAGCGCGAAGCCAAGGTCCTGGCCTCGTACAACGACGCCGATGTGATGCGAATCCACTGGGTCAACGACGATCGCATCGTCTTCGAGCTTGGCGATCAGTCATCGACCTACTTCAACCAGTACGGACGCGGCCTGTTCTCGGTCAGCCGGGCGGGCGACGAGAACCCGAAGATCGTCATCCGGCGCGATTGGGGCGCCGGTGCTGTCGACGTCTCCGGACAGGGCGCCAGAGTGCGGCCTCGGGACAACACCCTGGATCCGGACCACTGGTTCCATTCGACGCTGCTCGACGGCAGTCTCAACGTGATGGTCGAGGAGGGCAGCTTCGACACCACCGAGCACACGCTCGTCAGCACGCAACTGCTGCGCGTGAACAGCGACACCGGCCGCGTGGAGGTGTTGGGTCGCGGGGACTTGGCCGGCCACGCGAAGGAGTGGGTCACCGATGCGCGCGGCAATCCACGCGTCGCATTCACCTACGAGAAGGACCTCCAGCGCATCTACTGGCGCTCCGACGCCACCTCGGACCATTGGACGCTGCTTCGAGAAATGCCCCGCTATGACAAGGTCACGGGACGGGACAGCATCCTCGACGTCCTGGGGATGGACGACCGGGACCGGCTGTTCATCGTCACCAGCGGGGGCAATGCCGCCGGCACGACCGTGCTCGCCACCCTCGACCTGCGCCAGGCCGACGCCAAGCCCGAGCCGCTGGTGTCTGCGCCGGGATACGACTTCCAGGGCAGTCTTGTCCAGGCGCCGAACGGGCACGTCGTGGGCGTGAACTACCTGACCGATGCGTGGGGCACCGCCTGGTTCGATCCCAAGCTGAAGGCCATCCAGGAGCAGGTGGACAAGGCGCTACCGAACACCAACAACCAGATCGACTGCGGCGCCTGCACCGATCCTTCACGGGTGCTCGTCACCGCCTATTCCGACCGCGTCCCGGCGATGTACTTGGTCTACCACGTCGGTCCTGGCAAGTTCGAGCAGGTGGCCTCCGCCCGGCCGTGGATCAAGCCCGAGGAAATGGCCGAACGAGCATTCGAACGCATCAAGGCGCGTGACGGCATCGAGTTCCCGGTCCACGTCACCCGGCCCAACGGCGTCAAGGGGCCGGCGCCGACGGTGGTGCTGGTGCATGGTGGCCCATGGGTGCGAGGCGGCGAGTGGAAATGGGATGCGGATTCGCAGTTCCTCGCCTCGCGCGGTTACGCGGTGATCGAACCCGAGTTCAGGGGAAGCAAGGGCTATGGCTCCAAGCTGTACTTCGCCAGCTGGAAGCAATGGGGCCTGGCCATGCAGGACGACGTGGCGGACGCGACCCGGTGGGCGATCGAAAAGGGCATCGCCGATCCGAAGCGGATCTGCATCGCAGGCTCCAGCTACGGCGGATACGCCACGCTCATGGGCCTGGTTCGCTACCCGGAGCTGTACCGATGCGGCCTGGAGTCCTTCGGCGTGACAGACATCGACCTCATGTACACGAGCCATTGGAGCGACACCTCCAGCGACTACCGCACATACGGAATGCCATTGCGCATTGGAGACCGCGAGAAGGATGCTGCGCAACTGGCGGCGACTTCGCCGCTCAAGCAGCACGCCAGGATCACTCAGCCTCTCCTCATGGCAGCGGGCCGTCAGGACAAGCGCGTGCCCATCGAGCACTACACCAAGATGCTCGACGCCTTGAAGGGACACAACTCCCATGTGGAGTCGGTGGTCTATGACGAAGAGGCCCACGGCTGGCACCTCGATGCCAACCAGATCGACTTCTGGACCCGTGCCGAGAAGTTCCTCGACAAGAACCTGAAGTAGGGCCCGGCGTCCCTCGCGCCGCCGCCCCACCAGGCGGCTTGCGCAGCGGACCGGCTCGAGCCGGTCCGCACGCGCCGCTTGTCGAATCGGGCGGCGCTCGGCCCGCCCGGTGGGGTCAGGCCCTGTCGGAAACCCAGGTCGCGACGCTGGCGAGCGCCGCGCCGAGCCGGGTCGGGTCGGTGCCACCGGCCATGGCCAGGTCCGGCTTGCCGCCGCCCTTGCCGCCGACCTGCTGGGCCACGAAGTTCACCAGCTCGCCGGCCTTGACCTTGGCGATGGAGTCGGCCGTGACGCCCGCCGCGAGCTGCACCTTGCCGCCGTCCACGGCCGCGAGCACGATGGCGGCCGTCTTGAGCTTGTCCTTGAGCTTGTCCATGGTTTCGCGCAGGGCCTTGGCGTCGGCGCCCTGCAGCGTGGCGGCCAGGACCTTGATGCCCTTGACGTCGACCGCCTGCGACAACAGCTCGTCGCCCTGCGCCGAGGCCAGCTTGCCCTTCAAGGCGGCGACTTCCTTCTCCAGGGCGCGGACGTGGTCCAGCACACTGGCGACGCGCGCCGGGACCTCGTTCGGCGAAACCTTCAGCGAACCGGCCAGGCCGTTCACCGTGTTCTCCAGGCTGCGCAGGTAGGCCAGCGCGTTCTCGCCGGTCACCGCCTCGACGCGCCGGATCCCGGCCGCGACGCCGCCTTCGGCCACGATCTTGAACAGGCCGATGTCGCCGGTGCGGCCGACGTGGGTGCCACCGCAAAGCTCCTTGCTGGAGCCGATGGACAGCACGCGGACGCGCTCGCCGTACTTCTCGCCGAACAGCATCATCGCGCCGCTCTTCTGCGCATCGTCCAGTGCCATCACCTCGGCCTGGGCCGCGGCATTGGCCAGGATCTCGGCGTTGACGATGGCCTCGACCTTGGCGATCTGCTCGTCGGTCAACGGGCCGGTGTGGGCGAAGTCGAAGCGCGTGCGCTCGGCGTTGACCAGCGAGCCCTTCTGCTGCACGTGGCCACCCAGCACCTCGCGCAGCGCCTTGTGCATCAGGTGGGTCGCGCTATGGTTGCGCACCGTCTTCGTCCGGCGTTCGGCGTCGACCCGGGCGGTGAAGACATCGCCGACCTTGACCTCGCCCTCGACGACGGTGCCGTGGTGGCCGAAGACATCGGCCTGGATCTTCAGCGTGTCGTCGACGACGACGCGCGTGGTCGCGTTGCGCAGCTCGCCCGCATCGCCCACCTGCCCGCCGCTTTCGGCATAGAAGGGCGTGTGGTCGAGCACGATCACCGCGTCGTCACCGGCGCGGGCCATGTCGACCCGGCTGCCGTCCACATAGATCGCCGTGACCTGGGCGCCTTCGCGCACCAGCTCGTCGTAACCATGGAAGGTGGTCGGCGAGCCCTGGTAGTCCAGGCCCTGGGCCATCTTGAACTTGCCCGCTTCGCGGCCGCTCTGCTTCTGCTTCTCGAGCAGTTCCTGGAAGCGAGCCTCGTCGACCTTGATGCCGCGCTCCCGGCAGACATCGGCCGTCAGGTCGACCGGGAAGCCGTAGGTGTCGTGCAGCTTGAACGCCGTGTCGCCGTCCAGCACCGCGGGCTTGGACTCCAGCGCGGTCTCCAGGATCTCCATGCCGCGCTCAATCGTCTGGAAGAAGCGCTCCTCCTCCTGCTTGAGCACCTCGGTCACGCGGGCCGCGCCCTGGCGCAGCTCGGGATACGCATCGCCCATCTGCTCGACCAGGGCCGGCACGATGGCGTGGAAGAAGGCCTTGCGAGCGCCCAGCTTGTAGCCGTGGCGGATCGCGCGGCGCGCGATGCGGCGCAGCACGTAGCCGCGGCCGGCGTTGCCCGGGATGACGCCGTCGACGACGGTGAACGAGCAGGCGCGGATGTGGTCGGCGATCACCTTCAGGCTCGGCGACTCCGGATCGACATGGCTGCCGCCGGCAGCCTCGACCGCCTTCTTCGCCGCCGCCAGCAGCGCCACGAAGAGATCGATCTCGTAGTTGGAATGCACGCCCTGCAGCACCGCGGTCACGCGCTCCAGGCCCATGCCGGTGTCGACGCTGGGCTTGGGCAGCTTGTGCATCACGCCGTCTTCGGTGCGGTTGAACTGCATGAAGACGTTGTTCCAGATCTCGATGTAGCGGTCGCCGTCCTCCTCCGGGCTGCCCGGGGGGCCGCCGGGGATCTCCGGGCCGTGGTCGTAGAAGATCTCGGTGCAGGGGCCGCACGGGCCCGTGTCGCCCATCATCCAGAAGTTGTCGCTGGCGTAGCGGGCGCCCTTGTTGTCGCCGATGCGCACGATGCGCTCGGCCGGCACGCCGATCACCTTGTGCCAGATGTCGTAGGCCTCGTCGTCCTCCTGGTAGACGGTGACCCAGAGCTTGTCCTGCGGCAGCTTGAAGTGCCCGGTCAGCAGCTCCCAGGCATAGACGATGGCGTCGTGCTTGAAGTAGTCGCCGAACGAGAAGTTGCCCAGCATCTCGAAAAACGTGTGGTGGCGCGCGGTGTAGCCCACGTTGTCGAGGTCGTTGTGCTTGCCGCCGGCGCGGATGCACTTCTGCGCGGTGGTGGCCCGGCTGTAGGGCCGCTTGTCGAAGCCGAGGAAGACGTCCTTGAACTGGTTCATCCCGGCGTTGGTGAACAGCAGCGTCGGGTCGTCGCCGGGCACCACCGGGCTCGACGCGACGATGGCGTGGCCCTTGGATTCGAAGAACTTCAGGAAGGTCTGGCGGATCTCGGAGGCTTTCATCCGGGGCTTTCTCGCTGCGCTGGCGCTGGGAAGAGATGGACCTGGAATTATCCCAGTTCGGCACGCAGGAAGCTGTACAGCCGCTCATCGCCCGAGAACGCCACGTTGAAGCGCATCCACTCGGTGGGCTCCAGCCCCGCGCGGAACAGGTGGCCAGGGCCGAACATGATGTCTTGCTCGGCGGCGCGGTTGGCCAGCGCGGGCGGGTCGGGCAGCGCCGGGTGGCGGGCCCAGACGAACATGCCGGCGCCGGGCCGGGCGAACAGCTCGAAGCCCAGTTCCGCCAGCCGGCCGCCGACCTGCTGGTGCGCCTCGGCCAGGCGCTCGCGCAGGCCCTTCAGGTGCTTGCGCCGGCGGCCGTCCTGCAGGGCCGACAGCGCCAGGCGCTCGCCGAACTCGGCCGAGGTCAGGCCGGAGATCATCTTCAGCTGGGCCAGGTCGTCCAGCAGGTCGGGATGGGCCGCCACGTAGCCGACCCGGATGTTGGGCGAGATGGTCTTGGAGTAGCTGCCGATGTAGAGCACGCGCGCCAGCTGGTCGAGGCTGGCCAGGCTGGGGCGCGGCTGCGGATCGAGCTCGAGGTAGATGTCGTTCTCGACGATGGTCAGGTCGTGCTTCTCGGCCACCTGCAGGACACGGTGCAATTGCCCGAGCGGCGCCACCGAGCCGGTCGGGCTCTGCAGCCGCGGCTGGGTGAAGAAGACCTTGGGCCGGTGCTCGGCGACCAGTGCCTCCAGGGCGGCCAGGTCGTAGCCCTGGGGCGTGCGCGGCACGCCGATCAGGCGAGCGCCCTGGAAGCGCAGCGAGAAGAGCAGGTTGGCGTAGCCCGGGTCGTCGACGAGCACCGCATCGCCGGCGCGCACCAGGCGTCGCACGGCCAGGTCCAGCGCCTGGCTGGAGCCCTGGGTCAGCAGCAGCTGGGCCGGCCGCACGGGCACCTGCTGCTCGGCCAGGTCTTCGCAGATCGCCTGTCGCAGCGGCGGGTAGCCCTTGGGATCACCGTAGCCCCCGAGATCCGCGTCATCGGCGGCCAGCGCGCGCAGCCCGCGGCGCAGGCCATCCTCGAACAGCCAGTCGCCGGGTAGCCAGCCGCAGCCCGCCTTCACCGCGAGGTGGCGGTTCTCGAAGATGCGGCGCATGTACCAGGCGGAGTCGAAGCCCAGCGGGCCGACCTGGGGGACCTCCGCCGGCCCCGCGGCTGCGCGCCGGCGCACGAAGAAGCCCGAGTGCGGCCGCGACACCAGGAAGCCCTGGGCCACCAGCCGGTCGTAGGCCTCGACCACGGTGAACACGCTGACCTGGTGGCTCTGCGCAAACTGGCGGATCGACGGCAGCTTGGCGCCTTCGCGCAGGCCGCCCTCGTCGATCTGCCGGCCCAGCCCCTGGACGATCTGAGTCACGAGCGGAACGGGGGCCTGGGCATCGAGGATCAGCATGGAAGGTCGGTGTACTGGTCACGCACCCGGCACAGTGCGCGCACAAGTGACAACAGCTGTACATGGTAGCCGTTGCCCCGGCCGCCCTAGAGTGGCAGTCTTGGCGCCTTGCCGAGGCGTCACCCGAATCCAGGAGCCTGCCATGCACCGTGATCCCCAAGCCGCCGCCAAGACCAACGCCGCCTTGATGGCCCGCCGTCGCGCCGCCCTGCCCTCCGGCCTCGGCCAGACCTACGACGTGGTCGCCGAACGCGCCGAGAACGCCGAGGTGTGGGACGTGGAGGGCAAGCGCTACCTCGACTTCGGCGGCGGCATCGCGGTGCTGAACACCGGCCACCGCCATCCGAAGATCGTCGCCGCCGTGAAGGCCCAGCTCGACAAGGTGCACCACACCTGCTTCCAGGTGCTGGCCTACGAGCCCTACATCGAGCTGGCCGAGCGCCTGATCGCCAAGACCCCGGGCGACTTCGCCAAGAAGGCCTACTTCCTTTCCACCGGCGCGGAAGCCGTGGAGAACGCCGTCAAGATCGCCCGCGCCGCGACCAAGCGGCAGGCCGTGATCGCCTTCGGCGGAGGCTTCCACGGCCGCACCTTGCTGGGCATGGCGCTGACCGGCAAGGTCGCGCCGTACAAGGCCGGCTTCGGGCCCTTCCCGGCCGAGATCTACCACGCCGAATTTCCCAACCCGCTGCACGGCGTGTCGGTGGCCGATTCACTGAGGTCGCTCGAGCACATCTTCAAGTACGACGTCGAGCCCGAGCGGGTCGCAGCCATCATCCTGGAGCCGGTGCAGGGCGAAGGCGGCTTCTACATCGCGCCGCCCGAATTCGCCAAGGCCCTGCGCGCGCTTTGCGACAAGCACGGCATCGTGCTGATCGCCGACGAGGTGCAGACCGGCGCCGGCCGCACCGGCACCTGGCTGGCCTGCGAGCAGTGGGGCGTGGCACCGGACATCGTCACCATGGCCAAGTCCATGGCGGGCGGCTTCCCGCTCTCGGCCGTGATCGGCAAGGCCGAGATCATGGACAAGCCGCTGCCGGGCGGCCTCGGTGGCACCTATGCGGGCAACCCGTTGGCCTGCGCCGCGGCACTCGCGGTGCTCGACGTGTTCGAGGAAGAGAAGCTGCTCGATCGTTCCAAGGCCGTGGGCGAGACGCTGATGAGCGGGCTGAAGGCCATCGCGGCGAAGCACCAGTCCATCGGCGACGTGCGTGGTCTCGGCGCCATGGTGGCGGTGGAGCTCTTCAGGAACGGCGACCACCACCAGCCGGATGCCGACCTGACCAAGCGCGTCTGCGCCGAGGCACTCAAGCGTGGCCTGGTGATGCTCTCCTGCGGCACGTACGCCAACGTCCTGCGCATCCTCGTCCCCCTGACGGTGCCGCAGGCACAGCTCGAAGAGGGTCTCGCGATCCTGGGCCAGGCCTTCGACGCTGCCTCGTCCACTTGAGTTTGCGGCGGGTCAAGCCGCCACCCGCCGGCGCGGCATGAGGATTGCGTATCCCCTGCCGCCCGCGAATCCTGCGCCAGCGCCCTCCCGATCCCGACCCTCGAGTTCCGCCAGCATGACCCCTCCCCTGGTGCGCTTCACCGGCGTGCAGAAGACCTACGACGGCCTCAGCCTGGTCGTCCGAGCACTGGACCTGGACATCCAGCGCGGCGAGTTCCTGTCGCTGCTGGGCCCCTCCGGCTCGGGCAAGACGACCACCTTGATGATGCTGGCCGGCTTCGAGTCGCCCACCGCCGGGGAAATCCTGCTGGACGGCAAGCCGATCACGCGCACGCCACCGCACAAGCGCAACTTCGGCATGGTGTTCCAGAACTACGCGCTGTTCCCTCACATGACGGTGGCCGACAACGTCGCCTATCCACTCACCGTGCGCAAGGTGCCGAAGGCCGACCTCGCGCAGCGGGTGACCAAGGCGCTGGACATGGTCCAGCTCGGTGGCAAGGGCGAGCGCTATCCGGGCCAGCTCTCGGGCGGGCAGCAGCAACGCGTCGCGCTGGCGCGTGCGCTCGTGTTCGAGCCGCAGCTGGTGCTGATGGACGAGCCCCTGGGCGCGCTCGACAAGCAACTTCGCGAGCACATGCAGATCGAGCTGAAGGAGTTGCATCGCCAGCTCGGCGTGACCTTCGTCTACGTCACGCACGACCAGGGCGAGGCCCTGACGATGAGCGATCGCGTCGCCGTCTTCAACGACGGCCTGATCCAGCAGATCGATGCCGTCGAGCGCCTGTACGAGACGCCCGGCAACCGCTTCGTCGCCGGTTTCGTCGGCGATAGCACGCTGCTCGAAGGCACCACTGCCCACGCCGACCGGGATGCCTGCGAGCTGGTGCTGCCCACCGGCGAGCGACTGTCCGGCATCAACGTGAACCACGCGCGCCCTGGCGCGCAGGTGGTCGCCTCGGTGCGCCCCGAGCGCATCGAGGCACTGTTCACGCCGCCCGAGAGCCAGGCCAATACGCTCAAGGCCGCGGTGAGCGACGTCATCTACTTCGGCGATCACCTGCGGCTGCGCTGCGCCGTCGCCGGCCAGGCGCAGGCGACGGTGAAGCTGCCTCTGTCCAGGGGCGAGCAGCCGGTGGCGGGCCAGACCGTCTGGCTTCACTTCCCGACGCCGTACCTGCGCATCTACGCCTGAGCGGCCGTTTCGTCTTTCCCCAACCACTCCCTCGAAGGAGACCCTCGAATGAACAAGACCCCCCTGGTGGCTGCCGTGGCGCTGTTGGTGGCGCTGCCGGCCCTGGCGCAGAGCCAGTTGACCGTCGTGAACTTCGGTGGCGCCAACGGCGCCGCGCAGAAGAAGGCTTATGTGGAGCCCTTCGAGAAGTCCACCGGCACCAAGGTGGTGAGCGTCGAGTACAACGGCGAGCAGGCCAAGATCAAGGCCATGGTCGAGACCAAGAAGATCACCTGGGACGTGGTCGAGGTCGAGAGCCCGGACGTGGCCCGCGGCTGCGACGAAGGCCTGTTCGAGAAGATCGACTGGGCCAAGGTCGGCAACAAGGCCGACTTCCAGCCGGCCGCCGTCACCGAGTGCGGGGTCGGTGCGTTCGTGTGGTCCACCGTCATGGCCTACAACGGCGACAAGCTCAAGACCGGCCCGGCCACCTGGGCCGACTTCTGGGACGTGAAGAAGTTTCCCGGCAAGCGCGCAATGCGCAAGGGCGCCCGCTACAACCTCGAGTTCGCGCTGATGGCCGACGGCGTCAAGAGCGCCGATGTCTACAAGCTGCTGGCCACCAAGGACGGCGCCGACCGCGCGTTCAAGAAGCTGAGCGAGCTGAAGCCGAACATCCAGTGGTGGGAGGCCGGCGCGCAGCCGCCGCAGTTCCTCGTCGCCGGCGACGTCGTCATGGCCACGGCCTTCAACGGCCGCATCGATGCCGCCCAGCGCGAAGGCAAGAATCTGAAGATCTCCTGGACCGGCGGCATCTACGACCTCGACTACTGGGTCATCCCCAAGGGCGCGCCGAACAAGGAGCTGTCGATGAAGTACATCACCCTGGCCGCGTCCGCCGACGCGCAGGCCGAGTACGCCCGGAACATCTCCTACGGCCCGACCAACAACAAGGCGCTGGCCAAGCTGGATCCCAAGGTGCAGGCGCTGCTGCCGACCTCGCCCGCCAACTCGAAAGACTCGCTGCAGTTCAACGTGAAGTTCTGGGCCGACCAGGGCGAAGAGCTCGAGAAGCGCTTCGCCTCCTGGGCCGCGCAGTAAGCACGACAGGCTTGTCGCGATGACCGCCGCCGCCTCCGCCGTGGACGCCCCCGCCACCGGCCCGCAAGGGCTGGCCCGCTCGCTGGCCCGCGCCCAGCGGCGGCGGCACCTGGCGGCCATCGCGCTGACCCTGCCCCTGCTCGTGTTCCTGCTGGTGACGCTGCTGGTGCCCATAGGCGCCCTGCTGGTGCGCGCCGTCGAGAACCCCGAGGTCGCCGGCACCCTGCCGCGAACCGCCGTGGCCCTGGCCGGCTGGGACAGGCGGACCGAGCCGCCGGCCGCCGCCTTCGCTGCCGTCGCCGACGACCTCGGCCAACTGTCCGACGGCTCCGAGGCCGGCGCCCTGGCGCGCCGACTGAACACCGAGGTCGCGGGCGCACGTTCGCTGGTCATGGCCACCTACCGCGCGCTGCCCTTGGGCGATGGCCTGTCCGCCGACCAGGTGCGTGCGCGCATGCTCGAGCTCGATGCCCGCTGGGCCGAGCTGAAGTACTGGCAGGCCATCGCCAAGAACGCCTCGCGCTGGACGCCGGACTATCTGCTCACCTCGGTCGACCTCAAGCGCCAGCCCGAAGGCGGCATCGAGCAGGTGCCGCCCGACCAACGCGTGTTCACGCGGATCCTGCTGCGCACCTTCCAGATCAGCGCCATCGTCACGATGTGCTGCCTGCTGCTGGGCTACCCGCTGGCCTGGTGGCTGTCCACCTTGACGGCGCGCCAGGCCAACCTGCTGATGATCCTGGTGCTGGTGCCGTTCTGGACTTCCATCCTGGTGCGGGTGGCCGCGTGGATCGTGCTGCTGCAGCGCGAGGGCCTGGTCAACAGCGCGTTGATGGGCATCGGCGTGCTCGGCGAGCCGCTCACGCTGCTGTTCAACCGCACCGGCGTGATCATCTCGATGACGCACATCCTCCTGCCCTTCATGATCCTGCCGCTGTACAGCGTGATGAAGTCGGTGCCGCCCACCTACCTGCGCGCGGCGGTATCGCTCGGCAGCGCGCCGCTGGCAGCCTTCTTCCGCGTGTACGTGCCGCAGACGCTGCCCGGCGTCGGTGCCGGCGGACTGCTGGTGTTCATCCTGTCGATCGGCTACTACGTCACCCCGGCCCTGCTGGGCGGTGCCGACGACCAGATGCTCAGCTACTACATCGCCCAGTACACCAACGTCGACGTCAACTGGGGCATGGCCTGCGCCCTCGGCGCGATCCTGCTGGCCGCCACGCTCGCGCTCTATGCGGTCTACCGGCGCGTGGTCAAGTCCGAACTCAGCCTGGGGTGAACAGCGTGCCCTCGTTTCTCAAGCCGCAATTCCCCGCCTATGCCACCGGCCTGGACAAGCTGGGCTGGTGGGCGCTGCGCCTGTTCTGCCTGGCCGTGCTGGTCTACCTGCTGGCGCCCATCCTGGCCATCATCCCCTTGTCCTTCTCGTCCAGCTCGTTCCTGGCCTACCCGATGCCGGGCTGGTCGCTGCAGTGGTATCAGAACCTGTTCACCTCCGACGAGTGGGGGCGAGCCGCGAAGAACAGCTTCATCGTCGCGCCGGCCGCCACGTTCATCGCCACCGTGCTGGGCACGCTCACCGCCGTCGGCCTGGCACGGGCGGACTTTCGCGGCAAGGGCCTGCTGATGAGCGTGCTGATCGCGCCCATGGTCGTGCCCATCGTCGTGGTCGGGGTCGCGTGCTACCTGTTCTTCGCGCGCATCGGGCTGGCCGACACCTACACCGGCCTGATCGTGGTGCACGCCGCCCTGGGCGCGCCGTTCGTCGTGACCACCGTCCTGGCCACGCTGCAGAACTTCAACCACAACCTGGTGCGGGCCTCGCTGAGCCTGGGCGCCGGGCCGGTGCAGACCTTCTTCCGGGTCACGCTGCCGGTGATCGCGCCGGGTGTCATCTCCGGCGCCCTGTTCGCCTTCGCCACCTCGTTCGACGAAGTGGTCGTCACCCTGTTCATCGCCGGTCCGCAGCAGGTGACTCTGCCGCGCCAGATGTTCACCGGCATCCGCGAGAACATCAACCCGACCATCGCCGCCGTGGCCACTCTGCTGATCCTGTTCACGACCTGCCTGATGGGCGTGCTCGAGTGGATCCGGGGCCGCCGGCGCTGAGCGAAGGGTCGCCGACCGCGGCCGCCGGCCGGGCGGTCCGGAGCCGCTAGAGTTCCCCCATCGCGCTGGCCACCTGGCCGGCGGCCAAGGAGCCCCCATGGACATGAAAAACTCTCCCCTGTCGACCCTCAACGATCCCAGCCTGCTCAAGACCGATGCTCTCGTCGGCGGCCAATGGGTGGCCGGCGCCTCGCGCTTCGACGTGACCGACCCGGCGACGGGCCAGAAGCTGGCCGACGTGGCCAACCTCGGTGCCGAGTACGCCCAGGCGGCCATCGTCGCGGCCGACAAGGCCTGGCCCGCCTGGCGCGCCAAGACCGCGAAGGAGCGTGCCGCGATCCTGATGAAGTGGTTCCAGCTGCTGCACGCGAACGCCGACGACCTCGCCCGGATCATGACCGCCGAGCAAGGCAAGCCGCTGGCCGAGGCCAAGGGCGAAGTGGTGTATGGCGCCAGCTTCCTCGAATGGTTTGCCGAGGAATCCAAGCGCATCTACGGCGAGACCATCCCGACCACCGACAACAACAAGCGCTACCTCGTCATCAAGCAGCCGATCGGCGTGTGCGCGGCCATCACGCCGTGGAACTTCCCGATCGCCATGATCACCCGCAAGGTGGCTCCGGCCCTGGCCGCGGGCTGCCCGGTGGTCATCAAGCCCGCCGAGGCGACGCCGCTGTCGGCCCTGGCCGTGGCGGAGCTGGCCCAGCGTGCGGGCATGCCGGCCGGCGTGCTGAACGTCCTCACCGCCGACGGCGGCAACTCGATCGAGATCGGCAAGGTGCTGTGCGCCTCCGACGTGGTGCGGCACCTGTCCTTCACCGGCAGCACCGAGGTCGGCCGCATCCTGGCCGCGCAGTGCGCGCCGACGGTCAAGAAGATCTCGCTGGAGCTGGGCGGCAATGCGCCCTTCATCGTTTTCGACGACGCCGATCTCGACTCCGCCGTCGAAGGCGCGATGGCCAGCAAGTACCGCAACGCCGGCCAGACCTGTGTCTGCGCCAACCGCTTCTATGCCCAGTCCGGCATCTACGACGCCTTCGTCGAGAAGCTGGCTGAGAGAGCCAAGGGCATCAAGGTCGGCAATGGCTTCGAGCCGGGCGTCAGCCAGGGTCCGCTGATCGACGACCAGGCGATCGCCAAGGTCGAGTCCCACGTGGCCGATGCCGTGGCCAAGGGAGCCACCGTGGTCACCGGCGGCGAGCGCATCGGCGATCGCTTCTACGCGCCCACCGTGCTCTCCGGCGTGACGCCGCAGATGCGCGTGTCGCGCGAAGAGACTTTCGGCCCCGTCGCGCCGGTGTTCCGCTTCGAGACCGAAGCCGAGGCGATCGAGCTGGCCAACGCCACCGAGTTCGGCCTGGCGAGCTACTTCTACAGCCGCGACATCGGCCGCGTCTTCCGAGTCGGCGAGGCGCTGGAGTACGGCATGGTCGGCATCAACACCGGCCTCATCTCGACGGCGGAGGTGCCCTTCGGCGGCTTCAAGCAGTCGGGCCTGGGCCGGGAGGGTGCGCGCCAGGGCATGGACGACTACGTCGAGGTGAAATACCTCTGCCTGGGCGATATCCAGAAGTGACCGGATGCTGGCGGGCCGCGCTGCGGCCGGTGGCAAGCGCCCTGCTGCTGGTCCTGGCCGGCGGCGCGGCGCTGGCCGGCCCGCTGGTCGTGCGGGCGCCGGACGGGGCGCGCTGGCGGCTGAACGACGACGACGACCCGCCGCTGCTGGAGCACTACCTGCCCAGCGGCACGCTGGACCCGAGCTTCGGCCGCAACGGCCGCCTGACGCTCGATTTCGGCGGCACCGATGCCACGGTGGCGGCGATCCGGGTGGACACCGGCGGCCGCATCTGGGTCGCTGCCACGACGACCGGCACGGGCAGCAGCAGCCCCATGGTCGTGCGCCTGCAGGCCAGCGGCCAGCCCGACATGGCCTGGGGAGCTGGCGGCCGCAGCATCGCCACCCCCGTCGGCCAGCGGCTGATGGTGGTGGACCTGTTGCCGCTGTCCGATGGCAGTGCCTATGTCGCCGGCAACCTGTTCGGCCCCCAGGGCGAGAACGACGCCGGCCTGTGGCACCTGAAGCCGGACGGGACGCTGGACTACGCCTTCGGGCCGGGTGGGCTCTGGCGCCGCGCGGGCGGTGAACGCAGTCGTGCGCTGAGCCTGGCGGCGGCGCCCGGGAATGCGGTGGTGGCGCTCGGCCTGGACGTGCTGAGCAGCCGTCAACCCGGCCGCGAGGTCTATGTCGTCCGGCCCGACGGGCGTGCACCGGAGCGCGCACCCGGCGTCTTCCGCCCTCGCAACGAGGACGAGGATGAAGACGAGGCGTACCTCGTGTGGGGCGGCGCAGCTTGGGTCTGGCGGCAAGGCGTGCAGACCGCCGACCTCAGCGGTCAGGCCGTTCCCGCCGCCATGTCCGCTGTGCCGGCCAATGTGCCGGCAAGCTCGACCGAAGCCGGGCACATCGCGCTGAACCCGTTCTCGGAAGTTCCCGCTGCCTCGGCGGCCATGCCGCAGGCGCCTGCGGCGGAGGACCTGCCCTGGGGCTGGATCGCCGGCGGCCTCGCCGGCCTGGGACTGCTGCTCGCCGCCTGGTGGCGCGGGCGCCGCTGAGCCGACGGCCCCGTCCCTCGGACGACCGCGGCGCCGAAAGCGGCGCAGGCGCTGGGTTCAGCCTTCGTCGTTAGCAGCCGCCCCCTGCCCGAGCAGCCGGCCGAACCCGCCGCCCGAGGCCTGGCTGACGGCGTAACGCAGCAGGGCCTGCGCATCCGCGCCGTGCAACGGGTACTGGCCCACGCCCAAGCGCGCGCCCACGGGCACCTCCTGCCCCGCCACCTGGAAGGGCTGGCCGATGGCCGCCAGCAGCTTGCGCGCGACGTGCGTGGCATCGTCGCTGCTGTCCAGCCAGGCCAGCAGCACGGCGAAAAGATCAGGTCCCAGCGAAGCGACGACATCGCTCGCCCGCAGCGAGCCGCGCAGTCGCACTGCCGCCTTGCGTCGCAGCACGTTGGCCGCCTCGGTGCCCAGGTGGGCCTCGGCAGCGCGAAAGCCATCCAGGTGCAGCACGATCAGCGCCATCGGCGCGGGCTCACGCTCGCGCAGCGCGAGCAGGTGGCTCATGTGCTCCTGCAGCTGATGCTGGTTGGGCAAGCCGGTGGTCAGGTCGATGCTGTAGGCGCGGCGCTCGGCCTCGGCGATGCGCTGGCGCTCTATCGCGAGCCGCAGCACCCGGCCCAGCACCTCAGGCGTCGCCTCGCGCGACGAGATCACGTCTCGCACACCGGCCTGCAGCAGCCTCAGGCACTCCGCCGGCGTCGGCTCGGGGCCGACGACGACGACCGCCGATTCGAGCACCGCCCGCGGCAACCCGGGCCAGGCCGCCAGACGCTCGACACCCCCGGCGAGAGCCAGGTCGATGAGGACCGCGTCGCGTTCCTGCTCGTGCAACTGGTCGTCCACCTCCTGCAGTCGCCGGCAGCCCTGGACCACGAACGGCCCGAAGGCCGAGGTCACCAGGTCAGGCGGCTGGGCGCAGAGGCAGACGATGTGGAAGGGTTCGGACATGGCAACACAAGTGGCCGGACCATCATGCACGTTTAGTGCCCGCTCGCCAGGGAGGCAAAACACCGAGGCCCTACCTCAGCCAGGCAACTGCTCCGCGACGAAACCGAAGGCGGCGTAGGGGCCTATTCAGTCGCCGACGGGCCGCCCCTAGGCGATTGATCCCCTCGGGGGACCGACGCCGAAGGCGGCGTAGGGGCCCATCCAGTCGCCGACGGGCCGCCCCTAGGCGATTGATCCCCTCGGGGGACCGACGCCGAAGGCGGCGTAGGGGCCTACTCAGTCGCCGACGGGCCGCCCCTAGGCGATTGATCCCCTCGGGGGACCGACGCCGAAGGCGGCGTAGGGGCCTATTCAGTCGCCGACGGGCCGCCCCTAGGCGATTGATCCCCTCGGGGGACCGACGCCAAAGGCGGCGTAGGGGCGCAAGTCAATCAATGCGCTTCTTCCCAGTTCGCCCCCACGCCCACCTCGGCCAACAGCGGCACGCTGAAACTGGCGACGCCCGACATCAGCCGCGGAACGGCCTCCTTCGCCCACTCGAGCTCGTGGTCGGGCACCTCGAAGACGAGTTCGTCGTGCACCTGCATCACCATCTTGGTGGCCCGCTTCTCCGCATCGAGCACCTGCTGCACGGCGATCATGGCCAGCTTGATCAAGTCGGCCGCCGTCCCCTGCATCGGCGCGTTGATCGCCTGCCGCTCGGCCGCCGAGCGGCGCGGGCCGCTGCCGCCGCGGATGTCGGGCAGGACGATGCGGCGGCCGTAGAGCGTCTCGACGTAGCCGCATTCGGCCGCGCGGGCCTTGGTCTGGTCCATGTAGCGCTTGACGCCCGCGAAGCGCTCGAAATAGCGGTCTATGTAGTTGCGCGCCGCCTTCTGGTCCAGGCCCAGGCTCTGCGCCAGGCCGAAGGCGCCCATGCCGTAGATCAGGCCGAAGTTGATGGTCTTGGCGTAGCGGCGCTGCTCGGAGGTCACGGCCTCCGGCGCGATCCCGAAGACTTCGCTGGCGGTCGCGCGGTGCACGTCCATGCCCTCCGCGAAGGCGCGCGTGAGGCCCGGGTCACCGCTGATGTGGGCCATGATGCGCAGCTCGATCTGCGAATAGTCCGCGCTGATGATGCGGTGACCCGGCGGGGCGATGAAGGCCTCGCGCACGCGCCGGCCCTCGGGCGTGCGGATGGGGATGTTCTGCAGGTTGGGGTCGTTGCTGGACAGACGCCCAGTCACCGCCACCGCCTGGGCGTAGTTGGTGTGCACGCGGCCGGTCTGCGGGTTGACCATCAGCGGCAGCTTGTCGGTGTAGGTGCCCTTGAGCTTGGACAGGCTGCGGTGCTCCAGCAGCTTCGCCGGCAGCGGGTAATCGGCGGCCAGCTCCTGCAGCACTTCTTCGTCCGTGCTCGGCGAGCCGCTGGCGGTCTTCTTCTTCACCGGCAGGCCGAGGCGGTTGAACAGGATCTCGCCGATCTGCTTGGGCGAGCCCAGGTTGAAGGGCTGGCCGGCGAGCTCGTAGGCCTCGCGCTCCAGCGCCACCATGCGCTCGGCGAGTTCGCGGCTCTGGGTGGCCAGCAGGGCGCTGTCGATCAGCACGCCGTGCCGCTCCACCCGACCGAGGATCTCGGTCACCGGCATCTCGACGCGTTCGTACACCTCGCGCATGCCCGGCTCGCGCTCGATCTGCGGCCACAGCATCTGGTGCACCTGCAGGCACATCTCGCTGTCCTCGCCGCTGTAGGTGGTGGCCTGCGCCACGTCGACCTGCGAGAACGCGATCTGGTTGGCGCCCTTGCCGCAGACCTGTTCGTAGCTCAGGCCCTGGCGATCCAGGTGGCGCTCGGCCAGGCTCTCCAGGCTGTGCGGCTTGTGCGCCTCCAGCACGTAGCTTTGCAGCAGCGTGTCGTGCCGGTAGCCGCGGGTGGCGATGCCGTGGTTGGCGAACACGTGCAGGTCGTACTTGATGTTCTGCCCGACCTTGGCAGCGGCCTCGTCCTCCAGCCAGGGCTTCAGGCGTGCCAGCACCTCGGGCAACGGCAGCTGGTCCGGCGCGCCGGGATAGTCGTGCCCCATGGGGACGTAGGCGGCGCGGCCGGGTTCGACCGCGAAGGAGACGCCGATGATGCGGGCACGCATCGGGTCCAGCGAGTCGGTCTCGGTGTCGAGCGCGGACAGGGGCGCGCTGCGCAGCGCCTCGACCCATGCGTCCAGCCTATCGAAGCTGGTGATGGTCTCGTACTCGCGGGCGGGAACGAAGACCGGGCGAGGCGGCGCCGCTTGCGCGTCCGCCGCCATCGCCGGTGTCGCCACCGGGGCGGCCGTGCCCATCGAGCTCTCCAGCTCCTTGCGGAAACTGCGGAACCCGTGGCGCTCGTAGAAGGCGAGCAGGCCCGGCTTGTCGACCTCGCTGAACTGCAGCGCCCGCAGGTCGGGCCAGCCCGGGATGTACTCCGCCAGGTCGCAGTCGGTCACGACGGTGATGAGGCGCCGGCCTTGCGGCAGCCAGTCCATGGCCTTGCGCAGGTTGTCGCCGGCCACGCCCTTGATCTGGTCGGCGGCGGCGATCACGCCATCCAGCGAGCCATGCTCGGCGATCCACTTGGCCGCCGTCTTGGGGCCCACCTTCTCGACGCCGGGCACGTTGTCCACCGCGTCGCCGATGAGGGTGAGGTAGTCGACGATGCGGTCCGGCGGCACGCCGAACTTGGCCTTGACGCCTTCGACGTCGAGCCGCTCGTTGCTCATCGTGTTGATGAGGGTGACACGCTCGTTCACCAGCTGAGCGAGGTCCTTGTCGCCGGTCGAGACGATCACCTTGTGGCCGCTCTCGGCGCCTATGCGCGCCAGCGTGCCTATCGCATCGTCGGCCTCGATGCCGGGCACCATCAGCACCGGCCAGCCCAGCAGCTTGACGACTTCGTGGATGGGCTCGATCTGCTGGCGCAGGTCGTCCGGCATCGGCGAGCGGTTGGCCTTGTACTCGGGATACCACTCGTCGCGGAAGGTCGGGCCGCTGGCGTCGAAGACGCAGGCCGCATGGCCCGCCCCGACGTCCTCGCGCAGCTTCTTCATCATCGCCACCATCCCGTGGATGGCGCCGGTCGGGAAGCCGCCCGGGCCTCGCAGATCAGGCAGGGCGTGGTAGGCGCGGTAGAGGTAGCTGCTGCCATCCACGAGCAGCAGGGTCTTGTGTTCGTCGTCCGTCATCCGGCGATTGTGCGCGAGGAAGAATGCCGCCCCGGCAGGCGCCTGCCGAGGGGCGCGCGGCGCCCGGGTCGGGGCATAGAATGGCCGGATGAACCCGTCGTGGACCGTCTTCATCCTGCCCGCGCTGCTCGCTGCCGCCCCGCTGGCCCGAGCCGCCGAGGAGCCCGCGGCCCCGCGCACCGCGCCCGAGCCGCAGGTGCTGAACCAGGTCACCGAGGACGACAACGTCCGGATCGAGGAACTGCGCGTCCGGGGCCAGACCAGGCGCCTGACCGTCAAGCCGAAGATCCCGGGCATGAACGCCTACGAGATCGCCACGCCCGAGCCGGGCCGCGCACCGGGCGATGACCCGAAGGCCGGACAGCGCGTCTGGTGGTCGATCACCTTCTGACACACAGCCGCGTCGCCTCCAGCGGCCGGTAGCTCTGCATGGCGGTCTATACCGAAGTGAGCCTGGAACAGGCCCAGGCTCTCGCGACGCATCTGCATCTGGGCACGGTGAGCTCGCTCGAGCCCGTGGCCAGCGGCATCGAGAACACCAACTACTTCCTCGGCACCGAAGCCGGCGAGTGGGTCCTGACCCTGTTCGAGCGCCTGTCGGCGGCGCAACTGCCGTTCTACCTGCGCCTGATGCAGCATCTGGCCCGGCACGGTCTTCCGGTGCCCGAGCCCCGGGGCGACGCCAACGGCGACCTTTGCCACCAGGTCGCGGGCAAGCCGGCCGCGATAGCCAACCGACTGCCCGGCACGCCGGTGCACGCGCCCGACACCCACCATGCCGACCAGGTCGGCGCCACGCTGGCGCGCATGCACCTGGCGGTGGCCGATTTCCCGCTGCAGCAACCCAACCTGCGCGGGCTGGCCTGGTGGCTGGAGGTGGCGCCGCAGGTCCGGCCCCACCTGGACGACTCGGCCGCCGCCTTGCTCGACGAGGAGCTGGCCTACCAGAAGCACTTGGCCGCGTCGCCGGTCTATGCCCAGCTGGCCCAGGGCGCGGTTCACGCCGACCTGTTCCGCGACAACGCCCTGTTCGACGGTCTGCCTGGCCGCGAACGCCTGTGCGGCGTGTTCGACTTCTATTTCGCCGGCACCGACAACTTCGCCTTCGACCTGGGTGTCGCGATCAACGACTGGTGCATAGACGACGACTCCGGCCACCTGGACGAGACCCGCGCCGCGGCGCTGATCACCGGCTACAGCACCGAGCGCGAGCCCGACGGCGCCGAGTGGCGGCTGCTGCCTGCCATGCGCCGGGCCGCGGCCCTGCGCTTCTGGCTCTCCCGCCTGTCCGACTGGCATGCACCGCGCGACGCCGCGTTGCTGACGCCCAAGGATCCGCGCCACTTCGAGCGCGTGCTGCGCGACTGCATCGCCAACCCCTGGCACCCGGGCGCCTGATCGGTCGAGACGACGCATGGGACTGAAACTGAAGGAAGTGCCGGCGGCCGCCGGCTGGCAATGGATCACCCTGGGGCTGAAGGAATACTGGCGGCACCCGGTGGCCTACGTCGGCATCCTGGTGAGCTACCTGCTTTCCAACCTCGGCGTGCTGGTCCTGGCGTCGCTGCTGGCCAACCTGCACCCGGCCCTGTTCTACGTCGGCGCCGGCCTCGTCGTGATGGCGCTGCCGCTGCTCACCCTGGCTTTCGTGATGGGCACGCACGAGGCGCTGCAGGGCCGCCCCCTGCACATCGGGGTCTACGTCGGGCCCTGGCTGCCGCGGACGCCGGATCGGCGCCGGTCCCTGTTCCTGCTGCTGCTGGCCTTCATGGTGGCGACCATCGTCTCGTTCCAGCTGGCCGGCGTCTTCGACGATCAGGCGCTGCAACAGCTCCAGGATGCGATGGCCAAGGGCCCGATGTCGGACGAGGAAGTCGCCCGCCTGTTCAACTCGCCTGACGTCACCTCGGCGCTTGCCTGGCGCTCCCTGGCCATCGCCGTCGTCAGCATCCCGTTCTGGTTCGCCCCCGTGCTGGTGGTCTGGGGTGGCCAGGGACCGGCGCAGGCGATGTTCTCGAGCGTGCTGGCGTTGTGGCGCGCGCGCTATGCCTTCTTCCTTTACTTCCTGGGCGGCATGGGCGTGGTCATGCTCGTGTCCATGCTCGCCGGCTTCCTGCTGGCCCTGGTCGGACCAGGCATTGCCGGCCTGCTGGCCATCCCCTTGGGGCTGATGCTGCCGGCGATCTTCTACGTCACGCTCTACTTCAGCTTCCGGGACTGCTTCGGCGAGCCCTGATCAGCCGGTGCGGGGCGTGACCTTCACGCTCAGGCGGCCGTCGAGCCGGGCGCGCTCGAAATCGCCCGCCGCGCGCGCTAGCGCATCGGTGGAGGACACCGCGCAAGCACTGATGCCCACCGCCTGGTCGCGCCCCATCGCCTTCGCGCTGTACAGGCCCATGTCGACCAGGTTCACCGCCTGCTCCCACGGCAGGCTCACGCCATGCGGCGGCAGCGGGAAGGCGGCGTAGGCCATCGACATCGTCACCGCCACCTCGCGGCCGTCGGCCAGCGTGACCGGGCGGTTGCCTATCTCGCCCAGCACCCGCAGGGCGAGCGATTCGACGCCTTCGCTGCTGAGCTCCGCCGTGTGCACGAGGAACTCCTCGCCGCCCCAGCGGCAGGCGACATCGCCCGAGCGCACGCAGGAGGACAGCCGCTGCGCCACCTCGATCAGCACGGCGTCGCCGATGGCATGGCCATGCTCGTCGTTGATGCGCTTGAAATGGTCGACGTCCAGCAGGATCAGGCCGCCCTTGAAGCCGCTCGCGTCGCCATCCTGCCGTGCCGAGAGCGCCTCGCGGAAATGGCGCCGGTTGGCCAGGCCGGTCAGCGGGTCTCGCTCGCTCTGGACTTTCAGCAGGGCCTCGCTGCGGCGCAGCTGCAAGTTGGCATCGCGCGTGCGGCGCACCTGCACCACCAGCACGCCCATCGCCAGCGCCAGGACGATCGACGCGAGCATCCACACCCGCTGCATCAGGGTCTGGTTCTCCAGCCGGGCGGTCTTGAGGCTGTTCTCCCGCTCGGCGAGCTCCAGGTCGCGCTGGCCGGCCTCGGTGCGAAAGCGCTCCTTGAGCTGGCCGAGCACCGCCGTGCGGGTGTCGGTGTCGATCTGGTCGCGCAGCGCCGTGGCGCGGTGGTAGTTCTCCAGCGCCGCCTTCACGTCGCCGGCAGCCGCCAGCGCATCGGCCGATTCATTCAGCTCGACCTCGACGCGAGCGCGTGCCTTGGCCTGCTCCCACAGTTGGACGGCCGCCTCGAGATCGGCCTTGCCCTGCGCGATCTGGCCAAGCTGAACCCGGGCAATCCCGCCGTTGTGCAGCATCACGGGCAGGTAGCGGCGATCGTTGAACTGCCGCATGACCGGCAGCGCCCTTTCCACCGCCGCCAGCGCGTCACGGGGCCTTCCGGCGCGCAGGAAGGCGTCCGACAGCGCCGCCAGGGCCAAGGCCTCGAGGCGGGGCGACCCGCTGCTGCGCGCCAGTCTCACGGCCTCTTCCAGCGGGGCCTGCGAGCCGGTGCGCTCGTTGCGCAGCGAGGCCAGCGCCGCGGTGTTGAGCAGGACGCGGATCATCGCGCGGCCCGACGGGTCCTTGCGCGCGTGCCGTTCGGCCTGCGACATCTCGCGGCGCGACTTCTCCATCTCGTTCAGGTGATGGCTCAGCAGGGCCTGGCTGGCCAGGCCCCAGGCCAGCAAGGTGTCGTCGCCGGCCTGCTGGGCCAGCTCGTTGGCCCGCTGCTGCAGGCGCGCGGCCTCCAGCCGGTTGCCCTGCCTGTCCGCCCTCACCGCCAGCAGGCGGATCACCTGCCACCAGCCCCGGTGGTCGCAGCCGTTGCGGCTGGCTTCGCCGGCGCAGGTCTTCGAGTAGGCCGCGTCGGCCTCCAGGGCGTGGCCGACGGCCGATTCGTTGCGCCACAGCTGTTCGTCCAACAGGGCGCGAATCATCGCCGCGTCGGCGCCCGCCACGGCCACCTGCGCAGCCATCTGGGACAGGCGCCCGGCCGACTCCTGTGCCAGTGATTCACGCCCGGCGCGTGCGGCGACCACCCCCCGCGTTCGCTCGATGACCGCCGCCCAGGCCGCCGGCGTGCCTTCGGCCAGGCCCTGCTGCACTTCGTCCAGCCGGTGCAGCGCCGCATCGGGATCGTCGAAACCCTCGGTGGCCCAGCGGTCGGCCTGGTCGTTCAGCTCGGCCAGCGTGAGGGCGCTCCCCAGGCGCTCCAGCCCGGGGGGCACGGCCGAGGCCGCGATGGCCGACGCACTGGCCTGCGGTGCGGCGACGCGCGCGGCGGAGGCCCCCTGCGCCAGGAAGGCCACCACCAGGCTGCTGGCGACGACGAGAGCTCTCATGCGGCGGCTTCGGTGAGGGCCGGCCCCCGCAGCACCGTCATCTGAACCCGCCCTTCCCGCCAGGAGCTTTCCAGGTCCTGCACCAAGGCGTCCACCTCGGCCAGCGTCGTGGCGGGCACCAATCCCACGCCGCAGGCGCGGTTGCGACCCTGGGTCTTGGCGACGTACATCGCGTTGTCGACGATGTCGACCGCCAGGTCCCAGGGGATATCGAGCCGGTTCGGCGCCAAGGGGAACTCTGCAAACCCGATGGACGTGGTCACGTCGATCCGGTGGTCGCCCACCGTCACCGGCATGCTGGCGACGGCGCTGAGCAGGCGCTGCGCCAGCAGCTCCACCCGTTCGTGGGCCATCGCCTGCACCAGCACCAGGAACTCCTCGCCGCCCCATCGGACGATGAGGTCCTCCTCGCGCACGACGGCCCGCAGGCGGCGCGACATCTCGACCAGCACCGCGTCCCCGGCAGCGTGGCCATGGTGGTCGTTGATGCTCTTGAAGTGGTCCAGGTCGAGCAGGTAGAGCGTGCCGTGCGCTGGGGGGCGGACCGCGTCGCCCTCGGTCATTTCATGGAACTGGCGGCGGTTGGCCAGGCCGGTCAGCGGATCCTGCAGGCTGTGGCGCTTGAGTTGCGCCGTGCGCTGTCGCAGGGCCTGCTGGGTGGCACGCAAGCCGCTGTACATGCGCGCGGCGATGCCCAGCAGCGACAGCACGATCACCGCCGTCAAGGCCCAGATCTTGTACTCCAGGTCGCGCCGGCGCAGCTGCTCCTCCTTCAGCGCGTTGTCCTCGTTCAGCAGCGCGATCTCACGCCGGCGCTGCTGGGCGTCGAAGCCTTCCTGCAGTTCGAGCATGGCCTCCTGCTGGTCACGCCGCGCCAGCTCCGCCGACAGGCCTCGCAGGGATTGGTAGGCGGCGTAGGCGTCGGCGAGGAACCCGGCCCTTTCCAGGTAGCGGGCGACGTCCCCCGTCGACTCGGCCAGGGTGGCAATGTCGTTGACCGAGCGCTCGTGCTCGAGCACCGGCCGGATCAGCGCCATGCCGTCGTCCTTGCGCTTCATCGAGATCAGGGCCAGGCCACTGTTCAGGTGGGCCAGGTTCTCGATGCCGATGTCGTGCAGCTTGCGCGCCAGCGGCACGGCGCGCTGGGCGATCTCGTAGGCGCGCTGGAACTCGCCGCTGTGCAGATAGAAGTCCGACAGGTTCGCCAGGCCGAGCGCCTCGGAGCGCGCGGCACCGGCCTTGTGGGCGTACTCGATGGTGTGGTTGAGTGCGGCGAGTTCCTCGACCGGATGACCGTTGTCGGTCAGCACGATGCTTTCGGTGGTGGCCGCCTCGGTCAAGGACATCCAGTCCTCGTTCTCGGTGGCGATCTTCTTGGCCTCGTCGTTCAGCCGCATGGCGCGGTCGGGCTGCCCGCCCCGGTACAGCACGTACGACAACGTCGATCGGTAGGTGCTGCGACGCCATGGCGAGTTGGCCTCGTCCGCCATGTGGATCACCTCCTGCAGCAGGCGGACGGACTCGTCGAAATGCCCGACGCGCTGCTTGATCTCCGCGGCCGTGGCGAAGCAGCGCATGCGCATGCGTGGCGAGGCGATGGCACGCAGGGCGCTGTCCACTTCGGAAAGCTGGTTCTCGGCGCGTGCCAGCGACCCGCCGTCGCTGATGGCGACCTGCCCGCGGATGCAGACCGCTGCCGCCTCGAGCTGCTGATGCGGCAGATTCCGATACGCCGCGGAGCCTGATTTGACCAGCGCCTGGGCAACGGCTTCGGCCGCCGCCGGCTGGTGCTGGCGCGCGCGGAGCATCCCCAGGAGGTGCTCCACCTCCAGCCGGGGCACGCCTTCGATCGGGCCGGACGCCAGCAGCCGCTCGAGCTCGTCCGCCACGACATCGGGCTTGGCCCGGCTCTCGTTCTCCAGGCGCTCGATCGCCTCGACCTGCACGCCGCCCTGCGCCGCCGATGCAAACGCCACCGCGCAGCCGAGCATGGCCGCCACCCGGCGGGCCCAGCTGAACAACGGCCGGGCGCGCAGGGTCATGTGTCCGTCGGGGTCAGCTTGGCAACGGACAGGGCCAGCCACTTGGTGCCGTGGCGGCCGAAATGCACCTGGGCGCGGGCGTCCGTTCCGGCGCCTTCGAGCGTGACCACCACGCCCTCGCCGAACTTGTTGTGGAACACGCCCTGGCCGACGCGCAGGCCGTGCCCGGCTTCGCGCGCGGCCGCTTCCGCCATGCGCGCGGGCACCGGCGGGGCCGAGGGTGGTTGCCAGCCGGCGTTGCGGCCGGCGCCGACGATGGACCCCAGGCCGCTGCCACGCTGCCAGGCCGCCTGGTAGTCGCGCGCGTAGCCTGAGCCGAAGCCCTGCGCCCGCGGCGTGAGCCACTTCAGGGTGCCGTCCGGCAGTTCATCGAAGAAACGGCTCTTCACGTTGTACCGGGTCTGGCCGTGCAGCAGGCGGGTCTGACTGAAGCTGAGGTAAAGCCGCTGGCGGGCGCGGGTGATGGCCACGTACATGAGGCGCCGCTCCTCCTCGAGCCCGTCGGCGTCCGACAGGGAGTTCTCGTGCGGGAACAGGCCCTCCTCGAGGCCGGTGATGAACACGGCGTCGAATTCCAGCCCCTTGGCGGAATGAACGGTCATCAACTGCAGAGCGTCTTGTCCAGCCTGGGCCTGATTGTCTCCAGCCTCCAGCGCCGCATGCGTGAGAAATGCGGCCAAAGGACTGATGATTTCTCCAGTTTCGGCGTCAGGCGTCACGTCGACCGCGGCCAGCGCAGGCGGGCTGCCTTCGGCCAGCAGACCGGGCGCCTGCTCGTCCACCGGCAGGGCCACGGCATCCTTGCCGAAGCCCTCCTGGGTGACGAAGGCCTCGGCCGCGTTGACGAGCTCCTCGAGGTTCTCGATGCGGTCGGCGCCGTCCTTCTCCGTCCGGTAGAAGTCCAGCAGCCCGCTCTCGTGCAGCATGTGCTCGATGATCTCCCGCAGCGTCATGCCCTGGGTGGCCGCGCGCATGTTGTCGATCAGCGCGTGGAAGGCCGCGAGGTTGCTGCCGCCCTTGCCGCCGATGGCGCCGGCGGCCTGCCACAGGCTGCGGCCGGTGCTGCGCGCGGCATCCTGCAGCTGCTCCAGCGTGCGGGAGCCGATGCCGCGCGTCGGGAAGTTGACCACCCGCAGGTAGCTGGTGTCGTCGTTGGGGTTCTCGACCAGGCGCAGGTAGGCCAGCGCATGCTTCACCTCCGCCCGCTCGAAGAATCGCAGCCCGCCGTAGACGCGGTAGGGAATGCCGGCATTGAACAGGGCCGATTCCAGCACCCGCGACTGCGCATTGCTGCGGTAGAGCACCGCGATCTCGCGCCGTGGCAGGCCGGCGCGGTGCAGCGCCTGCGCTTCTTCCAGCAGCCACTGGGCCTCGGAGTAGTCGCTGGGCGACTCCTGCACGCGCACCGGCTCGCCCGGACCCGCGTCGGTGCGCAGGTTCTTGCCCAGCCGGTGCGCGTTGTGGCTGATCAGGTGGTTGGCGGCATCGAGGATATTGCCGTAGCTGCGGTAGTTGCGCTCCAACTTGATGAGGTGGGTGACGCGGAACTCGCGCTCGAAATCCGACATGTTGCCGACCTGCGCGCCGCGAAAGGCGTAGATGCTCTGGTCGTCGTCGCCCACCGCGAACACCGCGCCGCCGCCAGCGCGCGGCGGCCCGGCAAAGATCTTCAGCCAGGCGTACTGCAGTCGGTTGGTGTCCTGGAACTCGTCGACGAGGATGTGGGCGAAGCGGCGCTGGTAGTGCTCGCGCAGCGCGGTGTTGTCACGCATCAGCTCGTAGGTGCGGAGCATGAGCTCCGCAAAGTCGACCACGCCCTCGCGCTGGCACTGGTCTTCGTAGGCCTGGTAGATCTCGACCAGCTTCTGCGTCTGGCCATCGCGGATCTCGATGTCCTTGGGCCGCAGGCCGTCATCCTTGCTGCCGGCGATGAACCAGGTGACCTGCTTGGGAACGAAGCGCTCCTCGTCCACGTTCATGGCCTTGATGATCCGCTTCACGGCCGACAGCTGGTCACCCGTGTCCAGGATCTGGAAGGACTGAGGCAGGCCGGCGAGCTTCCAGTGGGCGCGCAGGAAGCGGTTGCACAGCCCGTGGAAGGTGCCGATCCACATCCCCCGCACGTTCACCGGCAGCATGGCTCCCAGCCGGGTCAGCATCTCCTTGGCCGCCTTGTTGGTGAAGGTCACCGCCATGACGCCGCCTGGAGAGACCTGGCCTGTCTGCAGCAACCAGGCGATACGGGTGGTCAGTACGCGGGTCTTGCCGGAACCCGCGCCGGCGAGGATGAGCGCCGGCTCTGGTGGCAGCGTGACCGCGGCGAGCTGCTCCGGGTTGAGGCCCCGCAGCAGCGCATCGCCACCAGGCGGCCGGGCGGGCGCGGCGGCGCCTGCATCGTCGAAATCTGTCATTCAGGCATTCTAGGGAGGGGCATCGGCCCGCACCGCAGTCGCTCGCCCGTCATCCGGGCAGGGCACGCTTCGTGCATGGTCGTCGCCTCGGTTTCGCTCGTTCCATGTCCTGGCTGATCCGTTCGCCCCGCCCTCATCGACTGTCGCTTGCGCTGCAGGGCGGCGGAGCCCACGGCGCTTTCACCTGGGGCGTGCTGGACGCCCTGCTCCAGCGCGACGAGCTCGATCTGCGTTCGGTGAGCGGCGCCAGCGCAGGTGCCATCAATGCTGTCGTCCTGGCGCACGGCCTGGCCACGGGTGGCCGTGAAGGCGGGCGTGCCGCGCTCGATGCCTTCTGGAAGGCCCTGGGCACGCGGTTGCCCTTCGGATGGTTCACGGTCGGCCGGCACGACGCCCCGGGCTTCGCGCCCGCGGCCAAGGTCGCGCTTCGCTGGTCGCAGTTGCTGTCGCCGTACCAGTTCAACCCGATGGGGCTGAACCCGCTGCGCGAGATCCTCGAGGCGCAGGTCGATTTCGAACGCCTTCGCCGGGCCAGCCCGGTGCGCCTGTTCGTCGCCGCCACCCACGCGGCCTCGGGCCGACTGCGAATGTTTCGCGAACACGAGATCACGGGCGATGCGCTGCTGGCGTCGGCCTGCCTGCCGAACATCCACCACAGCGTGCTCATCGACGGTGAGGCCTACTGGGACGGCGCCTTCGCCGCCAATCCACCGCTTTGGCCGCTGCTGCACGCGGGCGATGCCGACGACCTGATGATCGTGCTGCTCGCCCCGCCCGCCCGCCGGGCAGCTCCCCCGCGCAGTGCCGAAGAGATCCGGCTGCGCGCCCAGGAACTCGCCTTCACGGCGCCGCTGATGCGCGAGTTGCAAAGCCTGGCCGACTGGCGCGAAGCCACGGGCGGGCCGTCCTGGCCGGCGAGCGCGCATGAGCGGCGCCTGAAGCGCCGGCGGCTTCACCTCATCGATGGCCGACCTGAACTGGCGGCCCTGGCCAGCGAGACACGCTTGATCGCGCACCTGCCGTTCCTGGAGCATCTGCGCGATCTCGGCGCCGCGGCCGCGCGCGGCTGGTGGGCCCGACACGCCACGGCCCTGGGCCGGCGCTCCAGCCTTGACCTTGGGGGCCTTCTGGCCGGCCACCCCGCGTAGAATGGATCACCGGGCCCAAATTCTGCGCCCGGTTTTTTGTGCCCGCACCGCGCCGCCCCAGGCGCACCGGTGATGCGGGCCGGCCGGGCGAGGTCAAGCGCTCGCAGCCCTCGGCAGCACACTGCTCCCAACGTGCCGCCACAGCTCCGAGAAGCCATGGAAATCTTTGACTACGACAACATCCTGCTCTTGCCCCGCAAGTGCCGGGTGGACAGCCGCGCCGAATGCGATCCCGGCGTCGATTTCGGCGGCCGCCGCTTCAAGCTGCCGGTCGTTCCGGCCAACATGAAGACGGTGCTCGACGAACCCATTGCCGAATGGCTGGCCGGCAATGGCTACTTCTACGTCATGCACCGCTTCGATCTCGACAACGTCGCCTTCGCGCGGCGCATGCGCGAGCTCGGCCTGCTCGTGTCCATCAGCTCGGGCGTGAAGGAGGCCGACCGCCTCGTGATCGACCGCCTGGCCGCCGTAGGCGTGGGCGCCGACTACATCACCATCGACATCGCCCATGGCCACGCCGACAGCGTGCGCCGCATGATCGAACACATCAAGCAGAAGCTGCCCCAGGCTTTCGTCATCGCGGGCAACGTGGGCACGCCCGAAGGCGTGATCGACCTGGAGAACTGGGGCGCCGACGCGACCAAGGTCGGCATCGGGCCCGGCAAGGTCTGCATCACCCGCCTGAAGACCGGCTTCGGCACCGGTGGATGGCAACTCTCGGCGTTGAAGTGGTGCGCCCGCGTGGCCACCAAGCCCATCATCGCCGACGGGGGCATCCGCCACCACGGCGACATCGCCAAGAGCGTGCGCTTCGGGGCCGCGATGGTGATGGTCGGCTCGCTGTTCGCCGGCCACGAGGAATCCCCCGGCCAGACGGTCGAGGTGGACGGCAAGCTCTACAAGGAGTACTTCGGCTCGGCCAGCGACTTCAACAAGGGCGAGTACAAGCACGTCGAGGGCAAGCGCATCCTCGAGCCCATCAAGGGCCGGCTCGCCGACACGCTGCGCGAGATGCAGGAAGACCTGCAAAGCTCGATCAGCTATGCCGGCGGCCGGGCGCTGGCCGACCTGCGCAAGGTCAACTACGTGGTGCTCGGGGGCGAGAACGCTGGCGAGCACTTGTTCATGTAGCGTCCGACGGCGCCTGCGCAGGCAGGCCCGGCACTCCGGGCCCGCCCCGGACCTCTACTACTTGCCGATCATCCCCCGGCGATCGCCCGGCTCCAGCCAGCGCGGCCGTTGGGCGGGCACGCGCAAGCCCAGGAGCTTGCTCTTGGCCTGCGCCGTCAGCCCCGGGCAGCCGAAGCCGTCGGCGTGATCCTCGGCCGCGATGCGCAGCGGATCGGTCGAGGCGCCGATCGGCTGGCTGAAGTCCTCGGCCACCGGGCAGGTGGCGTCGAAGCCATCGAAGTAGCGGCCCTCGTTGCTGGCGTTCACGGACTCGAAGTTCACCGCATTGATCACCGCGCCGCAGCCGTCGGGCTGCGGCAGGAAGCCCACCGGCTTGCCGCAGGTGGTGTCACCGATGGTGACCACCTCCACGAACGGCCGCAGCCCGTTGATCACCTGCTCGGCCGCCGAACAGGTGCGAGGGCCGGTCAGCACGTAGACGCGCGAAAGCCCCGTGGCATTCGCGTAGTTCACGAAGCGGAAGGTCTCGTCGTGGTTGCTCTTCTTGTCGTTGTAGAGAAGGCTCGTGAAGACCTGCCCGCTGGTCTCGGCACCATTGGGGAAGGAGGCGATCTTGTCGGCCACCGAGACCAGGCCGCCGCCGTTGTAGCGCAGGTCGATGATCACGTCCTGGATGCCCGCGGTCTTGAACTGGGCGAAGGCCGCGTCGAAGGGTGCCAGCGCCTGGTTGATCATGTCCTTGACCATCACGTAGCCCATCTTGCGGCCCGACGGCGTCGTGATGACGCTCGAGTTGGGCACAGGCACCAGGTCGTAGATGACGGCGTTCAGCGTCACGCGGCTGTCGCCCGTGTCGGTGCGGACATCGATCGTCACGGAATCGCCGGTCTGGGCCGGCGCCAGGTCCGAGTAGTCGTCCTCCTCGATCAGCTGGCTGGAGGTGCGCCCGTTGACGGCCAGGATCTGGTCGCCGCGGCGCAGGCCCGCCAGCGCGGCAGGCGAACCGGGCTCGACGTAGCGGATGTAGAGCGGATCATCCGGATGGCCGCTTACCTCGATGCCCGTCACCATCACCCCGTAGCCCAGGGTGCGCCCTTCGCCGAAGGTGCGGTTGTAGGCCTCCTCCGAGGTGATGTAGCTCCAGGTGTCGGGCTTGGGAAAGTCGGGATCGGTGCCCTGGTAAAGCAGGGCCTGGAAGTAGGTGTCCACCGAGGCGTAGGCCGATGGATCTGGGCTGGGGCTGACGGCGTACCAGTAGTACCAGTCGTTCATGTAGTCGCGCAGCCAGATCTTCTCGTCGGCCGCAGAGCAGCTGAGTCCGTCACCGCCTCCGCCTCCACAGGCAGACAACAAGGCGGCGGCCGCCAGGCCGACAGCGCGCAATTTCCATGAGGCGCGCCAGCTGTTTTTCACGGGAGCGGGAGGGTTCATCGGGGTCTCCTCTTTGAAGAAGGTCGCGGGGGGCCGCGACCTACAATCGGCCCAACACAAAGTCTTCACGCCAGGTTGACAAGCTTTACGTGTCAACCTGTTAGCAATCCGGGCGCCCGACGCTCACCCGCCTCCATGACAGAACTCGCCAAATCGTTCGAGCCCGCCGCCATCGAAGCCCGCTGGGCACCGCTGTGGGAAGCCAGCGGCATCTACCAGCCCACGCTCGATCCGGCCAAGCCCTCGTTCAGCATCCAGCTGCCCCCGCCCAATGTGACGGGCACGCTGCACATGGGCCACGCGTTCAACCAGACCATCATGGACTCGTTGACACGCTACCACCGCATGCGCGGCTTCAACACCCTGTGGGTACCCGGCACCGACCATGCCGGCATCGCCACCCAGATCGTCGTCGAGCGCCAGCTGCAGGAGCAAGGCATCAGCCGGCACGACCTCGGCCGCGAGGCCTTCGTCGGCAAGGTGTGGGAGTGGAAGGCCCAGAGCGGCGCCACCATCACCCGCCAGATGCGGCGCATGGGCGACTCGGTGAGCTGGCAGCACGAGTACTTCACGATGGACGCCAGGCTCTCGGGCACCGTCACCGAGACCTTCGTCCGCCTGTACGAAGAAGGCCTGATCTACCGCGGCAAGCGCCTCGTCAGCTGGGACCCGGGTCTGATGTCCGCCGTGTCCGATCTCGAGGTGGAGAGCGAGGAGGTGGACGGCCACCTCTGGTTCATCCGCTACCCCATCGAAGGCAGCACCGAGTCGCTAGTGGTGGCCACCACCCGGCCGGAGACCATGCTGGGCGACACCGCCGTGATGGTGCACCCTGAAGACGAGCGCTACCGCCACCTGATCGGCCAGCAGGTCCGCCTGCCCGTCACGGGCCGGCTGGTGCCCGTGATCGCCGACGACTATGTCGACAAGGAGTTCGGCACCGGCGTCGTCAAGGTCACTCCGGCGCATGACCCGAACGACTACCAGGTCGGCCTGCGCCACGGCCTGCCGATGTTGACCATCTTCACCCTCGAGGCCAAGGTCAACGACCAGGCGCCCGAGGCCTATCGCGGGCTGGACAGGTACGTCGCCCGCAAGAAGATCGTCGAGCAGCTCGATGCCGAGGGCCTGCTGGTCGAGACCAGAAAGCACCGCCTCACGGTGCCGCGATGCGCGCGCTCGGGCCAGGTCATCGAGCCCATGCTGACCGACCAGTGGTACGTCGCGATGACGAAGCCGGGCCAGGACGGCCAGAGCATCGCGAGCAAGGCGATCGAGGCGGTGGAGTCCGGGCAGGTGAAGTTCGTGCCCGAGAACTGGGTCAACACCTACAACCAATGGATGAAGAACATCCAGGACTGGTGCATCTCGCGGCAGCTCTGGTGGGGCCACCAGATCCCGGCCTGGTACGGCAGCGGCGGGGAAATCTTCGTCGCCCGGGACGAGGCCGAAGCGCGCGAGAAGGCCAGGGCCGCAGGCTACACCGGCGAGCTCACGCGCGATCCGGACGTGCTGGACACCTGGTACTCCTCCGCCCTGGTGCCCTTCTCGACCCTGGGCTGGCCGGAAAAGACGATCGAGCAATCGTTGTTCCTGCCCTCGTCGGTGCTGGTCACCGGCCACGACATCATCTTCTTCTGGGTCGCCCGGATGATCATGATGACGAAGCACTTCACCGGCCAGGTGCCCTTCCGCGACGTGTACATCCACGGCCTGGTGCTGGACGCCCACGGCCACAAGATGAGCAAGTCCGAGGGCAACGTGCTCGACCCGGTGGACCTGATCGATGGCATCGACCTGCCCACCCTGCTCGACAAGCGGGTGGTCGGCCTGCGGCGGCCCGAGACGGCGCCCAAGGTCCGCAAGGCCACGGAGAAGGAATTTCCGAGCGGCATCCCGGGCTACGGCGCCGACGCATTGCGCTTCACCTTCGCCGCCATGGCCACGCTGGGCCGCACGATCAACTTCGACTCCAAGCGCTGCGAGGGCTACCGCAACTTCTGCAACAAGCTCTGGAACGCGACGCGCTTCGTGCTGATGAACTGCGAGGGTGCGGACTGCGGTCTGAAGGAGCACGGCAAGGCCGAGTGCGAGCCCGGTGGCCTGTACCACGGCTACATGCGTTTCTCGCAGGCCGACCGCTGGATCGCCGGCGAGCTGCAGCGCGTGGAGATGGCCGTGGCCCAGGGCTTCGCCGACTACCGCCTCGACAACGTCGCGAATGCCATCTATTCCTTCGTCTGGGACGAGTATTGCGATTGGTACCTCGAGATCGCCAAGGTGCAGATCCAGAACGGCACCGAGGCCGAGCAACGTGCCACGCGCCGCACGCTGATCCGCACGCTGGAAACGGTGCTGCGCCTGCTGCACCCGATCGCACCGTTCATCACCGCCGAGTTGTGGGACACGGTGGCACCTGTCGCCGGCCGCAAGGCCCAAGGCGATGCCGGCACGGTCGCCAGTGCCCCCTACCCCGTGGCGCAGCCGGACAAGATCGACTCGGCCGCGGACGCGTGGGTGGCCCAGCTGAAGGCCATGGTCGGCGCCTGCCGCGGCCTGCGCGGCGAGATGGGCTTGTCGCCCGCCGATCGTGTGCCCCTGGTGGTGATCGGCGAAACCGGATTCTTCACGGCGGCGGCGCCCGTGCTGAAGGCGCTGGCCAAGCTGGGCGAAGTGCAATTGCTGTCGGACGAGGCGGAGTTCGCGGCTGCCAGCGCGCTGGCACCCGTGGCCGTGCAGGGCGGCGCTCGCCTGGCGCTGAAGGTCGAGATCGACGTCGCTGCCGAGCGCGAGCGCCTGGCCAAGGAAATCAGTCGCCTCGACGGCGAGGTCGCCAAGGCGCAAGGCAAGCTCGGCAACGAAAGCTTCGTCGCCCGGGCGCCCGAGGCCGTGGTGGCGCAGGAGCGCCAGCGCCTGGCCGATTTCGAACGCACCCTGGTCAGCCTGCGCGAGCAGTGGTCACGCTTGCCACCCGCGTGACCGGCACAATCCTTGCCGGTAGTGGCACCGCACCCAACCAGTCCAGTCAACCATGCCGCACAGAGGGATGCTTCGCGTGAAAGTCAACAAGGCCATCTTCCCCGTCGCCGGTCTGGGCACCCGTTTCCTGCCGGCCACCAAGGCCCAGCCCAAGGAGATGCTTCCCGTCGTCGACAAGCCCTTGATCCAGTACGCCGTCGAGGAGGCCTATGCGGCCGGCATACGGCAGATGATCTTCGTCAATGGCCGCAACAAGCGCGCGATCCCGGATCACTTCGACACGGCCTACGAGCTGGAAAGCGAGCTGGAGGCTTCCGGCAAGCACGAACTGCTTGCGCTCGTGCGATCCATCAAGCCGGACGACATGGAATGCATCTACATCCGGCAACCCAAGGCACTGGGGCTGGGGCACGCGGTGCTCTGCGCGCAGTGCGTGGTCGTCAACGAGCCGTTTGCGGTGCTGCTGGCCGATGACCTGATGGTCGGCGACCCGCCCATCCTCAAGCAGATGGTGCAGCAGTTCGACGAGTGGCACGCGTCCATCATCGCGGTGCAGGAAGTGGCGGCCGAGCACACGCGCCGCTACGGCATCGTCGCCGGCACCCCGGTCGACGACCGGATGATGGACCTGGTCCAGATCGTGGAGAAGCCGGCCCCCGAATCCGCGCCTTCGCGCCTCGGCGTGGCCGGCCGCTACATCCTGACGCCGGGCGTGTTCCGCGAAATCTCCCAGTTGCCCCGCGGCGTGGGTGGCGAGATCCAGCTCACCGACGGCATCGCCAACCTGATGCGGCGCGAGAAGGTCTTCGCGTACCGCTACCACGGCAAGCGCTACGACTGCGGCAGCAAGGAGGGCTTCCTGCAGGCCAACGTCGAGCTGGCCCTGGCACATCCCGAACTCGGCGCCGGCTTTCGCGAATACCTCAAGACCTTGGAGCTCTGACCCGCTCCCGCCACGTGCCTTCGGGCGCCACGCGCGCGCGCCCCCCTCAAGTGGCGTGCGCGGATTGGGCTCTGCCGGTCCGTTGCGCGAGGCCCCTCGGGGAGCGGCGCCCGGGGGCGCGTGGGGGCCTCGTTCACCGCCTGCGGAGGTAGTGAATGAAGTCGGTGGCCTGAGTCTGCTGCTCGAGCAGTTCGTTGCCCGTCTGACGAGCAAAGGCCTGGAAGTCACGCATCGAACCGGGATCCGTCGACACCACTTTCAACACCTGGCCGCTGACCATGTCGGCCAGCGCCTTCTTGGCCTTCAGGATCGGCAGCGGGCAGTTCAGGCCGCGGGTGTCGAGTTCCTTGTGTGCTTCCATGCCGATCATTCTAGGAGGAGGTGGCCGGCGAAGCGCTCGCTTCGTCGCGCCGGGGCCAGTCGATGAAGCGCGGCTCTATGCCGCGGCCGCGCAGCCAATCGGCCAGCGCATAGCCGGTGCCGGCCGGCCAGCACAAAGTCTCGCCAGGTTCGAACAAGCGGTACTCGGCGAGCTCGGGGGACAGGCTGATCTCGCCGCGCGCCTGCACGTGGTAGGCAATGATCACCTGGTTCAGCCGCTGGAAGTCGTACACCCCGATCAGCCTGACGGCATCGGCCACGAGCGATGTCTCTTCGTTCACCTCACGCGCGATGCCCTCCTCCGGCGTCTCGCCAGCCTCCATGAAGCCGGTGATGAGCGCGAACATGCGCCCGCTCCAGGCGGCGTTGCGCGCCAGCAGCAGCCGGCCGCCGCGGTCGGTGCACTCCACCACGGCGGCGAGCACAGGGGTGGGGTTGTTCCAATGGGTGAAGCCGCAGGCCGGGCAGCGCAGTCGGCTCTTGGCGCCGCCATCCTCGACGGCCTCTATCCAGGCCAGTGCGCTGGCGCACTGGGGGCAGTAGCGATACTCGACCGTCATCGGGGCACCCGACGGCCTGCGGCCGGCCTCGCCAAGAGTGAATGAGCCCCGGCGGGCCGGAAGGGGCTCATGCCGGAAACACGCCCGTCGACAGGTACCGGTCGCCGCGATCGCAGACGACGAAGACGATGGTGGCGTTCTCGACCACCCGGGCCAGCTGAAGCGCCACCCAGCAGGCGCCCGCAGCGGAGATGCCGCCGAACAGGCCCTCTTCAGCGGCCAGGCGCCGGGCCATGTCCTCGGCGGCGGACTGGCTCACGTAGACCAGTTCGTCCACCGCCGCCGGGTCGTAGATCTTGGGCAGGTAGGCCTGCGGCCACTTTCGGATGCCCGGGATGCGCGAGCCCTCGGCCGGCTGCGCGCCGATGATGCGCACCGAGGGCTTCTTCTCCTTCAGGAATCGCGAGACGCCGGTGATCGTGCCGGTGGTGCCCATCGCGCTCACGAAGTGCGTGACCTGCCCGTCCGTGTCGGCCCAGATCTCCGGGCCGGTGGTCTCGTAATGGATTCGGGGGTTGTCCTCATTGGCGAACTGATCGAGGACGCGGCCCTTGCCGTCCTTCTGCATCTGATCGGCCAGATCGCGCGCCAGCTCCATGCCACCCGACTTGGGCGTCAGGATGAGTTCGGCACCGAAGGCCTTCATGGTCTGCGCGCGCTCGACGGAGAGGTCCTCCGGCATGATCAGCAGCATGCGGTAGCCCTTGATCGCGGCCGCCATCGCCAGGGCGATGCCGGTGTTGCCCGAGGTCGCTTCGATCAGCGTATCGCCCGGCTTGATCTCGCCTCGGGCCTCCGCATTGCGGATCATGCTGATCGCCGGACGATCCTTCACCGAGCCGGCCGGATTGTTGCCCTCCAGCTTGCCGAGGATGACGTTGTTGCGCGACGCGATCTCCGGCCCCGGCAGGCGCTGCAGACGAACCAGAGGAGTGGAACCGATCGCATCTTCGAGCGTCTTGTAGGCAGGCATGGCAGGGCAGGCAACAGCGGCTCGTCATTATGGGTGCAGGCCGATTCCGCCGCGAAGGCGCATGCCATAATCCGCGCCCGACATGCCCCGGGACGCAGCCTGCTGCCAGCTGCCCGGCGCGCATGACCACAGAGCACACACACTGGCCCGGGTGGCGAAATCGGTAGACGCAGGGGATTCAAAATCCCCCGCCGCAAGGTGTGCCGGTTCGAGTCCGGCCCCGGGCACCAGTGACCTGCAGCCTCCCCACACCTGCCGCGACGCACCATGCCGCCGATGCCACCCGTCACCAAGGCGCTGATGCTGATCTGCACGGCGGTGTTCTGCCTGACCTGGCTGGCGCCCATCGGCCCGTGGCTGGCACTGCATCCCCTGCAGTCGGGCTTCATGCCCTGGCAGCCGGTGACCTACGCCCTGCTGCACCGTTCGGTGATGGAGCTGTTCTTCAACATGCTGGGCCTGTGGATGTTCGGCGCCGACCTGGAGCGACTCTGGGGCTGGAAGCGCTTCGGCCAGTTCCTGCTGGTGTGCGTCCTCACGGCCGCCGCCCTGGCCCTGGCCCTCATGTGGGCGACGGGCAGCTACTACAGCACCAGCACGGGAGCCTCCGCTGCCTTCTTCGGCCTGCTGTTCGCCACCGGGATGCTGTTTCCCGATCGGACGATCATGCCGCTGTTCCCGCCGATTCCCATGAAGATGCGGACCTTCCTCATCGTGTTTGGCGCGATCGTGCTGGTCACCACGCTGGGCATCGAGCGCAACGTCGTGGAGTTGTCGATCCTCGGCGGCGTCCTGGGGGCCTGGCTGCACATCCGCTACTGGCGCCGGCGCGGCCGGAGCAGTTCGCGCTCGCGCCGATAGCGCCTGCCGCGCACCATGTCAAAGCGGCCGGTTTTGACGTGGGTGCTGATGACCTCCTGCATCCTGCTGTTCGTCGCAGCGAGCGCCGGCAGCGGCGGCCGCGACTCGGCCTTCATGGCGGATCTTTCGCCCACCCGGCTGGCCCTGTGGCCCTTCGATTCGCCGCGCTTTCGCCCCTGGCAGCTTCTCACCTACGCCTTCCAGCATGGCTCGGTGCCGCATCTGGTGCTGAACCTGCTCGGCCTGTGGGTGTTCGGTTCCTGGCTGGAGAGAGTCTTCGGCTGGCGCAGGACACTGATCCTCTATCTGGCCAGCATCCTCATCGCCGGCGTTGTCCAGCAATCGATGTCGCGCTGGCTGGGCCAGGCCCAGCCGATCGTCGGCGCCTCGGGCGGCATCTTCGGCCTGCTGGTGGCCTTCGCCCGCGCCTTTCCCGACTCGAGGCTGCTCATCCTGCCGCTGCCCGTGCCCGTCAAGGCCCGCACCGCCGCGCTGGCGTTCGCCCTGGTGGAGCTGTGCGCCGCCCTGCCTTTGGGATGGGACTGGTGGCGCGCCATGACGGCCCTGTTCGGCAACAGCGCTCACTTCGCCCATCTGGGGGGCATGCTGGGTGGCCTGCTCTTCAGCCCGGGACGCGCTCCGGACCCGCCGCCGTCCCCCGACACGCCGGCCGAGACCCCATGACCTTCAGATCAGCCGCGTGGCCTTGAGGTACTTCTCGACCTCGCGGTAGGTGCCGTCCTGGCCCGCGTACTTCACGACGTTGCGCACGGTCCTCAACCACTCGAGGGTGGAAGGGTCGGCGCCGTCGAGGGCCTGCTCGAAGTCGGACTGCCTCAGCGGGCGTTCCGATCCGGTCGTCAGCACCTCGCCGAGAACGGCCTCCTTCGCCTGATCGATCAAGCCGTCCAGATCGGCCCCGGACCAGTGGGCGGTCCTGGCTGCCAGGGCCGCGAAGTCCAGCGAATCCGACGGCACGCCGACCAGCTTGGCCTGCAGCATCGCCTCGCGCGCCGCAGCGTCGGGCGGCGGCACGAAGATCTGGCGAGCCAGGCGGCCGGGCCGCTTCATGGCCGGATCGACATCCCACGGCATGTTGGTCGCCGCGAGCACCAGCACCCCCTGGTTGTCCTTGCCCAATCCATCGAGCTGGGCCAGGAATTCGTTGACCACCGCGCGCGCGCTCGAGCTGCCGGCCTTGGAGCGCGAATAGGCCAGCGCGTCCAGTTCGTCGAAGAACAGCACGCAGGGCTTCTGGCTGCGGGCCTTGTCGAACATCGCCGCCAGGTTGCGCTCGCTTTCGCCGAGCCACATGTTCAGGACGTCCGAAATGCCGACCGACACGAAGCCGGCGCCGCATTCGTTGGCGACCGCGCGGGCCAGCATGGTCTTGCCGCAGCCGGGCGGGCCGTAGAGAAGGATGCCTCCACCGGCGTTCGAACGGAAGCGCGCAAACAACCCGGGGTTCAGGAACGGCTCGATGATCTTCAGCCGGATGGACTTCTTGAGGTCCTCCATGCCGATGATGCTGGAGAAGCGGACCTTCTCCTCCCGCACCGTCTGCATGGACACGACGCTGGCGGCGCCCCCTTCCACGACGTGGAGCCGCGTGGCTCGACCGGGTTGGGCGGCGGCCCACAGCGATTCCAGCGCGGCGTCTGCCTCGAAATCCGGCAGCTGGCGCCCACGCGCATACGCGCTGACGGCAGCCGCCTTGTCGTCCTGCGCCAGGTGACAGCGCGCCAGCAGCACCTGCGCCTTGGCCGAAGGGGCCTGCTGCGCCACCAGCCGGGCCTGGACGCACGCCTGGTCGGCCTCACCTTCCTCCATCAGTGCTTGCGCATACTGCAGCCGCAGTTCGTTGTCGAAAGGCTCCTGCAAAAGGCGCCGCTCCAGGTCTTGTCGCGAAGTGTCGTCACTCATCTCAGTTCCGCAGAATCCACTTTCTCAGCAACGGCGGCCAGATCCAGGAATAGGCGACGTACCCGAACAGGGCCCAGCTGACGGGGCCGGCCCAGGCCGGCGCATGCACCGCGAGCAGGCGCACGCCGATGATGCCGCCTATCCAAAGCGCGATCGAGCCAGCCCATCCGTAGCGCTGAAACGGCCATAAGGGCAGCAACGACCAGTGGGTGGCAGCCGTCAGCTCCTTGGTCAGGCGCAGCCAGTGCGGGTTGGTCGGATCGGCTTGCAGCAGCTCCCTGTAGCAGCGCAAGGCCGCCCGGTGACGACCCGCCGTGACGAGCGCCGCAGCCAGCATGGCGATGGTCGCCTGGTCTTCGGGATGTCCGGCCAGCAAGCGTTGCAGCGCAGGTCCCTGTGCGCCGCGACTGCCCCGGACCAGATCGCACAGCGCTTGCAGCCGAAGGGCATCCGCGTCGTCGGGCGCGATGCGCAACGCCTCCGAGGCGAGAGCGCTCGCCTTGTCGATGTTCAAGGCATGCAGCATCACCCGGGCGTACAGAACGTAAAGATGCGGCCAGCGGGGGTGCTCGCGCAGCAGCGAAAGGACGATCTCTTCCGCCTGGGGAAGCTGGTTCTCCTCGGTGAGGACCATCGCGAGCAGGGCGCGAGCCGGCGTGTGGTGGGGCTCGCGCTGCAGCAGCTGCGTCAGGTGCTCTCGTGCCGAGGCGTTGGCGTCATCGATCCAGTCGGCGCGCGCGGCCAGGTACAGCAGCTCGGCGTCATATGGGTCGTCCCGCAATGCCGCGGCCAGGAGCGGCCGGGCTGCTGCCGTGCGACGCCTGTCGAGCAGCTCGTCGATGGCATGGCGTCGGGCCAGAGCCTGCGATGCCGTGTCGGGGTCGGGGTGGCCGAAGGCAGGATCCTGGGTGTTCATGACGAAGGGCTGGACAGGGTGAGGGCGTAGGCGATGGCAAACGGCAAGGCATTCGCAACAAGGATGACGGCGAGACCGGCGATCCAGCCGTTCGGCCGTTTCAAGCCCATCAGGCTGGCCGCACGGTCCAGCTCCCGGTGGCGCCAATGGAGCAGGCCGAACAGCGCCAGCGCGAAGGCGCGATTCGCATATCGCCATGCGCCGGGCCCCAGGGCCTGGGCGGTTGCCGCCCGCATGGCGTCGTAGCCTTCCCACAGCGGCAGGACGAAAAGCCAGACCAGCGTCGCGATGACCAGCAGCGCAAGAAACACCGCGTCCTTTCGCCAGCGACGGCAACGGTGGATGTTCAGCGCTCCGATCGCGAGCACGCCGACGGGTCCGGCGAGGAAGGCGCAGGCAAAGCTGGTGGTCGAGCTGTAGGGAGCGGCAGGCGGAGCGCTGCCCGTGCCGCTGAGGCTCGGTTGAAGCAGCCAGCCGCCGGCAGGCAACGCGCCGGCGCCTTCGGGCTCCGCGGCTTCGCGGTTGTCGTTTCGAAACATCTTCTCCCTCTCCGTCCGGATTGTAGGCGCCGCTCCTCGTCGCCCAGGCCGCGCACGCCGGTTGCCCCGAGCTCGGCAGACAAGGCCCTGCCGCGCAGGTAGGCGGGCCTTGCGGCGCATGCTGGCGTCTCGGCATGGCCGTTGAGCGCGGAGGTGTGCCATGGGTCGCGCATATCGCTTCATCGTTCGGGTCTTCTGGGCCGTGGTCCTGACATCGCTGGCGATGCCTGCGGCGTCGGCGGAGGAAGCGCTTTCCACCGAAGGCATCAGCCGCGCCAGCGACGCGGTGGTCGGCGTGATCAGCGTGGCGGTCGATAACGCCAGTTCCAGCGCCACGCTCGGCCCCGTGCGAAAGGGTTCGGGCGTCGTCATCGGACCGGACGGCCTCGTGCTGACCATCGGCTACCTGATCCTCGAGGCGGACCAGGTGCAGCTGATGACGGACCAGGGCCGCCGCATCCCGGCCCGGGTGGTGGGCTACGACGTGGCCACAGGCTTCGGCCTGGTCAAGGCCCTCATCCCCCTGCCCGTGCCGGCCGCCCCGATGGGCGACCCGGCGGCCATCGGCGACGACGATACGCTGCTCATCATCTCCGGCGGCGAGGATGCCGGCATCAGCATGGCCCGCCGGGTGTCGCAACGGGCCTTCTCGGGCTACTGGGAATACCACCTCGACCACGCCCTGTTCACCGTGCCGGCGCGCATGGACCACAGCGGCGCCGCGCTGTTCAACCTGCGGGGCGAGTTGCTGGGGGTCGGATCGCTGTTCGTGGGCGACGCTCTGGGGCCGGGCCAGCCGCCGATGCACGGCAACATGTTCGTGCCGGTCGACCTGCTCAAGCCCATCCTGAACGAGATGCTGGCCCAGGGGCGCTCCGCGCAGAGCCAGCGGGCCTGGATGGGCGTGAATTGCATCGAGATCGATGGCGAGGTGCGCGTGCTGCGTGTCAACTCGCCGAGTCCGGCCGAGGCCGCGGGCCTGCAACCGGGCGACCGCATCGTGCGCATCGATGGCCAGGCCGTCGACACGCTTGACACGCTTTGGCAGCGGCTGTGGACCGGCGGCGCCGCCGAGCGGGACGTGTCGCTCGACATCCAGCGAGAAGGCCGGCCGATGCAGGTTCCGTTGCACACCGTGGACCGGCAGAGCACGCTCAAGCAGCCCCTGGGAACCTGACGGCGCCCGGTGCCGGTCAGCCCAGTGCGGACGAGATCGTCGGGTATCGCAGCTTCACGCGCAGCTCCTGCTTCAGCCGGCGATTGGACAGGCGCCGCGACTCCGACAGGAAGCTCAGCTGGACCGGGGTCATGCAGGCCTGCGCCTCGGCGCGGCTGATCCGCGGCGGACGGGGCAGGCCGCTGCGATCCGCCACCAGGTCGAAATGCGCGCCCGTCTTCAGCGCCCCGTCGTCGCAGGCGTGGTAGATGCGTTGCGGCGCTCCCCGCATCAAGGCGGCCCGGCAGGCCCGCGCGAGGTCGTCCGCGTGGATGTGGTTGGTGTAAACGTCTTCGTCATCGTTCAGCACCGGTGCGCCACGCCGCACGCGCTCGCGCGGATCGCCGCCTTCGCGGTCCAGGGCGTAGATGCCCGGAATGCGCAGCACGCTGACACGCCATCCGAAGGCGCGGCCCGCCCAACGCAGCCGGGCCTCCGCATCCACCCGCCTCTGCGCGCGCGGCGTGGCCGGAGCACACCGGCGCGTCTCGTCCAGCCAGGCGCCACCGCAATCGCCGTACACCCCGGTCGTGCTGGCGTAGACGATGTGACGCGGTGGCGAGCGACGCGCCAGCGCATTCACGAGATGGGCTGTTCGGGGATCGGTGGTGCCGGTGGCCGGCGGAGGTGCCAGATGCAGCACGGCATCGGCCAGCCCGGCGAGCCTGTCCAGCGTGGCCGGCACGTCCAGGTTGCCCACGATGGGGACGGCGCCCGCCGCGCGCAACTCGGGCGCCCGGTCGGCCGAGCTCGTCAGCGCCAGCACGCGCCAGCGGCCCTGCAGCAGGCGAAGCACGCGCAGGCCGACATCCCCGCAGCCGACGATCAGCAGGACGGGGCGGCGATGCACGGGGGGCAGTGGTCTGGGCATTCCTGCGATGGGCGGGCGGTGACGGTCGCGCGGGCACAATGACGGGCCGGTCGCCGCGGAAGTCTAGGGCGCCGGGCTGGCTCGTTTCGCTCCATCATGACCTTCACCGTCACGCTCACGCCTTCCCAACGAACATTCGATGTCACCCGCGACGAGCCCATTCTCGTCGCCGCCATCCGCCAGGGCATAGGGCTGCCCTACGGTTGCAAGGATGGAGCCTGCGGGACCTGCAAGAGCCGGCTGCTCGAAGGCCGCGTGATCCACGGAGCGCACCAGTCCAAGGCCCTGTCGGAGGCGGAAGAGGCGGCCGGGCTGATCCTCACCTGCTGCGCCACGCCCCAGACCGATTGCCTGGTCGAGGCTCGCACGGTGCCGGGGGCGGGCGAGTTTCCCATCCTCAAGATGCCGGGCCGGGTCCTCGCCATCCAGCGCGTGGCGAGCGACGTGGCGGTGTTGCGCATCCAGCTGCCGGCCAACCAGAACTTCCAGTTCCACGCCGGCCAGTACATCGAATTCATCCTGCGCGACGGCGCACGCCGCAGCTACTCGATGGCGAATGCGCCGCACAACCTCGGCACGCCGCCTTCGATCGAGCTGCACATCCGGCACATGCCGGGCGGCAAGTTCACCGACCATGTGTTCGGCGCGATGAAGGAGAAGGACATCGTCCGCATGGAGGGGCCGTTCGGCAGCTTCTTCCTGCGCGAGGATTCCGACAAGCCGATGGTGCTGCTCGCCTCGGGCACCGGCTTCGCGCCCATCAAGGCACTCATCGAGCGCCTGGAGGAGCTGGGCAGCACGCGACCGATGGTGCTTTACTGGGGCGCGCGATCGAGGGCCGATCTCTACCTGAACGACTGGGCCGTCTCCGCCGCCGCGCGCCTGCCGAGCCTGCGCTACGTTCCCGTCCTCTCCGAACCCCTGCCGCAGGACCAGTGGGGAGGCCGGACCGGCTTCGTCCATCGCGCGGTGATGGACGACCTGCCCGACCTGTCGGGCCACCAGGTCTACGCCTGCGGCGTGCCGATCATGGTGGAGTCGGCCCACCGGGACTTTGTGGCCCAGTGCGGACTGCCGGAAGACGAGTTCTACGCCGACAGCTTTACCTCCGAGGCCGATAAGCATTAGGCCCCCACGGCCCCTTCCGGGGCCTGCCCCCCGAGGGGGCTCGCGCAGCGGATGGGACGAGGCCCCCACGCCCCCTCCGGGGGCTGCCCCCAAAGGGGGCTCGCGCAGCGGACCGGCAGAGCCGGATCCGCGCACGCCCCGGTAGGGAGCGGCGCTGCGCTTCGCTCGGGGGCAGCTACTGCCGGAGCCGCCCAGGGGGTTCCACGACAGACCGGAAGAGGCGGATCCGGGCGCGCGTGGAGGAAGCGGCGCTGCGCGCCGGCATCAACCGACCTCGGCTCGGTAGCGGGCGGCCTCTTCGTCCAGCCAGGCGGCAAAGGTGGCGAGCACGGGCGACGCGGCCTTGTGCTCGGGGTAGATCAGGTAGTAGCAGCGATCGCTGAGGAGTTCCTGAGGCAGCAATTGCACGAGCCGCCCGCTGGCCAGTTCGTTGTCCACCAGCATGCGAGGCACCAGGGCCACGCCCAGCCCCTGTGCCGCGGCTTCGCTCAGCATGGAGAACAGCTCCAGCCGAGGGCCGGCCATGTCGTTCTCGACCGTCAGGCCGAGCGATTCGAACCAGTGGCGCCAGGCATAGGGGCGCGTGCTCGCCTGCAGCAGCGGCAGCTTCGCCAGGTCGGCGGGCGACCAGTGCGGGCGGCTGGCCGCCAACGATGGACTGGCCACGGTGATCATCGGCTCGGGCATCAGCAGCCGCCCCTCCGTCCCCGGCCACAGTCCGACGCCGGGGTGGATGGCCGCGTCGAGCTCGGTGTCGGCGAACAGGAAGGGGCGGGTTCGCGAGCTGAAGTGCACGGTGATGCCCGGATGCAGGGCGTGGAAGCGGCCCAGGCGAGGCAGCAGCCATTGGGTCGCGAAGGTGGGCACCACCGCCAGCTCCAGCGAGCCGCCCTGCCCGCCCTGGCCGGCCTGGGCCATCAGGTCGAGCGTGTCCCGCTCGACCTCGTCGAGCCGCGCCGCCACGCTGCGCGCGTAGCGTTGGCCGGCCTCGGTCAGGCCCACTCCACGCTGGCCGCGGCGGAACAGCGACACGCCGAGGAAGGATTCGAGCGAGGCGATCTGCCGGCACACCGCGCTCTGCGTGACCGCCAGTTCGGCGGCCGCCTTGGTGAAGCTCTGGTGCCGCGCGGCCGCCTCGAAGGCGGCCAGGGCGGCAGTGGAAGGCAGCTTGCGTCTCATCCCGGAGTTCTTGAATCGCACAGATGAGTGCGAAAAATACGTTTGATCGGCCTGAAAGTCGATTCTATGATTCCAGGCCGGAACAATTGGAGACTTCGCCATGGCCCACCGCGCCGCCTTCCACTGGGATGACCCGCTGCTGCTGGACCAGCAGCTCACCGACGACGAGCGCCAGGTGCGTGATGCCGCCCGCGCCTACTCCCAGGACAGGCTGATGCCGCGCGTGCTGGAGGCCTTCCGCCACGAGAAGACCGACCCGGCGATCTTCCGGGAGATGGGCGAGCTGGGCCTGCTGGGCCCGACCATCCCCGAGGTCTACGGCGGTGCCGGCCTGAACTACGTCTGCTACGGCCTGGTGGCGAGGGAGGTCGAGCGCGTCGACTCCGGCTACCGTTCGATGATGAGCGTGCAGTCCTCGCTGGTGATGGTGCCGATCAACGAGTTCGGCACCGAGGCGCAGAAGCAGAAGTACCTGCCGAAGCTGGCGACCGGCGAGTGGATAGGCTGCTTCGGCCTGACCGAGCCCAACCACGGGTCGGACCCGGGAAGCATGGTCACGCGCGCCCGCAAGGTGCCGGGCGGCTACAGCCTCAGCGGCGCCAAGATGTGGATCACCAACAGCCCCATCGCCGATGTCTTCGTCGTCTGGGCCAAGGACGACGAAGGCCAGATCCGCGGGTTCGTCCTCGAGAAGGGCTTCAAGGGTCTCAGCGCTCCGGCCATCCACGGCAAGGTGGGCCTGCGGGCCTCCATCACCGGCGAGATCGTGATGGACGAGGTCTTCTGCCCCGAGGAGAACGCCTTCCCCGAGGTGCGCGGCCTCAAGGGCCCCTTCACCTGCCTGAACAGCGCGCGCTACGGCATCGCCTGGGGCGCGCTGGGCGCGGCCGAGTTCTGCTGGCACACCGCCCTGCAGTACACGCTGGACCGCAAGCAGTTCGGCAAGCCGCTGGCCGCCAACCAGCTGGTGCAGAAGAAGCTCGCCGACATGCAGACCGAGATCACGCTGGGCCTGCAAGGCTGCCTGCGCCTGGGACGCATGAAGGACGAAGGCACCGCGGCGGTCGAGATCACGTCGATCATGAAGCGCAACTCCTGCGGCAAGTCGCTCGACATCGCCCGTGTCGCGCGGGACATGCTCGGCGGCAACGGCATCTCCGACGAGTTCGGCATCGCGCGGCACCTGGTCAACCTGGAGGTGGTCAACACCTACGAGGGGACGCACGACGTGCATGCGTTGATCCTCGGCCGTGCCATGACCGGCATCCCGGCCTTCTGACCATGTTGGCGGGCGGCGCGCTGCAGGGCCTGAAGGTCCTGGATCTCTCCCGCGTCCTCGCGGGTCCGTGGGCGGGCCAGTTGCTGGGAGATCTCGGGGCCGACGTCGTCAAGGTGGAGCGCCCCGGCGCGGGAGACGACACGCGCACCTGGGGGCCTCCGTGGGTGGAGGCACCCGACTCGGACGAGCGGCAGGCCGCCTACTTCCAGTGCGCCAACCGCAACAAGCGCTCCGTCGCCATCGACCTGGCGACGCCCGAAGGCCAGGCCCAGGTGCGCGCCCTGGCCGCCAGGGCCGACGTGGTGCTGGAGAACTTCAAGGTCGGCGGCCTCGAGGCCTACGGGCTCGACTATCCGAGCCTCCAGGCCGTGAACCCCAGGCTGGTCTACTGCTCGATCACCGGCTTCGGGCAGACCGGCCCGTACGCGCCGCGTGCGGGCTACGACTTCCTGATCCAGGGCATGGGCGGCCTGATGAGCCTGACCGGGCGCGCCGAAGGCGAAGAAGGCGCCGGCCCACAAAAGGTCGGGGTGGCGGTGGTCGACATCATGACCGGCCTGTACGCCACGATCGCCGTGCTGGCAGCGCTGAGCCATCGCGAGCGCAGCGGCGAGGGCCAGCACATCGATCTCGCCCTGCTGGACGTGCAGGTCGCGACCCTGGCCAACCAGGCGGCCAACTACCTCAGCAGCGGCGAGGCTCCGCGGCGACTGGGCAACGCCCATCCCAACATCGTCCCCTACCAGGACTTCCCCACCGCTGACGGCGACATGATCCTGGCGATCGGCAACGACGGACAGTTCGCGCGTTTTTGCAGCATCGCCGGCCACGCCGAATGGGCCGTCGACGAACGCTTCTCGACCAATCCGGCGCGGGTGGCGAATCGCGCCGTGCTGATCCCGCTGCTTCGCCAGGCGACGGTGATGCGCACGACCGCCGGGTGGATCGCCGCGCTGGAGGCCGAGGCCGTGCCCTGCGGCCCCATCAACCGGCTGGACCAGGTCTTCGCGGACCCGCAGGTGCAGTCGCGGCAGATGAAGATCGCGCTGCCGCATCCGACGTTCGGCGAGGTGCCGCTGGTGGCCAACCCCATACGGCTGTCCGCCTCGCCGGTGACCTACCGCACGGCTCCGCCTTCGCTCGGCGAGCACACCGCGCAGGTCCTGGCCGACTGGTTGCGCTGACAGCCAGGCCCTTCAGGCCGAGCTTGTCGTTCCAGCCTGCGGGGACCAGAATTTGCGATGGTGGTCGCCGGCCCTGAGCGGTCGAGGCGGCATCCCATCCAAGTGGTGGTTCACAGGGAGCGACTCATGAGCAAGCTTGTTCGTGGCGGCCTGCTGGCCGCGATGCTGGTGTTCGCGTGCGGGACCAGCCTGGCCAAGCCGCCCAACATGGTGTTCATCCTGGCCGATGACCTGGACGCCGCCGCCGCGGCGCAGATGGTCCAGGTCAAGTCCATGCTGGCCGAGCAGGGCGCGGACTTCAAGCGGCACTACGTGAGCCTGTCCTTGTGCTGCCCCTCCCGGGTCACGACCCTGCGCGGGCAATTCGCGCACAACACCACCATCTTCAAGAACGAGCTGCCGGACGGCGGCTTCGGCAAGACCTACGAACTGGGCCTGGAAAACTCCACGGTGGCCACCTGGCTGCAAGGCGCGGGCTATCGGACAGCGCTTTTCGGCAAGTACCTCAACGGGTATCCGGAAGGCGCGCCCTCCAGCGCCTACATCCCGCCCGGGTGGACCGAATGGATGAGTCCCAACGCGGGCACGCCGTACAAGAACTTCAACTACACGATGAACCACAACGGCGTCCCCGAGAGCTACGGCAGCGCGGACGGCGACTACCTCACCGACGTCATCTCCCGGGCCGCGTCCGACTTCATCCGCCGCAGCGTCGAGCAGCACCCGGAACAGGCGTTCTTCGTCTACCTCGCGCCCTATGCGCCGCACGCGCCAGCGATCCCGGCCCCCCGCCACTCCGGCGCGTTCAAGGGCATCAAGGCGCCGCGCACGGTGTCGTTCAACGAGAGCGACGTGACGGACAAGCCCAGCTGGGTGCGGACCTTGCCGTTGCTCACCTCCACCCAGGTCAAGGCCATGGACAAGCTCTACGTCAAGCGCCGGCAATCGCTGCTGGCCGTGGATGAGCTGGTGCAGAGCGTCGTCAACACCCTGCAATCGGTCGGCGAACTCGGCAACACCTATGTCTTCTTCACCTCCGACAACGGCTATCACCAGGGCCAGCACCGGCTGGACTCCGGGAAGATGAGCGCCTTCGAAGAAGACATCATCGTGCCGCTGTTCGTGCGCGGACCGGGGGTCGCGCCCGGGCTGGCCATCACCCAGATCACGGCGAACGTCGACTACGCCTCGACCTTCGCCGCGATGGCCGGCGTGAACACGCCGTCCTTCGTCGACGGCCGTTCGTTCCTGCCGCTGCTTCTCGGCCAGACGCCACCGCCCTGGCGACAGGCCCTTCTCCTCGAGCACAAGTCCGCTCCGTCCGAGCCCTTCCGTGGACCCGGCAGCCCGCTGGAACCCTCCGACCCGTTCGACGGCCAGGTCGGGCTAGGAGGCACGATCAGCGGCTTCACAGGCCTGCGCCTGGCCGACGGCACGACGTACCTGGAATACGAGGTCAACGAGTTCGAGCTCTACGACAACAACCTCGACTCGGCGCAGCTTCGCAACAGCTATGCCACCACGCCGCCGCAGACGCGGCAGCGTCTGGCCGGGTGGCTGGCCAGCCTCAAGTCGCTGGCCGGCGAGCAACTTCGCCAGGCGGAACTGCAACCGCCCTGAACCAGCCCAAAGTTCAAGGAAGCTCATGACGGTTCCGGGCGTTACGCCCGTAACCGGTGGATCGCTTGTTGCCCAATGAAGACGTTTGCAAGAATCGGCCGCAGTCCGCATCGCGGCGGCCTTCCGTCCATCCGTCCTTCAACGAACACGGGGAGAGCCTTCCATGGGCCCAATCTTCCGCCGCCGCCTGTGGGCGGCTGTGATCGGTCTGCTTGTCGCGGCATCGGCAGCCGCCAAGGCGCCGAACATCGTCTTCATCCTCACAGATGACCTCGATGTCGCCGCCGCTGCGCAGATGCCGCTGGTGAAGTCCCTGATCACGGACCAGGGAACGAACTTCCGGCGCCACTACGTCAGCCTTTCGCTCTGCTGCCCGTCGCGGGTGGCGACCTTGCGCGGCCAATTCGCGCACAACACCGGCATCTACACGAACAACCTGCCGGACGGAGGCTTCGAGCTGACGCATTCGCAGGGCCTGGAGAGCTCCACGCTGGCGACCTGGCTCACCTCGGCCGGCTACCGCACCGCCCTGTTCGGCAAGTACCTCAATGGCTACCCCGACACCGCGCCGGCCGACTTCGTGCCGCCAGGCTGGAACGAGTGGATGAGCCCGGTGGCCGGCGACCCGCACGATGGCTTCAACTACACGATGAACCACAACGGGAAGGCCGAGAACCACGGCAGCAACGAGAACGACTACCTGACCGACGTCATCTCCAACGCGACGGCCGGTTTCATCCGCGACTCGGTCAATCGCTTTCCGCAGCAGCCCTTCTTCATCTACCTGGCGCCCTACACGCCGCATTCGCCGGCCACGCCGGCACCGCGCCACGCCAAGGCCTTCAAGGGCATCCAGGCCCCCCGGACTCCGTCCTGGAACGAAAGCGACGTGAGCGACAAGCCGGCCTGGGTCCGCACCCTGCCCACGCTGAATTCCACCCAGATCCAGGGCATCGACAAGCTCTACCGCAAGCGCCGGCAGACGCTGCTGTCGATCGACGAGATGGTTCAGAACGTCATCCAGACGCTCAGCGATACGGGCCAGTTGTCCAACACCTACGTCCTGTTCTCTTCCGACAACGGCTATCACCAGGGCCAGCACAGGCTCGATTCGGGAAAGAACACCGGCTTCGAGGAGGACATCCTGGTGCCGCTGTACGTGCGAGGCCCGGGCGTGCCCGCCGGGCGGACGGAGGACCGCCTGACCGCCAACGTCGACTACGCACCGACCTTCGCCGAGATCGCCGGCATCGCGCCGCCCAGCTTCGTCGATGGCCGGTCCCTGGTGCCGCTGATGCACGGACAGACGCCACCCACCTGGCGCCAGGCCCTGCTGCTGGAGCACAAGGCCGGGCCGGGCTCCAAGCTGGTCGGCAAGCAGAAGACCCCGCGCGAGCCGGCCGACCCCTGGGATGCCCTGAACATCGAAGGCAACGGTGCCGACGGCTACGTCGGCCTGAGGCTGGCCGATGGAACGACCTACCTGGAGTACGAGACCGGAGAGCACGAGCTCTACAACAACATCAACGATCCCTCCCAGTTGCGCAACATCTACGCCCAGACGCCCCCCTGGAACAAGCAGCGCCTCGCCGACTGGACCGGCGCGCTGAAGACCGCCAGCGGCGCCGCGCTGCGCGAAGCCGAGCTCGATGCGCCCTGACGCATGAGCCTGCCGAACCGCCCGCGGGGGTACATTCCCACCCGGGCGAGACCGGCCGCGGACTCCGCGGCCGCAGTGGCAGGCCGGTGCGGATTCACTGCGGCGCCGGGACCAGCCCGCTTCGCAAAGCAAGGTAAAGGCTGCAGACCTGCCGTTGCCCCACCTGGGCAGCCGGTAGCAGAATTCTTGGGCTCTTCAGAGGGAGACACGCCATGCGCTCGGTGCTCAGACTGGCGACGGTGGTCGTGCTGGCGCTTCACGTCGCGTGCGGCGGCGGCAGCAGCAACGTGACGCGGCCGCCTGACCAGCAGTCGCCCAACATCGTCTTCATCCTGACCGATGACCAGGCCCTGACCGACCTGGCCTACATGCCCCAGGTGAAGGCCCTGCTCGTCGACCAGGGCATGACCTTCCAGAACCACTACGTCACCCTGTCGCTGTGTTGCCCTTCGCGGGTGACCGGCCTGAGGGGCCAGTTCGCGCACAACACCGACATCTTCGACAACAGCGCTCCCGACGGCGGCTTTGCCGCGGTCTATGCGCTGGGGCTGGAGCAGTCCACCGTAGCCACGTGGCTGTCCGCGGCCGGCTACCGCACGGCGATGCTCGGCAAATACCTCAACGGGTACCCGGACACCGCGCCCTCGAAGACCTACATCCCGCCCGGCTGGACGGAATGGGTCAGCCCGAACGACGGCAACCCGTACAAGGAATACAACTACACGCTCAACGTCAACGGCACCAGCGTGTCCTATGGCGAAACGGAGGCCGACTACCTGACCGACGTGCTGTCGACCAAGGCGGTCGACTTCATCAACCGCTCGATCGACCAGCATCCGGGCCAGCCGTTCTTCCTCTACCTGGCGAGTTATGCGCCGCATGCGCCGGCCACGCCGGCACCGCGGCATGCCAACCTCTTCCCCGGGGCCCAGGCGCCGCGAACGGCTTCGTTCAACGAAGCCGACGTCAGCGACAAACCACCCTGGGTGCAGGCCCAACCCCTGTTGACAGCCACGCAGATCGCCGACATCGACGACCTGTACCGCAAGCGCCTGCAATCGCTGCAGGCTGTCGACGAGATGGTCAAGGCCATCGTCGACACGCTGCAGGCGAAGGGGCAGTTGGCCAACACCTACATCTTCTTCGCCTCGGACAACGGGTTCCACCAGGGCCAGCACAGGCTCGACTCCGGGAAGATGACGGCATTCGAGGAGGACCTGCGGGTGCCTCTGGTGGTTCGCGGCCCCGGCATCGTGGCGGGCAGTTCGGCCACGGCCATGACGGCCAACGTGGATTACGCATCGACCTTTGCCGAGATCGCCGGCGCGACCGCGCCGAGCTTCGTCGATGGCCGCTCGCTCGTGCCGGTGCTGGCGGGCCAGGCGCCTGCGGACTGGCGGCAGGCTCTGCTGCTCGAGCACAAGACCGTCAAGAATCCCGACGAGAACCTGCTCGCGCGCAACGGCACCCTGGAGCCCTCCGACCCGTTCGAAAAAGGAGCCGGCGGCTCGCGTCCGGACATCGCGCCGTTCTCCGGCCTGCGGACGGTGGACGGCAAGACCTACGTCGAATACGAGGACGGCAGCTTCGAGCTGTACGACAACGACACCGATCCGGCCCAGCTGACCAACGTCTACTCCAGCACCCCGCCGGATCGCAAGCTGCAGCTGTCGCGCTGGCTGGGCACGCTCAAGGGCGCCTCGGGCACGACGCTGCGCCAAGCCGAACGCTCGCCCTGAGTCGCACGGTCGCCCGCCCGTTGGCCGCTGACCCCGCAGCCAACGGGCGCTTGACCGGCATGCCTACTTCGTCAGCAGCGCCGGTCCATCGCTTCCCAGTTCCACCGCGAACGCCAGCGCCAGGCGGCTGAACTTGATCGCGTGGTTGGCGTTGTTGCCGCTCTTGTCGATGGTGTCCTGCGGCGTGTGGATGTACGGGTTGTCCTGGCTCAACAGGGATTCGAACGGGAAGGACGCGACGTAGCCGTTGCGCGTCCACGAGGCGTGGTCGGAGCAGGCGTAGCCGCAGGCCCCCTGGTTGACCACCATCGAGGGCGTGTAGTAGGCCGCCAGGTTCTTGACGAAGGTGTTCTGCGCGGCGTTGGTGTAGTCGGTGATCATGGTGTAGTCGCTGGTGCCGCCCTGGTAGTTGGTCATGTCCAGCTGCAGCGCACCGATCACCTTCTTGCCCTTGGCCTTGTAGTCGGCGGCGATGGCCGCCGAGCCGAACAGGCCGATCTCTTCGGCCGCGTAGGCCATGAACTGGATGGTGCGGCGGGGCTGGTAGCCGCTCGAGAGCAGCACGCGCGCCACTTCGGTCAGGCTGGCGATGCCGGAAGCATCGTCATCAGCGCCGGGAGCGATGCTCTCCTCCTGCGTGTTGCCGATGGTCGAATCCAGGTGGCCCCCGATGACCACGATCTGCTTGGGACTGGTGGTCCCCTTGATCGTCATGATGACCGACTTCTGCGGCCAGTTGTGGCTGAACTGCTTGACCGTCACGTCGGCGCGGCCGGCCGCCAGAGCCTTCCAGGTCTTGACCAGGTCGTCGCTGGCATTCACCCCGTAGTGCGTCGCGTAGTAGCGGTTCTTGTAGTCGGTCGACAACTGCACGATGGTCGAGCGCACATTGCTTTCCTGCAGCTGCGGCAGCAGGGCGTTGACCTCGGCCTGGTTGTCGATCTCGTAGTTGACCTTGCCGGCGGTCTCCTGCCGCAGCAGCGCGGCCCTGAAGCCGGAGAGCTCCTGCCGGCCTTGCGCGCGGCTGGCGTGCATCACATAGCCTGCGCAGCGGTTCAGGCGCTGGTGCACGTCCTGCGACAGGCGCGGCAGCGCGTCGGAATCGACCCTCATCAGGTAGACGCTTTCGTCGCGCCTGACCAGCTTCGAGCTGCCCTCGGCCGCAGGGGCCTGCACAGGCAGGGTGTGGAGCTCCACCTGCTCGATGTCGGCGCCGGCGCGGCGCAGCAGGCGGTAGGCATCCTCGCCCACCGAGACCCAGACTTTCGGACCGGCGTGGGCGGCTCCCACCAGACAGGTCGCCAGGGTGCTCGATACCCAGGCGGCGCGGCGTAGATTCATGGTGCTCTCCTTGCGATCTTGAAGCAGATCAAACCAGGTGTTGTGGCACTGCGGCGGCGGCTCGCAGAGGCTGCGCGACAATAGCGGGTTCGCCCTGGCTGCCCATCCCAAGAATCGCGGCGGCTCCTTTATCTTTCTTGACCCTGTCGTTTGCGCAATGAGTGCCTTCAATGAAGAACGCGTGTTGAGCGTGCACCACTGGACGGATCGCCTCTTCAGCTTCACCACCACCCGTGACAGTTCGCTGCGCTTCTCGAACGGCCACTTCACGATGATCGGCCTGCGGGTCGAAGGCAAGCCGCTGCTGCGGGCCTACTCCATCGTCAGTGCCAACTACGAGGAGCATCTCGAATTCCTGAGCATCAAGGTGCCCGACGGCCCGCTCACTTCTCGCCTGCAGCACATCCAGCCCGGCGACACCATCATCGTCGGCCGCAAGCCCACCGGCACGCTGCTGATCGACTACCTCACGCCGGGCAAGCGCCTGTACCTGTTGTCCACCGGCACCGGCATGGCGCCCTTCCTGAGCATCGTGCGCGACCCGGAGACCTACGAGAAGTTCGAGCAGGTCATCCTCGTGCACGGCGTGCGCGAGGTGAAGGAGCTGGCCTACCAGGACTACCTCACGCGCGACCTGCCGGCGCACGAGTTCCTCGGCGAGATGGTCACCCGCCAGCTGATGTACTACCCCACCGTCACCCGCGAGCCCTACAAGCACCAGGGCCGGGTGACGACGGTGATCGAGAACGGCCAGCTCGCCCATGACCTGCGCCTGCCGCCGCTGAACGCGGCCGAGGACCGGGTGATGATCTGCGGCAGCCCCGCGATGCTGCGCGACCTGAAGGCCATGATGGAAGAGCGCGGCCTGAAGGAAGGCAACACCTCCACGCCGGGCGACTATGTGATCGAACGAGCCTTCGTCGACCAGTAGGGCCGGACACGGCTCGACGTGATCCCGATCGGAGGACTGACGCTGCTGCACGCCGACGACGATCTCGTCGCCGTCGACAAGCCCGCGGGCATGCTCTCCGTACCGGGCCGAGGCGCCGACAAGGCCGACTGCGCGGCCAGTCGCGTGCAGGGCGCCTTTCCCGACGCCCTCATCGTGCACCGGCTGGACATGGGCACCTCCGGCATCCTCGTCTTCGGCCGCGGCGCGGCGGCGCAACGCAAGCTCAGCATCGCCTTTGCCGAGCGCAAGGTCTGCAAGCGCTACGTGGCCATCGTCACCGGCCACATGACCGCCGATCAGGGCACGGTGGACCTGCCCCTGATCTGCGACTGGCCGAACCGCCCGCGGCAGATGGTGTGCCACGAGCACGGCAAGCCTTCGCTCACCCGCTGGCGCGTGCTGGCACGCTCGCCCGGCGAAGCCGCCACGACCCGCGTCGAGCTCGAGCCGCTGACCGGACGCTCGCACCAGCTGCGGGTGCATCTGCAGGCCATCGGCCATCCGATCCTCGGCGACGAGCTGTACGCGCCGCCCGACGTGCTGGCCCTGGCGCCGAGGTTGTTGCTGCATGCCGAGCGCCTGACACTGCCGCATCCCGCGCAGCCCGCCGGCAGCCCGCCGCTGTCGCTGTCCTCGCCCTGCCCTTTCTGAGCCTTCCACCCATGCGCCAACCCGTCGACCTGCCCAAGGCCTACCGCCTGCTGAACCACGGCCCCACCGTTCTCGTCAGCGCCCGGCATGGCGGCTTGCGCAACGTGATGGCGGCCGCCTGGGCCATGCCGCTCGACTTCGACCCGCCCAAGGTCGCCGTCGTGCTCGACAAGGCCACCTACACCCGCGAGTTGGTGGAGCAGTCGAACCACTTCGCCCTCAGCGTGCCGTGCCAGGCGCAGGTTCGAGTGGTGCACGCCGTGGGCAGCCACAGCGGGCGCGGCATCGACAAGTTCGCGGACTACGGCCTGCAGGCGCTGGAAGAGCCGACCGCGCAGTCCCCCCTGGTGGCCGGCTGTGTGGCCTGGCTGGATTGCGTGCGCATCCCGCAGCCCGAGCAGGAGGCCCGGTTCGACCTCTTCCTCGGCGAGGTGACGGGCGCCTGGGCCCTGGCGAGCGTCTTCACCGCCGGCCACTGGCACTTCGATCCGGCGCAGCCCGAACTGCGCACGCTGCACCACATCGCCGGGGGCCACTTCTTCGCCATCGGCGAACCCGTGGGGGAGTAGGGCCGCCACGCCCCTTTCCAGGGGCTGCCCCCTGAGGGGGCTCGTGAAATGGAGCCCCCACGCCCCTTTCCAGGGGCTGCCCCCCGGGGGGGCTCGCGCAGCGGACCGGCTAAGCCGGATCCGCGCAGGGCATGGGGCCCCCACGGCCCCTGCCGGGGCCTGCCCCCCGGGGGGGCTCGCGCAGCGGACCGGCTAAGCCGGATCCGCGCACGCCCTGGTAGGGAGCGGCGCTGCGCGCGCTCGGAAGGCGGCGAGCGACGGCGTGTGCCAGCCGTACGGGCTAAGAACTCGCTGGCGAGGCGGCCAGCGGGGCGCGCAGACGCTGCTCGAATTCGCGCGGCGCGACGTACTGCAGCACGGCGCGGGCGCGCGCCAGCGGCCCTTCGGCCGGCGGGACGGTGATCGCCAGGCCCAGCGACGGGTACATCAGCTGCACTTCGCCCTGGGCGCCGGCCACGCGCTGTGCCGGCGGGCCGAAACGCGCCAGCAAGGTGGGCTCGTCCAGCCGGGCCGCGGGAATGAAGGTGAGCGCCGAGACGACCAGCCGGCGGGCCGCCGCCAGGTCGTCCGCCGCCAACGCGTGGCGCTTCGACATCCCATCCGCCGAACGCTCGAAACGCGGCGAGCGCGCCAGCGCCTGCTCGAGCCAGCGCGGCTCTGCGGCCAGGCTCAGGACGAGCTTGCCGTCGATGAAGCCGGCGTGGAAGCTTTCGACATACGCCTCCAGCGCCGGCGGCTGCCCCTGCCCGCCGGCGAGCGCCAGCCGCAGGCCATCGCCGAACCGCGTTTCCAGGTCCGCCACCGAGGTGCGTCCCAGAGCCATGCCGAAGACGGCACTGCCGCCGTCCGGCGTGAGGTTGACCTGCCACGGCAAGCCGGAGGAGTCGCCCTGCGGTGCCATCGAAGAGGCGCGCCACGCACCCCAGCCCCAACCGAGGGCCAGCAGCAGCAAGGTCGCGGCCAGGGCCAGCACGGGTGCGCGTTGCCACCAGGGTCGATCTGGGCGGGCGGCGGGGCTTTCCGTGTTGACCATGGGCCGATTGTCGACGTGCCCCGCGGCTATCCTGCCGGCCTCGCCCCCACGGCCTTGATCGGCATCACGCCATGACCTTGCCCCACCTCAGCTTCATCACCGGCTCCTCGCGCGGTCTCGGCGCCGCCCTCGCCGCACAGCGGCTTCACGAAGGGCATGAGGTCATCGGCATCGCTCGCCAGGCCTCGCCTGAATTGGCCGCGCTGGCCTCGGCCCGCGGGCTCACGCTCAGCCAGTGGACGCTCGACCTGGCCGACCCCGTGACGGCCGCGCAGCACTTGGCCGGCTGGCTGGTGAAGCAGGACGCCAAGGCCTTCGCCAGCGCCACCCTGATCAACAACGCCGGCGTCGTCACCACCCCCGGGCCGCTGGCCGACACGCCGCTGGTCGAAGCGGCGCAGGCCCTGCGCGTCGGCCTCGAAGCCGCGGTCCTGCTCACCGCCGCCTTTCTGCACGCCACGGCAAGCTGGCCGGTGCCGCGCAAGGTGCTCAACATCTCGTCGGGCCTGGGCCGGCGGGCGATGGCCGGCAGCGCCGTCTACTGCGCCGCCAAGGCCGGCATGGACCACTACACGCGGGCCGTGGCGCTGGAGCAGTCGGCCCTGCCCCACGGTGCGCGCATCGTCTCGTTGGCGCCCGGCGTGATCGACACCGACATGCAGGTGCAGCTGCGCGCGGCCAGCCCGGCGCGATTCCCGGAGCGCGAGCGCTTCATGCAGTTCAAGTCGCTGGGGCAGCTCGATTCGCCGGCCGTGGCGGCGGGCAAGGTGCTGGCCTACCTGGACCGGCCGGACTTCGGTCAGTCGCCGGTGGCCGACGTGCGGGACGCCTGATCGCCGCGCCGCATCAGAGCCGCAAGCCGCTGCGCGGCGCGGATGCCCTGGTCCTCGAAATTCACGTTGACGAGCACCTGCAGGTCGAAGACCTCCTCGGCGAGACTTTCGCTTCGCCCGGCAAGCTCCTTCAGTTCCTCCTCGCCGTATTCGTAGTTGAAGCGCTCCGACGAGGCCGACAGGCCCTTGGCGTTCCAGGTTTCGGCGTTGCGGCCATGCAGCCGCAGGACGGACAGCGCCGGGTTCGTCACCGCCCACACGCCCTGCGCGTAGTTGCCCACTCCCTGGGGCTCGTCCACGACGACGTGGGCCACGCCCAGCTCGCGTTCCCAGGCCAGCGTTCGATCGACCCGCTCTTCGCCGAACCAGGTCTGGTTGCGGAACTCCACCGCCAGCAGGTGCCCGGCCATGCGCTCGACGCAATGCTCGACATGCGCCTGCCACTCCCGCGATGAGGTGACCCAGGGCGCGAACTGGAAGTGCACGGCCTTGAGCTTGCCGGCCTCTTTCAGTGGCGCCAGGGCGTCGATGAAGCGCCTCCACAGCTCGTCTCTCAGGTCGGGTGGCAGGTCGGCGTAATAGTGGTTGCGCTGGCGGCCGGAAAGCGCAGGAAGCCACGGCTTCAGGTCCGGCGGGAAGACCTCCGGCGGCGTCTGGTGGCCGGTGAAGAGGCGAAAGGCCTTGACGTTGAACTCGAAGCCGGCGGGCGTGCGTTCGGCCCAGAGCGAGGCATGCTGGGGCTGCGGCAGCGCAAAGAAGCTGCTGTCCACCTCCACCAGCGGGAACTGGCTCGCGTAGTAGACGAGCCTCTGCTCTGCCGTGCTGCAGCCCCGGGGATAGAAGGCCTTGGACTTGATCAGCGAAGGGTCCGTCCAGCTGCAGGTGCCGACGCGGATGTTGCCCCGCGCGCCGACGGCCGGCGGCGTCTCGGGCGCGAACAGCATGCCCTGCGAGCGGTCCTGCAATGCACTCATCCCGCCATGATGCCGCCCGCGCGACACAAGTCGCAACGAAAAGAACGCTCGTCCAGTGTGGTGCTCCGGCCGAATCCCCCGGGCTGGCGCGCGTGCCGGCTGTCGGCAGCGTGGGAGCATTGATTTCATGCCTGACGAAGATCTACCGAGCCTGTTCACCTCGCCCAATCGCCGCGAACTCCTCAAGGGCTTCGCTGCACTCCCGTGGTTCGCCAACCTGTCGGGCTGCGGGGCCGGCGGATCGGGCCAGGGCGATGGCTCGGGCAACGGCGGAGGATCGGGCGGCGGTGGCGGCAACCGCGTCTTCATGCACCCCGGCCTGCTGCACACCGAGGACGATTTCACCCGCATGCGCGAGAAGGTGGCCGCCAATGCGCAACCCTGGATCTCCGGCTGGAACGCGCTGACGGCCAGCAGCCGCACCAACCTCGGCACGCCGAATCCGCAGGCCACCATCATCCGCGGCGGCGAGGGAGAGAACTTCCGCATCATGGTCGAGGACATGCTGCGGGCCTACCAGGGCGCGCTGCGCTGGAAGGTCTCCGGCGACAAGGCCTATGCCGACAAGGCCGTGCTGTACCTCGACTCCTGGGCGTCGACGATGACGACCCTCGGCGGCAATGCAGACCGCTTCCTGGCGGCCGGCATCTACGGCTACCAGTGGGCCAACGCGGCCGAGATCATGCGGACCTACGATGGCTGGTCCAAGGAAGGCGTCGCCCGCTTCCAGAAGTGGCTGCTGGACATCTTCTACCCGATGAGCCACGACTTCCTCGTCAACCACAACGGCGCGGACATCACCAACTACTGGGCCAACTGGGATCTCTGCAATATCACCAACATCCTGGCCATCGGGGTGTTCTGCGACCGGGTCGACCTCTACGACGAGGCCATCGCGTACTACAAGAACGGCCGGGGAAACGGGGCCTCGGCCCACAACGTCTACTGCTGGCACCCGGGGCATTTCGGCCAATGGCAGGAGGCCGGCCGCGACCAGGGCCACTCCACGCTCGGGCCGGCGCTGGCGGGGCCCCTGTGCGAGATGGCCTGGAACCAGGGCGACGACCTGTTCGGCCTGGACAACAACCGTTTCCTGGCCGGTGCCGAGTACGTGGCCAAGGCCAACCTGACGGACGCCAACGGCTCGTACTACGACATGCCCTTCTCCGTCTACGCGAATCGCCAGGGCACGATGACCATGATGTCCACCGGCGGGCGCCCTAACCTGCGCTACTGCTGGGAACTCATCTACCACCACTACGTCAACCGCAAGGGCCTGACGGCGCCCTGGGTGGCCCAGATGGCAACGCTGCTCAGGCCCGAGAAGGACGCCTGGAACGGCGACCAGCCCAGCATGGGCACGCTGACCTTCACCCGCGATCCGATCGCCACCGGCGCCGCGCCCAGCGGGCTCACGGCCCACGCCGCGAACGGCAGTGTGGAGCTGTCCTGGTGGGGCAGCGCCTATGCCACCGGGTACCAGGTCCAGCGGGCCACCTCGGCCAGCGGCCCGTTCACCACCCTCGGCTCGGTCACCGAGCCGCGCACCTGGACCGACAAGCCCGGCGACGGCGTCTGGCACTACCGGGTGGTGGCCACGACGGCGGGTGGCGATCTCGTCGGCACGAGCACCGAGCGAATCGCGCTGCCCACCGAACTGCGCCTGCACCTGCCACTGAACGAGGGCAGCGGCACCAGCGCCGCGGATGCCAGCGGCCACGGGCTCAAGGCCAGCCTGGCCACGGGCGCGTCGTGGGGCGCGGGCCGCATCTCCGGCAGTGCGCTGGCGCTGGACGGCACCAGCGGCCACCTCGTCCTGCCTCCGGGCGTGATGGCCGGCCTGAGCGACTTCACGCTTGCCGTCTGGGTCTACTGGAATGCCGCCTCGACTTTCGGCCGGGTGTTCGACTTCGGCTCGAGCGACATCGCCTACCTCGCTCTGATCCCGCGGGACAGCAGCGGCCGCCTGCGCTGCTCCATCTCCGGCACCACGTGGTACGGCGAGCAGACCATGGCCGCCGAGTCGGCGCTGCCGACCGGCCGGTGGGTGCACCTGGCCGTCACGCTGGCCGGCACGGTCGGCACCCTGTACGTCGACGGCACCGCCGCGGCCACCAACCCCGCGATCTCGTTCGCGCCTTTCCAGCTCGGTGACACCTCGCAGAACTGGCTCGGGCGTTCGCAGTACTCGGCGGACCCGTACTTCAACGGCCGCATGCAGGACCTGCGCCTGTACAGCGGGGCCCTGGGCGCCTCGCAGGTCGCCGCGTTGGCGAGGTGACGGCTTCCCGCGCGGGGCAGTGCAATCGTCCTACGCGGCGGCAGGCGGCAGGCCGACAGCCGATGTTCGGCCGCCGCGGTACGTTGGGGCACCACCTTCGCAGGAGACCATCGTGCTCTACACCATCGCGCTCATTCTTCTGATCCTGTGGGTCATCGGTGCCCTCGGTGCCTACACAGCGGGCGGCCTGCTCCACCTGCTGCTGGTCGCGGCCATCGTCATCGTGCTTTATCAGCTCATCACCGGCCGCCGGGCGCCGTGACGAACGAAAACCGCCCAACGCATTGACCAAGCGCCGTGCGGCCGGCTGGCCGCCCGGCGCTTCGTCTTCCCGCCCGCGGCAGGGGCAGGAGGCCGCCGGCTCAGCTCCTGAATTCGTCCGGCGCGATGCCGAACTTGCGAAGCTTGTCGTGCAGGGTCTGGCGCGCAATGCCCAGCGCGGCGGCGGTGGCAGGCGGATCGCCCGCATGGCGCCGCAACTCTTCGACGATCACCGCGCGCTCGAAGTGCTCCACCTGGTTCGGCAATCCCACGGGCAGGCCGGGCACCTCGCCGGCACGACGCGCCTGCGTCAGCCGGTCGCCCAGCAAGCCGAGCACGAAACGGTCCGCGACATTGCGCAGCTCGCGGACATTGCCAGGCCAGGCGTAGGCCATCAGGTCGGCCAGTTGCGCATGGCTCAGCAGCGGCGCCGCGCGCTCGTAGCGGCTGGCCGCCATCAGGGTGAAATGCTCGAAGAGCAGCGGGATGTCCTCGCGCCGCTCGCGCAGCGGCGGGAGCTCGATGATGGCCACGCCGATGCGGTAGTACAGGTCGGCCCTGAACTTGTGCTGGTCGCTCAAGGACTTCAGATCGTCCTTGCTCGCCGCGACCACCCGGCAGTCGAAGGCGATCGGCTTGTTCGAGCCGATGCGTTCGATGCTGCGCTCCTGCAGGGCGCGCAGCAGCTTGATCTGCACGGCCATCGGCATGCTCTCGATCTCGTCGAGGAACAAGGTGCCGCCGTGCGCATGCTCGAACTTGCCGATCCTCACCTTGTTGGCGCTGGTGAACGCGCCGGGCTCGTGACCGAAGAGTTCGCTCTCGGCCAGCGCCTCGGGCAGCCCGCCGCAATTGAGCGGCACGAAGTGCTGGCGCCGGCGTTCGCTGTGGTCGTGCAGGCAGCGCGCGACGAGTTCCTTGCCGGTCCCGGTCTCGCCGTAGATCAGCACATCGGCAGACGTTTCGGCCAGCGTCATCACCGTGCGGCGGACCTGCTGCATCTGCGCCGACCGGCCTATCAGCACCGCCTGGATGCCGTGCCAGTTGTCCAGCGCATCCCTCAGCACGCGCACCTGCAGGGCCAGCTGACGACGCTCGACCGCGTGGCGGACGATGGCGACCAGCCGCTCGGAGGTGAACGGCTTCTCGATGAAGTCGTAGGCACCTTCGCGCATGGCCTCCACCGCCATGGCGATGTGGCCGTGACCGGTCACCAGCACGACCGGGATCTCGGGATCGACCTGGCGGATCTGGCGCAGCCAGTCGGTGCCGCTCAGGCCCGGCAGGCGGACATCGCAGACGACGACCGCCGGCAGGCCGAAGGCGATCAGCGGCCGCGCCCTCTCGGCGCTGGCGAACGACTCCACCTGGAACCCGTTCAGCGACAAGGCCTGCTCGGTGCTCGCACGGACGTCGTCGTCGTCCTCGATCAGCAGGACCCGGATGGAAGGGCCTTCACTCACGTTCGGTCTGCTCCTCGGAGGGGGCACTCGGAAGATCGACCGTGAAGCAGGCACCGCCTTCTTCCCGGTTGCTGGCGCGAAGCGTGCCGCCGGCGCCTCGCACCAGTTGCGCTGAAATGACCAGCCCCAGGCCGAGGCCGGCACCGGCCGGCTTGCTGCTCACGAAAGGCTCGAACAGCCGCGGCAGGATGTCCGGCCGGATGCCGGGACCGGTATCGGTCACCGTCACGATCGCGCGCTCGCCCTGGGCCGCGGCCTCGACGCGCAGCAGCCTTCGAGGCGAGCCCTGCATCGCGTCGATCGCATTGCGCATCAGGTTGCTCAGCAGGCTGCCGACGGCCGCCTCGTCGGCCATCACGCCCAGGTCGGCCGGCCGAACGTCGACCTCGACCTGGACGTCGTGCTCCTTCAGCTCGGCGGCCAGCAGCGCCTGGGTGTCCGCAATGCTGCGCACGAGCGGCACGGCCTGCGGCGGCAACTCGCTCTTGTGCGCGAAGGTCTTGAGGCGCGAGGTCAGGCGCGCCAGGCGATCCACCAGGCCGGAGATGCGCTGCAGGTTGCCGCGCACTTCCTCGCGCCTGTCGTGCTCCAGCAGCAGGCAGGCGCTTTCGGACAGGGTCCGCAGTGCGGTCAGCGGCTGGTTCAACTCATGCACCATGCCGGCCGACATCTGCCCCAGCGCGGCCATCTTGCCGGCATGCACCAGGTCGCTCTGAGCCGCCCGCAACTGCGCTGTGCGAGCGACGACGGTGGATTCGAGGTTGTCGTGCGCGGCCTGCAATGCGGCCTGGCTCGCGAGCTTCTGGCGCACCGCCCGGCGGCGTTGCCACAGCGTCACCGCCACCAGCAGCAACACCGCCATGGCCAGGCTCGCCGTGATGGCCGCGTAGCGCGCCGCGGCCCGCACCGGAGCCATGTCGTCGAGGGCGACCAGGCGCCAGGCGGCGCGTTGCAGCGTGCGGGTGGAAGCGAGCTGCGCGACGCCGTCCAGGCTGACCAGCTGGGTATCGGTCGCCAGCACCTGCAGCGGCTTCCATGACAGCGGGGTCAGCGGCGCTTCGCCGTAGGGGCGCGAGCGCTGGACCTCGCTGCGCTGGGCTGCATCGAGCGGCGTGATCGGCCGGTACTTGAGCTCGTCTCGCGTCGACAGGATGACGACGCCGCGCTCGTCGATCAGCAGCACATGGCCCGGCAGCTTGCGCCACGCGTTCTCGGCCTGCTCGATGTTGATCTTCACCGCCGCCACGCCACGCACGCCCTCGCCGCGCCGCAACGCGTACGAAAGGTAGTAGCCGGGCCTGCGGCTGGTGATGCCCACGCCATAGAAGCGGCCTCGTCCGTACTTGACCGCGTCGCTGACATAAGGCCGGAACGACAGGTCCTGCCCGACCGTCGTGCCCGGCTGGTCCCAGTCCGAAGCCGCGACCGAGGTGCCGCTGCGGTCGAGCACGTACAGCATCTCGGCCCCGACGGTCGCGTTCACGCCGTTCAGGTAACGGTTGGCCGCGTCGCGCAGAACCGGGCTGGCGGGTGCCTCCAGCAGCGCCGGCACCACCGGTGACATCTCGAGCAGCGCCGGCAGGTAGTCGAAGCGGGCCAGGTCGGCATCGAGACCGCTTTCGAGCATGTCCAGCCGATGCTCTGCCGCTTCACGCAGGCGGGACAGGCCGGTCTGCAACGCTATCTCGTGCCCGCCGTATGCCGCCGCCGCCACCAGGGCCAGCGCCGCGCACCAACGCGGCAGGCCGCGCCAGCGTCTCGCACGCGGGGCAGACGGAGGGGGTCGCAGTGCCGGCGCCAGTGAACTCATGGGCGAGGCATCGTACAGCGCGCCCCTCGCCACGGCATACCCTCGGTTCACGGGCAGGGCCCTCACGCGTACTTCAACTCGCCGGTCTTGCCGCGGAACACGCGGTACGAGAAGACCGTGTAGCCGGCGATCGCCGGCACCGAGATGCAGGTGCCGATCAGGATCACCTTGAGCGCCGCGGGGCTGCTCGCCGCCTGCCAGACCGTCAGCTGATCGAGCACGACGTAGGGGTAGATGCTGTACGCCAGGCCGAGGAAGCCGAGCACGAACACGAGCACCAGCAGCACGAAGGGCAGCCAGCACACCGGCCCGCGCACCTGCCGCGTGCCGAGCAGGCCGCGCACCGCGAGCAGGCTCACGCCGCACATCAGGGGGATCGCCACCAGCGCGATCATCTCGGGCAGCGAGAACCAGCGCTGGCGCACCGTCTCGCTGACCCACGGCGTGGCCATCGAGATCAGCACCAGGCCACCGACCATCGGCGCCCAGGCGATCCTGGCCCACTGCACCGCCCGTTCCTGCAACTCGCCCTCGGTCTTCATGATCAGCCAGGTGGCGCCCATCAGCACGTAGGCCATCGGCAGCGCGGCCGCGATCGCGGCGGCGAACAGCGGATAGTTCCAGCCGCTGCCGAAGCCGCTGACATAGCGCCCGAGCATCCAGCCCTGCGCCACCGCAGCCAGGGTCGAGCCGGCGAAGAAGAGGCGATCCCAGGTCTTCTTGTGCGTGTCCTTGGCCTTGACGCGAAAGTCGAAGGCGACGCCGCGCAGCGTCAACCCGACCAGCATCAGCGCGACGGGCAGGTACAGCTCCCCGAGCACGAGGCCATGCGCCTTCGGGAAGGCAATCAGCAGGATGCCCACGCCCAGCACCAGCCAGGTTTCGTTGGCGTCCCAGAACGGGCCGATCGACGCGATCAGCACGTCCTTCTCGGCGTCGGTGGCGCGATGCATCAGCATGCCCACGCCCAGGTCGTAGCCGTCGCTGACCACGTAGACCAGCATCGACAGGCCCATCAGCGCCATGAAGATGACCGGCAGCATGGAGTCGAAGCTCATCAAGGTCATTGGTGCACCCTCATGCGCCGCTCCCCGCGGGCAGCACCGGCGAGGTCGCCGCACCGGCGGGAGTCGCGGCCTGCTCGCGGCTTTCCATCTCCAGCACTTCCTCGGGCTTCTCCGCCATGTACTTGAGCACGCTGACATAGGCCACGATGAGCGCCAGGTAGAGCAGGAGGTACAGCGTCAGCGTCAGGCCGATCATGGACGTCGTGGGCACCTTCGAGGCGACGTCTGCGGTGCGCACCAGTCCATAGACGATGAAGGGCTGGCGGCCGATCTCGGTGACGTACCAGCCGGCGACCGTGGCCACCCAGCCGGAAAACGTCATGCCGGCCAGGACCCACATCAGCGCCCGCGGCAGCCGCTCGACCCGCCACCCCGCGCGCCGGTAGAGCCACCAGCCGGCCCAGCTGGTCGCCAGCATCAGCAGGCCCATGCCGACCATCGCGCGAAAGGCGAAGAACAGCGGCAGCGGCGGCGGATGCCGGTCGCGGAACTCATCGAGGCCCTTGATCTCGCCCTCGACCTCGTGGGTGAGGATGACGCTGGCCAGCTTCGGGACCTCGATGGCGAAATGGTTGCTGCGGGTCTGGCTGTCGGGAATGGCGAACAACAGCAGCGGGGCCCCGCGCTCGGTCTGCCACACCCCCTCCATCGCGGCGATCTTGGCCGGCTGGTGGTGCAAGGTGTTCAGGCCGTGCAGGTCGCCGACGAAGATCTGCACCGGGATCAGCAGCGCCGCCAGCGTCAGGCCCACACGCAGCATGCGAGGAGCCGACCGTTGAGCCTGCCCGTGCAACAACTGCCACGAACTCAGGCCCGCCACGAGGAAGGCACAAGTCAGCGCCGAGGCCAGCACCATGTGCGTGAAGCGGTACGGAAAAGACGGGTTGAAGATGACCTCGAACCAGCTTCTCACGTGGTAGACGCCGTCGACGATCTCGTGGCCCGCCGGCGTCTGCATCCACGAGTTCAAGGCCAGGATCCAGAACGCGCTGAGAGTCGTTCCGAAAGCGACGAAGAAGGTCGACATCAGGTGCACGCGTTCGCTGACCTTGCCGTGGCCGAACAGCATCACGCCCAGGAACCCGGCCTCGAGGAAGAAGGCCGTCAGCACCTCGTAGCCCAGCAGCGGCCCGGCGATGTTGCCGACCATCTCCATGAAGCCCGGCCAGTTGGTGCCGAACTGGAAGCTCATCGTGATGCCGCTGACCACCCCGAGCGCGAACGTCAGGGCGAAGACCTTGGTCCAGAAGCGGTAGGCATCGAGCCAGCCCTGGGCGGCCACCCGGTCGGCCCCATGCCGGGTGCCCAGCCATCGCAACCGCAGGAACAACAGCAGCCAGCCCATGCCGATGCTGATCGTCGGGAACAGGATGTGAAAGGTGATGTTGGCCGCGAACTGCATGCGGGCCAGAAGCAGCGCGTCCATCATCACCCTCCTGCTACTTGCTGCGCGAGCTCGCCGGGGCGGAGCCGCCCTGCTGAAGGGCATCCGACATGCCTATCAGCACCCCGCTGACGAAGGTCGAGTAGCTGTCCAGCATCGCCTGCGAGGCGCGCAGGCCGAGCGCACGACCCTGGCGAAGGTTGCCCTGCGCGCTCTCCATCAGGTCGCTCATGGTCGCGCTGGCCTGGGCGCCGGTTCCGGTGCCCTTGCCCTGGGCGGCCTTCAGCACCTGGGCCCACAGGCCTTCGAGCGAGGCCTGCGAGCCCTCGGCCGCCTTGCGAAGCGCCGCGAACAGCGCGTCCTCCATCTTCTCGATGTCCGCGAGCGCCTTCTTGACCTGCGTCTGCTGCAGGTCCGCCCCCTGGTCGACCATCTGCTGCAGCGCCTTGCGGTTCGCCTGCACCGCCATCTCCAGGGCGCCATCCATGCCGGCGACCGCCTTGGCCAGCAGCTTCTCGACGTCCGCCGAAGGCAGCGCGCTGCTCGCCGCGCCGGTCGAGGCGGCCTTGGCGACCGTGTTCAGCACCTGCCGGATGTTGGCGAGGCTGAGCTCGCGTCCCTGCAGGGCCTTCAAGGTCGCTTCGGTGACGGCCTTGCGGACCGCTTCGCCCTGCCTGGCGCTGGCTTCGGAGAACTTGGTGATCAGGGCGTCCTGATCGATGCCGTGCTTGATCATGGGCCTTCTTTCATTGCATGTGCTGACCGCCGTTGATGGCGATGTTGGCTCCCGTGACGAACGCCGCCTCCTCCGAGGCGAGGTAGATGATGAGGCCGGCGACCTCTTCCGGCTTGCCCAGGCGCCCGACCGGAATGTGCGGCAGGATCTTGCTGTCCAGCACTTCCTTCGGGATCGCGGTGACCATCTTGGTACCGATGTAGCCCGGGGAGATGGTGTTGACGGTCACGTTCTTCCTCGCGACCTCGAGCGCCAGCGCCTTGGTGAAGCCGTGCACGCCGGCCTTGGCCGCCGAATAGTTGGTCTGGCCGAAGGCGCCCTTGGAGCCGTTGACCGAAGAGACGTTGATGATGCGGCCCCAGTTGCGCTCGACCATGCTGTCGGCGACCTGCTTGGTCATGTTGAACAGGCTGTCGAGGTTGGTGCGCAGCACCGCGTCCCAGTTGACCTTGTCCATCTTCTTGAAGGTCATGTCGCGGGTGATGCCGGCGTTGTTGACCAGCACGTCGATCGGGCCGAGCTTCTGCTGGACCTCGGCCACCGCCCGCCCGCAGGAGTCGAAGTCGGCCACGTCGCAGGGCACCGCGAGGATGGCGTAGCCGTTGGCCTCCATCTGGGCCAGCCAGTCGGCATGGGTCTTGTTGCCGGGCGAATAGGTCACGGCCACCTTGTAGCCCGCATCGACCATCTTGGTCGAGATCGTTTCCCCCAGGCCGCCCATGCCGCCGGTCACCAGCACCACTCGTTGTTGAGTCATTTCCTTGCTCCTTGGTTGATGAAGATTCGGTGTCAGGCGCGTTCGACGGCCATCGCCACGCCCATGCCGCCGCCGATGCACAGCGAGGCCAGGCCCTTGTTGGCGCCCCGGCGGCGCATCTCGTGCAGCAGCGTGACCAGCACCCGGCAGCCCGAGGCACCTATCGGATGTCCGATCGCAATGGCGCCTCCGTTGACGTTGATGCGGCTGATGTCCCAGCCCATCTCCTGGTTGACCGCGCAGGCCTGGGCGGCGAAGGCTTCGTTGATCTCCATGAGGTCGAGGTCCTGCGCGCTCCAGCCGGCCTTCTTCAGGCACAGCCGGGAGGCCGGCACCGGGCCCATGCCCATGATCGAAGGGTCGAGGCCGGCGCTGGCGTAGGCGCGTATCACGGCCAGCGGCTGCAGCCCCAGCTCGGCGGCCCGCTTGGCGGACATCACGAGCACCGCCGCCGCGCCGTCGTTCAGGCCCGAGGCGTTGCCTGCCGTCACCGAACCGGACTTGTCGAAGGCCGGGCGCAGGCCGGCCAACGCGTCGGCGTTGGTCTTGCGGTTGACGAATTCGTCCGCCGCAAAGACGATCGGATCGCCCTTCTTCTGCGGGAGGGTGAAGGGCAGGATCTCGTCGTCGAATCGCCCGGCTTCCTGCGCGGCGGCGGCCTTCTGCTGCGACGCGAGCGCCAATGCATCCTGCATGTCGCGCGTGATGCCGAACTTCTTCGCGACGTTCTCGGCCGTCGTCCCCATGTGGTACTGGTTGTAGACGTCCCACAGGCCGTCGTTGATCATCGAGTCGACCAGCTTCCACTCGCCCATGCGGTTGCCTTCGCGCGAGTTCAGCAGCACGTGGGGCGAGGCGCTCATGTTCTCCTGGCCGCCGGCGATGACGATCTCGGCGTCACCGCATTGCACGGCCTGGGCGGCCAGCATGACCGCCTTCAGGCCCGAGCCGCAGACCTTGTTGATCGTCATGGCCGGCACCGACGGCGGCAGGCCCGCCTTGATCACGGACTGGCGCGCGGGGTTCTGCCCCGAGCCGGCGGTCAGCACCTGCCCCAGGATGACCTCCGAGATGGCGTCGCCGGGGACACCGGTCTTGGCCAGCAGCCCCTTGATCACATGGGCGCCGAGCTCGGGCGCCGCGGTCTTGGCGAGCGTGCCGCCGAACTTGCCCACGGCCGTGCGTTGGGCGGCCACGATCACGATGTCGGTCATGAGAATCTCCTGAGGTTGAAGGGACGAAGGCGGCGCGGGCTCACTCGGCCCGCTCCTTGACATAGCGGCCAGGCGCCGGCTCGATGACAGGAAACTCGGCGTTGCCGGCCCGGCGCGGCGCGGCGGCGAGGGCGCCGGCGTGATGGCCCAGCCACTCGGTCCACGCCGGCCACCAGCTGCCTTCGACGCTTTGCGCGGCTTCCATCCACGCCTGCGCTTGCGGCTGAAGCTCGGCGGTCCAGTAATTGCGCTTGCGCTTGGCCGGCGGGTTGATCACGCCGGCGATGTGGCCGCTGGCGCCGAGGACGAATTGCGTCTCGCCTCCCAGCAGGCCGGTGCTCGCATAGGCCGTCTGCCAGGGCACGATGTGGTCCTCGCGCGAGGCATAGACGAAGGCTGGCACCTCGATGCTCGAGAGATCCACCGGCACGCCGCATTGCACCGTTCCGCCGGGCTCGCGCAGCCGGTTCTCGAGGTAGGTCTGGCGCAGGTACCAGCAATACATCGGGCCCGGCAGGTTGGTGTCGTCGCTGTTCCAGAACAGCAGGTCGAAGGCGCGTGGCGCCTGGCCCTTGAGGTAGCCGTTGACGACGTAGGGCCAGATCAGGTCGTTGGCGCGCAGCGCCGCGAACACCTGCGCCAGCTCGCGCCCGTGCAGGAGCCCGCCCCGGCCTATGCTCGATTCGCGTGCGGCCACCATCGCCTGGTCGACCATGAGGCCGAGCTCGCCGGTGTCCGAGAAGTCGAGCATCGTCGTCAGCAGCGTCAGGCTGGACGCCGGCTGCTCGCCGCGCGCCACCGCCACCGCCAGCGCGCTCGCGAGCAAGGTGCCGCCGATGCAGAAGCCGAGCGTATCGACCTTGTCGGAACGGCGGATCCGGCGCGAGACCGACAAGGCCTGCAGCACGCCCTGCTCGATGTAGTCGTCCCAGGTCAGGTGGCCTTGCGCCTTGCCGACGTTGCGCCACGACACGAGGAACACGGTGTGGCCGGCCGCCACCGCGTGGGCGACGAGCGAGTTCTCGGGCTGCAGGTCGAGGATGTAGAACTTGTTGATGCACGGCGGCACGATGACCAGCGGCCGCTTGTGCACCTGGGCCGTCACCGGGGCGTACTGGACGAGCTGCATCAGCTCGTTCTCGAACACCACGCTGCCGGGGGTCGTTGCGAGGTTGCGGCCGACCTCGAAGGCCGTGCCGTCGGACATCGAGATGCGTCCCTTGGCCAGGTCGTCGAGGAACAGGCGCGCCCCCTCCAGCAGGCTCGCGCCACCGCTTTGCATCGCGAGCTGAAGCGCCTCGGGGTTGCTGGCCAGGGCATTGGCCGGGTTCATCGCATCGGTCACCTGGCGCAGCGCGAATCCCCATTGCGCCTTGCTGCGCTCGTCGAGCGGGGCGGCGCCCAGCGTGCTGCTCATCAGCTTCGCGAATTGCTGGTGTCCGATCCTGAGCTGCTCGAACCAGCCGAACGGGTCGGTGCCCTTCTGAAGATCGATCATGGTTCGGCCCGTTCAGTGCAGCTTGACGTGCGGCTCGGTGCGCCGCGTGATCAGGCGCGCCAGCGTGTCGAGCGCGACCTTGAAGAAGCCGTGCAGGGCGAACTCGTGCATCTTGTAGAGCGACACGTACATCAGGCGCGCAAAGGCGCCTTCGATCATCAGGCTGCCGCCGATCAGGCCGCCCATCATGTTGCCGACGGTGCTGAACTCGCCCAGCGACACCAGCGAGCCGAAGTCGCGGTAGCGATAGGGCTTGAGCGGCCGCCCCGACAGGCGCCGGTAGATCTGCGCCGCCATGTGGGAGGCCTGCTGGTGCGAGGCCTGTGCGCGCGGCGGGACCAGGCCGCCCTTGCCCCCGTTGGCCTGCGGCCATTCACAGGCAGCGCAATCGCCGATCGCGAAGATGTCGTCGTCGCGGGTGGTCTGCAGGGTCGGGCGCACCACGAGCTGGTTGATGCGGTTGGTCTCCAGGCCGGCGATGTCCTTCAGGAAGTCGGCCGCCTTCACGCCGGCCGCCCAGACGACCAGTTCCGCCGGCAGGATTCGCCCATCGGCCAGGCGCACGCCATCGGGCAGCACCTCGGCCACCTTGGCGCTCGTATGGACCTCGACGCCGAGCTTGCGCAGAAGATCCACCGTCGCCTGCGAAAGGCGCGGCGGCAGCGCGGGCAGCACCCGGTCGGCGGCCTCGATCAGGCTGACCTGGATGTCCTTGTCCGCATCCACCCGGTCCAGGCCGAAGGCCACCACTTCGCGCGTCGTGCGGTGCAGCTCCGCCGCGAGCTCGACCCCGGTGGCCCCGGCGCCGATGATCGCCACATGCAGTTGCTCCGGCCGCACCGGCGTGGCCTGGGCGTGGGCGCGGATGCAGGCATTGACCATGCGGGCATGGAAGCGCTGGGCATCGGCCTTCGACTCCAGCTTCAGCGCGTGCGCCGCGACGCCGGGCGTGCCGAAGTCGTTGCTCAGGCTGCCCAGCGCGATCACCAGCGTGTCGTAGCCGAACACCCGCTCGGGCGTCACCTCCCTGCCCTCGTCGTCCAGGTAGGGGGCCACCCGCACCTCGCGGCGCGTGCGGTCCAGCCCGATCATCTCGCCGATCCTGAACCGGAAGTGGTGCCAGTGCGCCTGGGCCAGGTAGTCGACCTCGTGGGCGCTCAGGTCCATGCTGCCCGAGGCGATCTCGTGCAGCTTGGGCTTCCACACATGGGTGCGGTTCTTGTCGATCAGCGTGATGTCGGCCCGGCCGCGCCTGCCCAGCGAGTCGCCCAGGCTCGTCGCCAGCTCGAGCCCGCCGGCACCGCCGCCGACGATGACGATGCGGTGCCTGGTTGGCGGGTTGCTCATGGTGCGGTCCCCGAACGCAAGGGTTGCATCGGCTCAGCGCGCCGCGGCTGCGGGCAGGCGAGAAGCTTCGGCGGGCATGCGCGGCGCCGAGCCGACCGGCATGTGCGCCTCGGTCGCGTCGAGCACCTGTTCCGGCTCGTCGGCTTCTATCGCCGTCTCGTTGTTCAGGTGCCTCTGCATGCGGGCGGTGTCGAGGTCCCCGGTCCACTTGGCGACCACCACGGTGGCGACGCCGTTGCCGATCAGGTTGGTCAGCGCGCGGGCCTCCGACATGAAGCGGTCGATGCCGAGGATCAGCGCCAGCCCCGCCACCGGCACATGGCCCACCGCGGACAAGGTGGCTGCCAGCACGATGAAGCCGCTGCCGGTCACGCCGGCCGCGCCCTTGGAGGTCAACAGCAGCACCAGCAGCAAGGTGAGCTGCTGGGTCAGCGTCATCGGCGTGTTCGTCGCCTGGGCGATGAAGACCGCCGCCATCGTGAGGTAGATGGAGGTGCCGTCGAGGTTGAACGAGTAGCCGGTCGGGATGACCAGGCCCACCACCGACTTCTTCGCGCCCAGGTTCTCGAGCTTGGCCATCATGCGCGGCAGCACCGATTCGCTCGACGAGGTGCCCAGCACGATCAGCAGCTCCTCCTTGATGTACTTGATGAACTTCCAGATCGAGAAGCCGTGGAAGCGCGCGATCGAGCCGAGCACGACGAAGATGAAGAACAGGCAGGTCGCGTAGAAAGTGGCCATCAGCTGGCCCAGCTGCAGCAAGGAGGACACGCCGTACTTGCCGATCGTGAAGGCCATCGCGCCGAAGGCGCCTATCGGGGCCACCTTCATGATGTAGCCGACGATGACGAACAGCACGTGCGAGAACTTCTCGATGAAGTCGAACACCAGCGTTCCGCGGCCGCCGAACTTGTGCAGCGCGAAGCCGAACATCACCGCGAACAGCAGCACCTGCAGGATCTCGCCCTTGGCGAAGGCATCGACCACCGTGCTCGGGATCACGTTGAGGATGAACTCGGTGGTGCTGGCCATCTTGCCCGGGCCGGTGTAGGCCGCGATGCCCTTGGTGTCGAGCGTGCTGGCGTCGATGTTCATCCCGCTGCCCGGCTGCACGATGTTGATGATCAGCAGGCCGACGACCAGCGCGATGCTGCTGACGACCTCGAAGTACAGCAGCGCCAGGCCGCCGGTCTTGCCGACCTTCTTCATGTCCTCCATGCCGGCGATGCCGACCACGACGGTGCAGAAGATGATCGGCGCGATGATCATCTTGATCAGCTTGATGAAGCCGTCGCCGAGCGGCTTCATCGCTTCACCCGTCTGCGGGTAGAAGTGGCCCAGGAGCACGCCGATGACGATGGCGGTGATGACCTGGAAGTACAGCGACTTGTAGAACGGCTTGGATACGGGTTGGTGGTCCACGAAGCTCTCCTTGGGAATGCAATGAATGGCTTCAGACGCCGGCCGCCAGGGCGTGGCCGTCGGCGTGGTCACTGGAGCGCACGAGCGGGCCGCAGGCCGCATGGGCGAAACCCATCGCCCGAGCCCGCGCCGCCAGCGCGTCGAACTGCTCCGGGGCCACGTAGCGCTGCACCGGCAGGTTGCCGGCGCGCGGCTGCAGGTACTGGCCGACGGTCAGCATGTCGACGCCGTGCAGGCGCAGGTCCTGCAGCACCTCGGACACTTCGCGGTCGGTTTCACCCAGGCCCAGCATCAGGCCGGACTTGGTCGGCACCTGCGGGCAGCGCTGCTTGAAGGACTCCAGCAGCTGCAGCGAATGGCCGTAGTCCGCCCCCGGACGCGCCTGGCGGTAAAGGCGCGGCACCGTCTCGAGGTGGTGGTTCATCACGTCCGGCGGGTCGGCGGCCAGGATGTCCAGCGCAATCGTCGCGCGGCCCCGGAAGTCCGGCGTCAGCACTTCGATGCGCGTGGCAGGCGACTGCCGGCGCACGGCGCGGATGCATTCGACGAAATGCGTGGCGCCGCCGTCGTGAAGATCGTCGCGGTCCACGCTGGTGATCACGACGTGCTCCAGGCCCAGGTGCGCCACCGTGTCCGCCAGGTGCTGCGGCTCCAGCGGATCGGGCGGCAAGGGCTGGCCGTGGGCCACGTCGCGAAACGGGCAACGGCGGGTGCTCAGGCCACCCAGCACCATGAAGGTGGCCGTGACCTCGGTGACAACGGAATCATCCATGGCGGCTCAGTCGATCGCGCCGGCGACCGCGCGCTGCGCGCCGGCATCGACCACTGCCAGAGCCGTCATGTTGACGATGCGCCGCACCGTTGACGACGGCGTCAGGATGTGCACCGGCCGCGCCGCCCCGAGCAGGATGGCGCCCACGGTGATGCCGTTGCCGGCCGCCACGCGCAGCAGGTTGTACGAGATGTTGGCCGCATCGACGTTCGGCATCACCAGCACGTTGGCCTCGGACCCCAGCTCCGAGTCCGGGAACTCGCGGTCGAGGATGGTCTTGGACAGCGCGGCGTCGCCACGCATTTCGCCTTCCACCGCGAGCTGCGGGTCACGCGCCTTGATGAGCACCAGCGCCTCGCGCATCTTGACGGCCGAGGCCGCGTCGGAGCTGCCGAAGCTCGAGTGCGACAGCAGCGCGACACTCGGCGTGACACCGAAGCGGCGCACCTCTTCGGCGGCCAGCAGTGCAATCTCGGCCACCTGCTCGGCGGTGGGATCCCGGTTGACGTGGGTGTCGAGGATGAACAGCTGGCGCCCGGGGAGCATCAGCATCTGCATCGCCGCGAGCGTCTGCGTGCCGGGCCGCAGCCCGATCACGTCGCGCACATGGCGGAGGTGATCGCTGTAGCTCCCGAAGGTGCCGCACAGCATCGCATCGGCCTTGCCCTGGCGCACCAGCATCGCGGCCAGCAGCGTGGCGCGGCTGCGCATCTCGACCCGGGCCACCGCGCGCGACACGCCTTCACGACGCTTGAGCTGGAAGTAGTCGTCGGCCGCATCGCCGTAGATCTTCGGATCGAGCAGGTTGACGATGTCGCAGTCCTTGCCGACCTGCAGTCTCAGGCCGAACTCCGACAGGCGTTGGGTGATGACCTCGGGCCGGCCGAGCAGCAACGGACGAGCCACGCCTTCGTCGACCACCACCTGCGCTGCGCGCAGCACCCGCTCGTCTTCGCCTTCCGCATAGACCACCTGCCTCGGCGAGCGCTTGGCGGCGGCGAACATCGGCTGCATGCTGCTGCCCGACTGGTACACGAACTGCGACATGCGCTGGCGGTAGGCGGGCATGTCGGTGATCGGGCGGGTCGCGACGCCGCTGTCCATCGCGGCCTGGGCGACCGCCGGCGCCACGACCTCGATGAGCCGCGGATCGAAAGGCTTGGGGATCAGGTAGTCGCGACCGAAGCGCAGGCCGGCCACACCGTAGGCCTGCGCGACGATCTCGGGGATCTCCTGATGCGTCAGCTCGGCGATGGCCCGCACGGCCGCGAGCTTCATCTCTTCATTGATGGTGGTGGCCCCGACGTCGAGCGCACCGCGGAAGATGAACGGGAAGCACAGGACGTTGTTGACCTGGTTCGGATAGTCCGAGCGGCCGGTGCCGATGACCGCGTCGGGCCGCACCGCGAGCGCCTCCTCCGGCATGATCTCCGGCACCGGGTTGGCCATCGCGAGGATGATCGGATCGCGGGCCATCGCCTTGACCATCTCGGTCGTCAGGACCCCGCCGGCCGAAAGCCCCAGGAAGACGTCTGCCTTCGGGATGATGTCGGCCAGAGTGCGGGCGCTGGTGTCTCGGGCATAGCGCGACTTGTTCGGGTCCATGCCCTCCTGGCGGCCGAGGTAGACCACGCCCTTCGCGTCGCTGACGAAGATGTTCTCCTTCTTCAGGCCCAGGCTCACCGCCAGGTCCAGGCACGCCAGCGCTGCGGCCCCGGCGCCCGAAGCCACCAGCTTGACCTCCGCGATGTTCTTGCCGACGTGCTTGAGGGCATTGAGGATCGCCGCCGCGGCGACGATCGCGGTGCCGTGCTGGTCGTCGTGGAAGACCGGGATCTTCATCCGCTCGCGCAGCCGGGTTTCGATGTAGAAGCACTCGGGCGCCTTGATGTCCTCGAGGTTGATGCCGCCGAAGGTCGGCTCCATCCGCGCGATGGTCTCGATCAGCGCATCGGGGTCGTTCTCGGCGAGCTCGATGTCGAACACGTCGATGCCGGCGAACTTCTTGAACAGGCACCCCTTGCCTTCCATCACCGGCTTGGCCGCGAGCGGGCCGATGTTGCCCAGGCCCAGCACCGCGGTGCCGTTCGTGATGACGGCCACCAGGTTGCTGCGGGCGGTCAGGTTGCCGGCCTCCTGCGGGTCTTCGGCGATGGCCATGCAGGCGTCGGCGACACCGGGCGAATAGGCGAGCGAAAGGTCGCGCGCCGTGGCCATCGCCTTGGTGGGCGTGACCGAGATCTTTCCCGGCGTCGGATAGCGGTGGTAGTCGAGGGCGGCTTCGCGAAGGTTCTCGGTCATGTCTGGAGTCTCCGGTGGTCTTGTCTGCAAGAAATTCAATGCGTGCGTGAAGCGGTCGAAGGCTCGGCATCGCGTGACAGCGCCTGCCTGACGCTCGCCAGGAAGGCGGCAGGCTGGTCGGCATGCACCCAGTGGCCGGCGTCCTCGATGACATCGACCTCGATGTCGGTGAACATCGGCCAGAACGACTCGCCATCACGCAGCGTCACGTAGTCGGAGTTCGCGCCGGCGATCACCTTCAAGGGCCCGGCAAAGCGGGCGCCCAGCAGCGCGCTAGGGAAGGAGCAAAGTGCCGGCATGGCGGCGCTGATGCCCATCAGGTTCAGCCGCCAGTCGAAGTGATCGTTGCGCGTCACCAGGTTCTGCATCAGGAAGGGCACGACGCCAGGATCCGGCACGCGCTGCTGCAGGCGCCGCTGCACCTCGGTGCGGCTGGCCGCCGCGAACACGTCGGCGCCCCGCATCGCCTCGGCAAACGGCGTCAGGGTGTCAGCGTAGGAAAGCGGCGCGATGTCGACCACGATCAGGCGGCTGACCAGCCCGGGGTGGCGCAGCGCCAGCGCCATGGCCGTCTTGCCGCCCATGCTGTGCCCCATCACCGCCGGGCGATCCAGGCCCAGGCGCTCGATGAGTTGCAGCACGTCGTCGGCCATCTCGAGGTAGTCCATCGAATCGGCCCAGGGAGACGCCCCGTGGTTGCGCAGGTCCACGCAGGTCACCGAGTGGCTGCCGGCCAGCTCTCGCGCGATGCCGCGCCAATTGCCGCTGGAGCCGAACAGGCCGTGCAGCACCACCAGCGGCGGGCCGGTGCCGACGGTTTCGCAGACCAGGTTGAGCGCCATGTGCCCTCCCCTTACTTCTTCTTCTGCGGCGGCAGGTCGGTGCAATGGCCTTCGAAGACCTCGGCCGTCATGCCTATCGATTCCCCCAGCGTCGGGTGGGGATGGATGGTCTTGCCGATGTCGGCCGGCTCGCAACCCATCTCGATCGCGAGGCAGACCTCGCTGATCAGGTCGCCGGCGTGGGTGCCCACGATGCCGCCGCCGACGACGCGGTGGGTGGCCTCGTCGAACAGCAGTTTCGTGAAGCCCTCATCGCGGCCGTTCGCGATGGCCCGGCCCGATGCCGCCCAGGGGAAGACCGCCTTGCCGATCTTCAAGCCCTCGGCCTTGCACTGCTCTTCGGTCTTGCCGGCCCAGGCCACCTCGGGATCGGTGTAGGCCACCGACGGGATCTGTCGCGCATCGAAGAAGGCCGCTTCGCCATGCGCCGCTTCGGCCGCCACGTGCGCCTCGTGCACCGCCTTGTGGGCCAGCATGGGCTGGCCGACGATGTCGCCGATGGCGAAGATGTGCGGCACGTTGGTGCGCATCTGCTTGTCGACGTTGATGAAGCCGCGGTCGGTGACCGCGACGCCCGCCTTCTCGGCGGCGATCTTCTTGCCGTTGGGGCTGCGGCCCACCGCCACCAGCACCAGGTCGTAGAGCTGCGGCTCGGGGGGAGCCTTCTCGCCTTCGAAGCTGACCTCGATGCCGGACTTCGTCGCCTTCGCGCCGACGGTCTTGGTCTTGAGCATGACCTTGTCGAAGCGCGAGGCGTTGAACTTCTCCCAGACCTTGACGAGGTCGCGGTCGGCGCCCTGCATCAGGCCGTCGAGCATCTCGACCACGTCGATCCGCGTGCCCAGCGTCGAGTAGACCGTCGCCATCTCCAGGCCGATGATCCCGCCGCCGACGACGAGCATGCGCTTGGGGATGCCCTTGAGCAGCAAGGCGCCGGTCGAATCGACGACGCGTTCGTCTTCGGGCATGAAGGGCAGCTTCATCGCCTGCGAGCCGGCGGCGATGATGGCCTTGGCGAACCTGACGATCTTCTTGCCACCGTCGGCGGCGACGACCTCGAGATGGTGCGGATCGAGGAAGCTGCCGACGCCCGTCACGACCTCGACCTTGCGCGCCTTGGCCATGCCGGCCAGGCCGCCGGTGAGCTTCTTGACGACGCCGTCCTTGAAGCCGCGCAAGGCATCCACGTCGACCTCGGGCGCGGCGTACCTGATGCCGTGGTGGCCCAGCGACTTCACCTCGTCCATCACGCTGGCGGTGTGCAGCAGCGCCTTCGAGGGGATGCAGCCCACGTTCAGGCAGACCCCGCCCAGCGTCGAATAGCGTTCGACGAGCACCGTCTTCATGCCGATGTCGGCACTGCGAAACGCGGCGGAGTAACCGCCGGGGCCGGCGCCGAGCACCAGCATCTCGCACTCGATGTCGGCCTGGCCGGCAAAGCTCGCCGCCGTCGGGGCGGGAACCGCGGCTGCGGCCGGAGCAGAAGCAGCCGGAGCGGGCGCAGATGCCTTGGCGGGCGCAGGTGCCGCCGCGCCGCTCGCCTCCACCACGAGGATCACCGACCCTTCGCTGACCTTGTCGCCGAGCTTGACCTTCAGCTCCTTGACCGTGCCGGCGTGGCTCGACGGGATCTCCATCGAAGCCTTGTCCGACTCGACCATGATCAGCGCGGTCTCGGCCGCGATCACCTCGCCGGGCTTGACCAGCAGCTCGATGACGGCAACGTCCTTGAAGTCGCCGATGTCCGGGACTTTGACTTCCACGAGTTGTGCCATTGCAGAAGGCCCTTCAGAACAGCACGCGCCGCAGATCGGCGAGCACGTTGGCGAAATGCACGTTGAATCGCGCCGCGGCGGCGCCGTCGATCACGCGGTGGTCCCAGGACAGGGACAGCGGCAGGATCAGGCGCGACTGGTACTGCTTGCCGTCGGTGGAGACCTGCTTCCAGTAGCTCTTGCACACGCCCATGATCGAGACCTCGGGGGCGTTGATGATGGGCGTGAAGTAGATGCCGCCGATGCCGCCGAGCGAGCTGATGGTGAAGGTGCCGCCCTGCATCTGGTCGGGCTTGAGCTTGCCTTCGCGCGCCAGCTTGGCGAGCTCGCCCATCTCCTTGGCGATGTCGGGCACGGTCTTCTTGTCGACGTCGCGGATGACCGGCACCATCAGCCCGTTCGGCGTGTCGGCGGCGAAGCCGATGTGCCAGTAGTTCTTCAGCACCAGCGCATCGCCATCCAGGCTGGCGTTGAACTCGGGGAACTTCTTCAGCGCAGACACCGCCGCCTTCATCATGAACGGCAGCATGCTGAGCTTGACGCCCGACTTCTCCAGCTCCTTGTTCATCTGCACGCGGAACTGCTCGAGCTCGGTGATGTCGGCCTCGTCGTGGGTCGTCACATGCGGGATGACGACCCAGTTGCGGTGCAGGTTGGCGCCCGAGATCTTCTTGATGCGCGACATCTCCTTGCGCTCGACCGGGCCGAACTTGGAGAAGTCGACCTTGGGCCAGGGCAGCAGGTCGAGTCCGCCGCCACCACCCGCGGACGCGGAGGCAGCCTTGGCCGGCGCGGGCGAGGCCGCCGAGCCGCCGCCCTTGGCGAAGGCCTCGACATCCTCGCGCGTGATGCGGCCGTGGTCGCCGCTGCCCTTGACCCTGCCGAGGTCGACACCGCGCTCGCGCGCCAGCTTGCGCACGGCCGGGCCGGCGTAGGCCAGCGCGAAGCCGGCCTCGTCGACGGTGCCGGCGGTGCTGGTTGCCGATGCGGACGCTGCCGGTGCAGCGGCAGCCGCCGCGACCGCCGCTGCAGCAGGAGGCGCCGCCGTCGCTTCGCCCGTGGCCAGCGACAGGATCACCGAGCCCTCGCTGACCTTGTCGCCGACCTTCACCGTGATCGCCTTGACAACCCCCGACAGCGGCGCCGGGACGTCCATCGTCGCCTTGTCGGATTCGAGCGAGACGAGCGGATCCTCCGCCTTCACCGTGTCGCCGACCTTGACGAAGATCTCGATGACCGGCACGTCAGTGAAATCGCCGATGTCGGGCACGCGCACGTCCGCCACACCGGCCGGTGCGTTGACGGCGGAAGGCGGCGCCGTGACGCTGGGCTTGGCCGCCTCGGCCGGTGCGACCGGGGCCGCGACCCCGTTGTCGGCATCGAAGACCATGATCACGCTGCCTTCGCTGACCTTGTCGCCCACCTTGACCGAGATGGACTTCACCTTGCCGCCGCGCGGCGCCGGCACGTCCATCGTCGCCTTGTCGGATTCGAGCGAGACCAGCGGGTCCTCGGCCTTCACCGTGTCGCCGGGCTTGACGAAGATCTCGATCACCGGCACGTCCTTGAAGTCGCCGATGTCGGGCACTTGAATATCGATCGATTGACTCATGTCGCGCCTCAGACAGTCCAGGGGGCCGCACGCTCGGCATCGAGGCCGTACTTGGTGATTGCTTCAGCCACCACCGAAGGCTTGATGACGCCGTCGTCGGCCAGCGCCTTCAGCGCGGCCACCGTCACGTGCCAGCGGTCGACCTCGAAGAAGCGGCGCAGCTTGCGCCGGTAGTCGCTGCGGCCGAAGCCGTCCGTGCCGAGCACGGTGTAGCGACGCCCCGCGGCCTGCACCTGCTCGCGCACCTGGTCGGCGTAGTTGCGCATGTAGTCGGTGGCGGCGATGACCGGGCCCTCGTGCCCTTCGAGGCAGGCCTCGACATGGCTCTTGCGCGCCGCCTCGGTCGGGTGCAGCCGGTTCCATCGCTCCACCGCCATGCCGTCGCGGCGCAGCTCGTTGAAGCTGGTGGCGCTCCACACATCGGCGGCGATGCCGAAGTCGCTCTTCAGCAGCTCGGCCGCGAACATCACTTCGCGCAGGATGGTGCCGCTGCCCATCAGCTGCACGCGCTGGCCCTTCTTCTTTCCTGTTTCGGGCGTTTTGCCGCCGTCGCTGAGCAAGTACAGCCCCTTGAGGATGCCCACCTCGCTGCCCTCGGGCATGCCGGGGTGCGGGTAGTTCTCGTTCATCAGGGTGACGTAGTAGTACACGTCCTCCTGCTCGGCATACATGCGCCGCATGCCGTCGCGGATGATGGTGACGACCTCGTACGCGAAGGTCGGGTCGTAGGAGATGCAGTTGGGGATGGTGCCGGCGAGGATGTGGCTGTGGCCGTCCTCGTGCTGCAGGCCTTCGCCATTGAGCGTGGTGCGCCCCGCCGTGCCGCCGAGCAGGAAGCCGCGGGCGCGGATGTCGCCGGCCAGCCAGGCGAGGTCGCCCACGCGCTGCAGCCCGAACATCGAGTAGTAGATGTAGAACGGGATCATCGGCACGTTGTTCGTGCTGTACGAGGTGGCCGCGACGATCCAGCTCGACATCGCGCCGCCTTCGTTGATGCCCTCCTGCAGCACCTGGCCGTCCTTGGACTCGCGGTAGTACATCAGCTGGTCGGCGTCCTGCGGCTTGTAGAGCTGGCCGAGCGAGGACCAGATGCCGAGCTGGCGGAACATGCCTTCCATGCCGAAGGTGCGAGACTCGTCCGGCACGATGGGCACGACGTGCTTGCCGATCGCCTTGTCGCGCACCAGCGTGCCAAGCATTTGAACGAAGGCCATCGTGGTCGAGATCTCGCGCTCGCCGGTGTCCTTCAGCAGGCGGTCGAATGCGGCCAGCGGCGGGATCTCGAGCGCGGCCGACTGGCGCCGCCGCTGCGGCAGGTAGCCGCCCAGCGCCGCACGCCGCTCCTGCAGGTACTTCATCTCCGGGCTGTCTTCGGGCAGCTTGATGAAGGGCACGTTCGGCAGCTCTTCATCGGTGACCGGGATCTGGAACCGGTCGCGGAAGTTGCGCAGCGCGTCCTGCGTCATCTTCTTGGCCTGGTGCGCGATCATCTGCCCCTCGCCCGACTCGCCCATGCCGTAGCCCTTGACCGTCTTCGGCAGGATCAGCGTCGGCTGGCCGGTGTGCTTGACCGCGGCGGCGTAGGCAGCGAAGACCTTCACCGGGTCGTGGCCGCCGCGCGTCAGGCCCCAGATCTCGTCATCGCTCATGTCGGCGACCAGCGCGCGGGTCTCTTCGTACTTGCCGAAGAAGTGCTCGCGAACATACGCGCCGCTCTTGCTCTTGAAGTCCTGGTACTCGCCGTCGACGCACTCCTCCATGCGCTGCAGCAGCTTGCCGCTCTTGTCCCTGGCGAGCAGCGCATCCCAGCCGCTGCCCCACAGCACCTTGATGACGTTCCAGCCGGCGCCGCGGAACACGCTCTCGAGTTCCTGCACGATCTTGCCGTTGCCGCGCACCGGGCCGTCCAGGCGCTGCAGGTTGCAGTTGATGACGAAGACGAGGTTGTCCAGGTTCTCGCGGCCGGCCAGCGAGATCGCGCCCAGCGACTCGGGCTCGTCCATCTCGCCGTCGCCCATGAAGGCCCAGACCTTGCGCGGCGCCGTGTCGGCGAGACCCCGGCCATGCAGGTACTTCAGGAAGCGCGCCTGGTAGATCGCCATCAGCGGGCCGAGGCCCATGGAGACGGTCGGGAACTGCCAGAAGTCAGGCATCAGCCAGGGGTGCGGGTACGACGGCAGGCCGTGGCCCTCGGTCTCCTGGCGGTAGTTCAGCAGCTGCGCCTCGGTCAGCCGCCCTTCGAGGAAAGCGCGTGCGTAGATTCCGGGCGAGCTGTGACCCTGGATGAACAGCAGGTCGCCGCCGTGGGTGTCGGTCGGCGCATGCCAGAAGTGGCCGAAGCCGATGTCGTACAGCGTCGCCGCCGACTGGAAGCTCGCGATGTGGCCGCCGAGCTCGGACGAATCCTTGTTGGCTCTCAGGATGATCGCCATCGCGTTCCAGCGGATGATGGAACGCAGCCGGTGCTCCATCGCCCGGTCGCCGCTGCTCTTCTCCTCGCGTTCGGGCGGGATGGTGTTGCAGTAGGCCGTGGTCAGCGATCGCGGCACATAGACGCCTGCCCGCCGGCCTTCATCCACCAGCCGGTTGATGAGGTAGTTGGTGCGTCCGTTGCCGCGGTGCTGCTGGACCGCGCTCAGTGCGTCGACCCATTCACCCGTTTCGATGGGGTCGACGTCGCCCGTCGTGCTCATGTGCCGGTCTCCTGTGAGTCATGGTCTGGTCCGCACCTGCCGATGCGGCCAGCCCCTCTATTCGCAACTCACATGCCACGTGACGCAGTGCCGGACGACTCGTCTAAGTCATTGATTTGATTGAGACCGACCCCGCGACGACGCCGGCGGCCGCCGGGCCTCCGGCTTTGTGACCGATCGCTCGTCCGGCCCCCCGGCGGGACTTCTCAGAGCAAACCCTGTGACGCCATCGCGGCCGGGCCGCGCGAGGAACGTGTGGATCGGAGAGCGGTGGGGGGGCGATCACTTTCAGGGTCCGGGGCGTGCGGGCGGCGCGAGGCGACTGCGAACAGCCACCATCCACCGGCCGGCGTCACCACGCCACGTGCGCGGCCGTGAGCAACTTCCAGGCTCCCGCCAGGATCAGCCCGACGCCCAGCAGCAGGCTCAATCGATCGCCGCGCGGCGCCATCTTTTCGACCGCGACTACGATCGACAGTGCGGCGATCCAGGCGATGTTCATCACGCCGCCGACGAACAGCAAGACCATCACGGCCCAGCAACATCCGGCACAGAACAGGCCGTGCCGGATGCCCATGCGGAAGGCGCCGGCAGCCCCGGCCCGCCACTCGCCCATCAGGAAGCCGAACGGGGTCCGGCAGCGTGCCAGGCACATCTTCTTGAGCGGCGAGAACTGGTAGATGCCGGCGATGGCCAGCAGCACGCCATCGAGCGTCGGGGACGTGCTCACGACCATCGGGTCGACCCAGCGCAGCGCCTGAAATCCCCACTGCAACGCGGTCGCCCCGGCGCTGAAGACTGTCCACACCAGGAGGTAGGCCGCCACGAACAGGCGTGCCCTTCCCTGCTCGCCCGCCTGCACGCTCACGTGCGCAAAGGTCACGATCATCGGCAGTGCCGAGGGCAGCATCATCGCGGCCATCATCACCGACCACATCGCGAAGATCGCCAGTGCGTTGGACCCATGCCAGTGGGCGGTCGCCGGCATCGTGAGCCGGACCCATGGATGCCCCATGTCGACGGCCATCCACACCAGGCACGCCCAGCCCGCGACGGCGGCCGCCACGATCAGCAGCGTCGGCCGCAGTGCGCTCGTCCACAGGTCGCCCCGGCGGGGCGACGGGCTGGTTTTCACCTGCACGGCTCCTTGTTCGGCCGCCGGCCCGGCGGCTTGCAGATTGCCAGTGGCCCGCCTATCCTGCCAGTTCCTTTTCACAAGGAGGCGGTCATGTCTTGGCAAATCTCGGGGCAGTACATGGAGACTTGCAATTGCACGCTGCTGTGTCCTTGCATCTACACCAATCTCGCGGGGCGCCCCACGGAAGGCGAATGCAAGGTCGCGCTGGCCATGCGCGTGGACAAGGGTGCCAAGGACGGCGTCGCGCTCGACGGCGTGAAGTTCATGGTGGTGATGTATTCGCCGGGGCCGATGGGCGACGGCAACCTCACCGTCGGGCTCATCATCGATTCGGCCGCCTCGCCAGCGCAGGCCGAAGCGATCGGCGCCATCGCCACCGGCCAGGCCGGCGGGCCGCTGGCGGCGCTCGGTCCGCTGATCGGGAAGGTGGCCGGCCTGGAAAGACAGCCGATCACGTTCGAAATGAACGGCATGACCCGTTCGTCCCGCGCCGGCGACCTTGTCGAACAGGTCTGCGAGGGCCTGCCTGGCGGCAATGCCGATGAGCCCATGAGCCTGGACAACACCCCCCACCCCATCGCCAGCCGGCTGGCGCTGGCCAAGGCCATCCGCAGCAAGTTCCAGGCATTCGGCATCCGCTGGGACGACAGCACCGGAACGCGCAACGGGCACTTCGCGCCATTCGCCTGGAGCGGTTGAACGCCCGCCCCCGGCACCACGCTCCCACCCGCCATGCACCAAGGCTCCTGCCACTGCGGCGCCGTCCGCCTGCGCCTTCCTTCGACTCCTGCCGTCGCAACGCAATGCAACTGCTCGCTGTGCCGGCGAATAGGCGGTCCGTGGGTCTACTTCGAGTTCGGCACCGTCGAGATCGAAGGTCATCCAGAACACACGGCGGCCTATGTGCAAGGGGACCGCACGCTGAGCACCATCCACTGCCGCACCTGCGGCTGCGTCACGCACTGGGAGCCGCTGCCCCCGACGCCCGGGGCGCGGCACGGGGTGAATCTCGGCAACTTCGATCCGGCCCTGATCGCCTCGGTGCGGGTGCGCAGATTCGACGGCGCGGACACCTGGACGTTCCTCGACGACTGAGCAGCAGCACGAAGACCAGCCGGCGGCGCCGGTCACGGCAGCCTATGATGGCCTTGCCTACCGAAGCGAAGCGAAGCGATGTCGAGCGACGCTACCGACACGACCATTGCGCTGGGCGGATTCACCTTCGCCACCGTGCGGCTCGAGTTGCGCGATCCATCCGGGGCGCTGGTCGAGTTGCGCGCGCAGGCGCTGGCGGTGCTGCGCTACCTCGCCACGCAGCGGAACCATGTCGTCACCCGGGACGAACTCATGCGCGCAGTGTGGGGCGACGTCATCGTCACCGACGGCAGCCTCGCGCAATGCGTCGCCGAGATCCGGCGCGCCCTTGGTGACACCGCCCACAGCATCGTGCAGACGGTGCCCAAACGCGGCTACCGCCTGATGAGCGAGGGCGCCGCCGCAACGGCCGCGCCCGCCCCTGCGGGCGGCTTCGAGCAAGTCATCGGCTTCGCTACTGGCGCCGACGGCGCTCGCATCGCCTACGCGGCAAGCGGCGAAGGCCCGATCCTGTTGCGCGCGCCGCACTGGATGACTCACCTCGACTGGGACTGGCGCAGCCTCGTCTACGGACCGTGGATTGAAGGCTTGTCGCAGCGCTTCCGCCTGGTGCGCTATGACGGCCGCAACTGGGGGCTGTCGGATCGCGGCGTGGCGCCGGCGACGCTGGAGCGCTCGACATCCGATATGGCAGCGGTAGCCGACGCGGCCGGGCTCGGCCGATTTGCGCTGCTTGGCGTCTCGGGCGGCGGGGCGATCGCGATCCGGTTTGCAGCGCTGCACCCCGAGCGCGTCAGCCATCTCGTGCTGGTCGGCTGCTGCGCACGGGGTGGTCTGAGGCGCGGCGCGGCGTCGATCACTGCCCAGCATCTCGATGCCTACTGTCGACTCATCGAAGACGGTTGGGCACAAGACAACGCAGCGTTTCGCCAGATCATGACCTCCCAGATGTACCCGGGCGCCAGCGCGGATGAGATGCATTCGTTCAACGAGATGCAACGGGTCGCCTGCACGCCACAGGAGGCGGCGAACATCCGGCGCCTGGTCGCCGACTACGATGCCAGCGAGCACCTGCCCGATGTTCGTTGCCCGACATTGGTCTTGCACAACCCGCACGACGCGATGGTTCCGTTCGAGGAAAGCCGGCTTGTCGCGTCGAGCATTGCCGGTGCGCGGCTGGTGCCTTTTGACAGCCCGAACCATGTGCCGCTGTGCGGTGAGGCGGCGTTCGCGCAGATGAATCGCCTGATCGACGAGTTCGTGCTCGGCGATGCCCCGGCGAAGATCGGCGCGCACACATCGAACAACACCGCCGGCGCCACGGCACTGCCGATCGTCGCCTCCCGAAGGCGCTGAGCGCCTGACGCAGCCACGGTCCGGGCCGGACCGTGCTTGAGGTTTTCTTCGCGGAAATTTCAACACGCTCTAAAGACTCGCGCGCTCCCCAGGCATAGCTTGTTGGTCGTCCCAAGCACGACCTGAAGGATGGCCACGATGTCTACATTCCGATGGACCTGGGCGACGGCTGTCAGCACCGCAGCATCGCTGATGGTCGTTGTCGCCTGCACCAGCTTTCCTGGCGCGGTTCGCCACGCCGACGTGAACGGCGCGCGCCTTGCCTATGTCGAGCAGGGCAATGGCCCCACAGTCGTCCTGGTACACGGTTCGATTGCCGACCACCGAACCTGGGACCGGCAGCGCGCACTGCTGGCCGGGCAGTACCACGTCGTCGCCTACACCCAGCGCTACTTCGGCACCGAGCCCTGGCGCCCTGAATGGCCGAAGATCGGCGTACCGGTGCAGTCCGACGATCTGGCCGGGTTCATCCGCAGCCTGCGTGCCGGCCCGGTGCACCTGGTGGGCTGGTCGTCCGGCGGCGTCGTCGCGCTCAACGTGGCATTGCAGCACCCAGAACTCGTGAGGAGCGCATTCGTCTATGAACCTCCCGTCGCGAGCGTCGTCACCGAAGAGGCCGACCGCAAGGCGGTGGCAGAGGATCGCGACGCGGCATTCACGCCGGCGGTGAAGGCGCTTCGTGCGGGCGACAACGTGGCGGCACTGCGTCTGGTTCTCGATGCCGTGGACAACCGCAGCGGTGCGCTGGATGGCTGGCCGAAGGCGGAACAGGCGGTGACCATCGACAACGCGCGGACGTTGCCATTGGAGTTCTTCGACTCGGATCCGACGCCTCCCATCGCTTGCGCACAACTCGGCCAATTGAAGCCCGTGGTCGTTGTCGCGCGAGGCGAGTTGACGCGGGTGTCATACCGCCTCATGGCGGATGCGACGGCAAGATGCATCGGCGGCAGTCGGCATGTCGTCGTACCGGGCGCTCGCCACCTTTGGCCGGCAGACCAACCGCAAGCCTTCAGTGAAGCGGTGATGCTCTTTCTGAGGCAGCAGCGGTGAAGGCGCCCGCAACAGGCCTCGCAGCGCGAGGTTCCAAAGTGCGGCTCCAGCATGCAACCCCGGTACGCGCGTTCGCGCTGGCGTTGTGTGTAGTCACGGCGCCGGCACACGCCGACGTGGTGAGCGACTGGAACGAGCAACTGGTCGCCGTCGTGCAGATGGAGAAGGCGAACGCGCTTGCGCAGAGCCGCGCCGCGGCGATCATGCATACGGCCATCTTCGAGGCCGTCAACTCGATCGAGCGGCGCTACAGGCCGTACAGCCAGGCCATTGCGGCACCAGCCGGCGCGTCCGCAGAATCGGCCGCCGCCAGCGCCGCGCATCTCGCACTCACCACGCTCTACCCCCATCAACGCGGCCGGCTTGACGAAGCGCTCACGCGCTCGCTGGCGGCCATCCCTGCGGCCCCGGCGCGGCAAGATGGCGTCGTCGTCGGCGAGCGCGCGGCCGAGATGCTGCTGGCGCTGCGTCGCGACGACGGCGCCGATGCGCAGGTGACCTACAAGGCGTCGTTCGGCGCAGGGGCCTGGGTGCCCGCGGCAGGGGCGCCTGCGCTGGCGCCGCACTGGGGCAGCGTGGAGCCGTGGGGGATGGACCGGGGATCCCAGTTTCGGCCGGGGCCGCCGCCGCGCATGGACAGCGATGCGTTCAGGCGCGATTACCTGGAGGTCAAGCAGATGGGGGGCAAGACAAGCGCGACTCGTACCGCCGAGCAGACGCAGCTTGCCAACTTCTGGACTCCTTCGGGCGTGGTGCTATGGAGCCCGATCACGGCCCAGCTCGCCAAGGCCGGCGGGCTGAATCTCGCCGCCAGCAGTCGGCTGTTCGCGTTGCATGCGATGGCCGGCGCCGACGCGCTGGTGGCGTGTTGGGACGCCAAGTATGCGTACCAGAACTTCCGCCCGGTGACGGCGATTCGCACCGGCGCCGGCCGAGACGATCTGCCAGCCGACGAGGCCTGGGAGCCGGCGATCCCGACACCGCCGTTCCCGGCCTATGTCTCAGGCCATGCGTGCTATGCGGGCGCTACCCAGGCGGTGCTGGAAGCGCAGTTTGGTGACGGGGAGGTGCCGGCGCTGACGATGACGAGCCCCGCCGTGCCGGGACTCAGGCGCCAGCACAAGCGCATCCGTGACATCGTCGCCGAGTGCGCCAATGCGCGCGTCTGGGGCGGCATTCACTGGCGCACGGACCAGGTAGAGGGTGAGGAACTGGGGCGCAAGGTGGCCCGACACATGCTGCAGCAGCGGCTGCTGCCCGTCCCCTGAAGTTGCGCGGCGGCCCGGGTCAAGCCCCGGGGCTGGCCGCTGGCCGAGCAGTCGGTCACCGCGACGTCGCTTGCGTGCGCCGGACAGCCAGCCATTTCGCGATACGCTGTCGGCGTACGTCGAATGGCGAAGGATGTCGCGTGAGTCGACCGAAAGGCCCTGGTGAAAGACGCCTCGTGCCAGGCCTGCTCCTGGCATCGGCGCTGCTCACGCCGCCATCGCCCGCCCTCGCCGTCGATCTGCCGGTCCAGATCTCGCAGTACGCGCACACCTCGTGGACGGCCCGCGAGGGCGCCCTGCTGGGCCTGGTCTTCGCGATGGCGCAGACACCCGACGGCTACCTGTGGATCGCCGGGTCGTTCGGCCTGTTCCGCTTCGATGGCCTGCGGTTCGTGCAGTGGCAGCCGCCGGACGGCCAGAAGCTGCCGACCAATCCCTACAGCTTGCTGGTGTCGCGCGACGGCACGCTCTGGATGGGCACCTACAGCGGCCTGTCGAGCTGGAACGGCCGCGAGTTCGTTCGCCGGCACGAGGAGATCGGCGAGGGCTTCGTGACGTCCTTGCTGGAGGCTCGCGACGGCACCATCTGGGCCGGCGTTCTCGCCGAATCCGGGCGGCTGTGCGCCATTCGCGCCGGGAAGATCCAGTGCTCGATGCCGCCGGAGAAGGGATTCGGCGCCTTCGTCTGGAGCCTCGCCGAGGACCGCGACGGGACGTTGTGGGTGGGCGCAGAAACCGGCGTCTGGCGATGGACCCCCGGGTCGCCGCGCCTCTATCCGATGCCCGGCCAGCGTGTGGGAGACCTGACCACGACCCCCGAAGGCCACGTCCTGGTCGGCGTGATGGGCGGGGGGCTGAAGGAGTTGGCCGGCGGACGGCTCGTGCCCCAGCCGCTGCGTCTCGCCGGCAATCCCGACCAACGGATCCCCGACCTCGACGTCAAGTCCAACAAGCTGCTGCGCGACCGCGACGGCGGCCTGTGGATAGGCACCGAAGGCCTGGGCCTCATCCATGTCAAGGACGGACAGGCCGACACGTTCACGCGGTCGGACGGCCTGTCCGGCAACATCGCCTGCAGCCTGTTCGAGGATCGTGAAGGGAATGTCTGGTTCGGCAGCCACAAGGGGATAGACCGCTTCCGCAAGCTGCCCGTGACCACGATGTCGAGCAAGCAGGGCCTGCCGCACGAGATGACGAGGTCAGTGCTCGCCACCACCGACGGCAGCGTGTGGGTGGCCACGAACGACGGCCTGGCGCGCTGGAAGGACGGCAGGGCCATCGTCTACAAGGAGCGCGAAGGCCTGCCCGATCTGCACGTGCATGCCCAGTACCAGGACGCCGACGGGCGACTCTGGGTGAGCACGGCCCGGGGCCTGGCCTACTTCGCGAACGACCGCTTCGTCACGGTCGACGCCGGGCCCAGCACCGAGATCTACTCCATCACCGGGGATGGGCAAGGCAACCTCTGGCTGTCCGGCAACAAGGGCCTGGCCCGCCTGTACCGGGGCCGGTTCGTCGAGAACGTGGGGTGGGCCACGCTCGGTCACCAGAAACAGGCCCAAACCATCATTGCCGACCGAGGCGGGCTGTGGCTCGGGTTCTGGGACCGCAGCGGCGTGTCGTTCTTCAAGGACGGCAAGATCGAGGCGACCTACACGTCCGCGCAGGGACTGGCGGGGGTGCACGCCAGCAGCCTCCGGCTCGATGCCGAAGGGGCCGTCTGGGCGGCGACCGGAGAAGGCGGCCTCAGCAGGATCAAGGATGGCCGCGTCACGACGCTCTCCGTCGCCAACGGCCTGCCCTGCAACTCGATCCACTGGTCGGCCCTGGACGACAGCGGGTCGCTGTGGCTGTACACGGTCTGCGGCCTGGTGCGGGTCTCGCGCGACGACCTGGCCGCGTGGATCGCCGACCCGGCCCGCCGGGTGACGACCAAGCTGTGGGGCGGCGCCGACGGCGTTCCCATCCAGCTGGAATCACCGGCCTACTTCACGCCTCCCGTGGCCAAAGGGCCGGACGGCAAGCTCTGGTCGGTGGGCGTGGGCGAGGTCCAGGTGTTCGCGCCCGACCACATGTCATCCAACCCGGTGCCCCCGCCGGTCCACATCGAGACCCTGGTGGCCGACCACAAGCCCTATGCGGTCGCCAATGGCCCGGGCCTTCCGCCGCTGGTCCGCGACATCGCCATCGGGTTCGCGGCGCTCAGCCTCGCCGACCCGCGCAGCGTTCGCTTCAGCTACAAGCTCGAAGGGCACGACACCGACTGGCAGGAGGCCGTCGACAGGCGCCTGGTGACGTACACGAACCTGCCGCCCGGCCACTACCGCTTCCGCGTGAAGGCCGCCAACAACAGCGGCGTGTGGAACGAGGAAGGCGCGCAACTGGACTTCTCGATCCAGCCGGCCTTCTACCAGACGACCTGGTTTCGGGTCGCATCGGCGGTCGCGCTGATCGGCCTGGCCTGGGCGGGTTTCCAGCTCTGGCTGCGCCTGCGCATCCGGCGGCTGCAGCGGCAGTTCGAGACGACGCTGGAGGCACGCGTCGCCGAACGCACGCGCATCGCCCGCGACCTGCACGACACCTTGCTGCAGCGTTTCCACGGCCTGCTGCTGCAGTTCCAGGCCGCGTCCAACCTGCTGCCCGATCGCCCGCGCGAATCGAAGCGGGTCCTCACGGACGCCATCGACCAGGTGGCCGAGGTGATCACGGAGGGCCGCGACACCGTGCAGGGCCTGCGGACCTCGACCGTGGAGACGAACAACCTGGCGGACGCCTTGCGGGCGCTCGCCGAGGAGCTTGGCCACGAGGGCGGCGGTGCGACCTCGGCGCGAGTCTATGTCCACGGCCAGCCGCAGGCCCTGCATCCGATCGTGCGCGACGAGACCTGCCGCATCGCGGGCGAGGCGCTGCGCAATGCCTTCCGCCACGCCGAGGCGAAGCGGATCGACGTCGAGATCCACTACGAAGCGCGGCAGCTGCTCGTGAGGGTGCGCGACGACGGCAAGGGGATAGACCCCGAGGTGGTTCGCCGGGGCGAGAAGGAAGGGCACTTCGGCCTGGGCGGGATGCGCGAGCGTGCCGAAGTGGCCGGCGGCAAGCTCGTCGTCCGAAGCAGCGTGGGGACAGGCACGGAAGTGGAGTTCAGTGCGCCTTCGTCGCGGGCTTACCGCAAGCCCCCGCCCGCCCTGTCGTGGCTGCTGCCCAGGAAAGCTTCGCCCAGCGAGATCGGCGAATGAGGGGACCGACAAGGCGTCATCCCGACGACGATCCCGTCCACGCGACAGCGGCCCTTTTCGCGATACGCTGTTGTCGTGCCGCCCCTGGCGAAGGATCCCCGTGAGTCGACTCGTAGGCCCAGGTGAAAGACGTCTCCTGCCAGGCCTGCTCCTGGCATCGGCACTGGTCACGGCGCCCGGCCCGGCCCCCGCGCTCGACCTGCCGCGGCAGATCGCCCAGTACGCGCACAGCGCCTGGACGGCGCGGGAAGGCGCCATGCTGGGCCTGGTCTTCTCGATGGCTCAGACGCCCGACGGCTACCTGTGGATCGCCGGGCTGTTCGGCCTGTTTCGCTTCGACGGCGTTCGATTCGTGCGCTGGGAGCCACCGGACGGCCAGTCGCTGCCGAGCAGTCCCTACAGCTTGCTGGTGTCGCGCGACGGCACCCTGTGGATAGGCACCTTCGAGGGCCTGGCGAGCTGGAACGGACGGGAGTTCGTCCACCGGTATCCGCAGATCGGCAAGGGCTTCGTGACCTCGCTGCTGGAGGATCGCGAAGGCACCGTCTGGGCGGGGGCGATCGACCGCGACGGAACCGCCTGGGCCGGCCTGCACCCGGAGCGCTCGCTGCTGTGCGCCGTTCGGGCCGGCCAGGTGCAGTGCTCCGAACCGGAGGGCGGATTCGGCTCCTTCGTCTGGAGCCTCGCCGAGGACCGCGCCGGGACGTTGTGGGTGGGCGCAGAAACCGGTGTCTGGCGATGGAGCCCCGGGACGCCACGCAGGTACGCGATGCCCGGCATGCGCGTAGGCGACCTGACCACGACGGCCGATGGCCAGCTCCTGGTCGGCATCCGCAGCGCGGGGCTCGGCCAGCTGGCCGGCGACCATCTGGTGCCCCACCGGTTCCAGCTGGCCTCCAGGTCCGACTCATGGATGGCCGACCGCGACATCAAGTCGAACAAGCTGCTGCGTGATCGCGACGGGGGCCTGTGGATCGGCACCGAAGGCCTCGGCCTGATCCATGTCAAGGACGGCCGGGCAGACACCTTCACGCGGGCGGAGGGCCTGTCCGGCAACATCGCCTGCACCCTGTTCGAGGACCGCGAAGGCAACGTCTGGTACGGCAGCGAGAGAGGGGTGGACCGCTTCCGCAAGCTGCCCGTCACCACCGTTTCGACGAAACAGGGCCTGCCCGACGAGATCGCGCAGTCCGTCGTCGCCTCCACCGACGGCAGCATCTGGGTGGCCACGAACGATGGACTGGCGCGGTGGAAGGACGGCCGGCTCACCGTCTACAAGGAGCGCGACGGGCTGCCCGACTCCCACGTGCAATCGCAGTACGAGGACGCCGACGGGCGACTTTGGGTGAGCACGGCCAAGGGCCTCGTCTACTTCGCCAAGGACCGCTTCGTCGCGGCCGATGGGGTGCCCGGCGGCGAGATCTACTCCATCACGGGGGATGCGGAGGGCAACCTCTGGCTGTCGAGCGCCAACGGCCTGCTGCGGCTGCACAGGGGGCGCTTGGTGGAGACCGTTCCGTGGTCCACCTTCGGTCGCCCGCGACAGGCCCAGGCCATCGCCGCCGATCGGGGCGGCGGAGTGTGGTTGGCGTTCTGGGAAGACGGCGGGGTGTTCCATTTCAAGGACGGCCAGGTGGATGCGACCTACACGGCGGCGCAGGGCCTGGCTGCCGGCCCTGTCGCGGGCCTGCGGCTCGATGCCGAGGGGGCGGTGTGGGCGGCGACCGTGGCCAGCGGCCTCAGCCGGATCAAGGATGGGCGAGCCACGACCCTTTCGGTCGCCAACGGCCTGCCCTGCAACAAGATCCAATGGTCGACGCTCGACGACAACGGAGCCCTGTGGATGTACATGGGCTGCGGCCTGGCGCGCATAGCGCGTGACGACCTCGCCGCGTGGATGGCCGACCCCAGCCGCCGCGTGACGCCGAAGCTGTGGGATGGCGCGGACGGCGTGCCGGTCCTGATGGGAGGCCAGGCCTCCTTCAATCCCCCCGTGGCCAAGGGGCGGGACGGAAGGCTCTGGTTCGTGGCGGGCGTCGAGCTCGAATGGGTGGACCCCGATCACCTGCCCTTCAATCCGGTGCCGCCGCCGGTCCACATCACGGCGCTGGCCGCCGATCAGAAACCCTATGCCGTCACCCCGGGTCTTCGCCTGCCCCCGCTGGCCCGCGACGTCACGATCGATTTCGCCGCCCTGACCCTGGCGGACCCGAAAAGCACTCGCTTTCGCTACCGGCTGGAAGGGCATGACAGCGATTGGCTGGAAGCCGTCGACAAGCGGCAGGCCACCTACACGAACCTGTCACCCGGCAACTACCGCTTCCGAGTCAAGGCGGCGAACAACAGCGGCGTGTGGAACGAGGATGGAGCGCAGCTCGATTTCTCCATCCAGCCGGCCTTCTACCAGACGACCTGGTTCCGCCTGGCCGGCGCGGCCCTGCTGATCGGCCTGGCCTGGGCGGGGTTCCAGCTCTGGCTGCACATGCGCATACGGCGGCTGCACCGGCAGTTCGAGGCCACGCTGGAGGCGCGCGTGGCCGAGCGCACGCGCATCGCGCGCGACCTGCACGACACCCTGCTGCAGCGGTTCCACGGGCTGCTGCTGCAGTTCCAGGCCGCCTTCAACCTGCTGCCCGATCGCCCGCGCGAATCCAGGCAGGTCCTCGCGAGCGCCATCGACAGCGTGGCCGAGGCGATCACCGAGGGCCGCGACACCGTCCAAGGGCTCAGGGCCTCGACCGTGGAGACCAACAACCTCGCGGACCCGTTGCGGGCGCTCGCCGAGGGTCTGGCCAAGGAGAGCGGCGGCGCGACTGCCGCGCATGTCGAGGTGCAGGGCCCGCCGCAGGCCCTGCATCCGATCGTGCGCGACGAGGTCTTCCGCATCTGCGGCGAGGCGCTGCGCAACGCCTTCCACCACGCCGATGCCAAGCTGATCGACGTCGAGATCCGCTACGACACGCGGCAGCTGCGCGTGCGGGTGCGAGACGACGGCCACGGGATAGACCCCGAGGTGCTGCGCGCGGGCCAGAAGGAAGGTCACTTCGGCTTGAGCGGCATGCGTGAACGGGCAGAGCTCGTCGGGGGCAAGCTCACCGTCCGCAGCAGTGCGGAAACGGGCACGGAAGTGGAGTTCACCGCGCCTGCGTCGCGGGCGTACCGCAAGTCGTCATCGGCCCTGTCGTGGCTGCTGCCGAAGAGATTCGCCCCGAGCGAGACCGGGGACTGATCGGGAAGACAGGGCGCCTGGTGAAGCGGCTCGGGCTTGCCGCTTGCCACGTCCCGCCCGTGAAGATGGACCTTCCTCGCTCGCCCCAAGGCTTCGTCCGCGTGCGCGGCGCGCGCGAGCACAACCTGAAGAACGTGGATGTGGACATCCCGCGCGATGCCCTGGTGGTCTTCACCGGCATCTCGGGATCGGGCAAGTCCTCGCTGGCCTTCGGCACGATCTACGCGGAAGCGCAGCGCCGCTATTTCGAATCGGTGGCGCCGTATGCGCGGCGCCTGCTCGACCAGGTCGGCGTGCCGGCGGTCGATTCGATAGAGGGCCTGCCGCCTGCGATCGCCTTGCAGCAGCAGCGAGGCACGGCGAGCGCCCGCTCGTCGGTCGGCAGCGTGACGGGCTTGTCCAACCTGCTGCGCATGCTCTTCTCGCGGGCCGGGCGCTATCCGACGCGCCAGCCCATGCTGTTCGCCGAGGACTTCTCGCCCAACACGCCGCAGGGCGCCTGCCCCCACTGCCACGGCCTGGGGCGCGTCTACGACGTGACCGAGGCCTCGATGGTGCCGGACGATTCGCTTTCGATCCGCGAGCGCGCGGTCGCCGCCTGGCCGCCGGCCTGGCATGGCCAGAACCTGCGTGACATCCTGGTCACCCTCGGGCACGACGTGGACAAGCCCTGGCGCGAGCTGCCGCGCAAGACGCGCGAATGGATCCTCTTTACCGAAGAGCAGCCGACCGTTCCGGTCTATGCCGGCTTCACGCCGGCAGAAACCCGCGAGGCCCTGCGACGCAAGACCGAACCCAGCTACCAGGGCACCTTCACCAGCGCGCGCCGCTATGTACTGCATACCTTCGCGACGACCCAGAGCGCGATGATGAAGCGGCGCGTGTCGCGCTACATGATTGGCGGCCCCTGCCCGGTCTGCCACGGCAAGCGGCTCAAGCCCGAGGCCCTGGCCGTCACCTTCGCCGGGCTGGACATCGCCGAGCTCTCGGCCTGGCCGCTGGAAAGGCTGGCCGGCCAGCTGGCGCGGGCCTTGAGCGAGCCGGCTCGCCCCTCGGCTGCCGAGCCGCTGAGCCGGGCGGCGTCGGCGCGCCACCGGGCGCAGCGCGTGGCGGCCGGCGGAGCCTCGCACGCCGCCTCGCCCGACGTGAGGCGCACGCCGGACCTGTCGGAAGAAAAGCGCCTGGCGGCCCAGCGGATCGTCGACGACGTGCTGGTGCGCGTTCGCCCGCTGCTGGCACTCGGCCTGGGTCACCTGAGCCTGGACCGAAGCACGCCTACTCTGTCCTCGGGCGAGCTGCAGCGGTTGCGCCTGGCCACGCAGATCTGCTCGAACCTGTTCGGCGTCATCTACGTGCTCGACGAGCCCTCGGCCGGCCTGCACCCCGCCGACGGCGAGGCGCTGCTCGACGCCTTGAAGGGCCTGAAGGCCTCGGGCAATTCGGTCTACGTCGTCGAGCACGACCTGGGCGTGATGCGCCAGGCCGACTGGCTCGTCGATGTCGGGCCAGCGGCCGGCGAGCATGGCGGGCAGGTGCTCTACAGCGGCCCGCCCGAAGGCCTGGCCGGCGTGGCGGAGTCACAGACCCGGCGCTATCTGTTCGCGGGGTCGGCGGACCGGCGCCGTGCGCGCCGTGAGCCGGACGGCTGGCTGCACCTGGCCGACCTGAGCCGCAACAACCTGCACCGCCTGGAGGTGAAGCTTCCGCTCGGTGTCTTCACCGCCGTCACCGGCGTCTCCGGCTCGGGCAAATCCACGCTGGTGAGCCAGGCGTTGGTCGAGCTGGTCAGCAGGCACCTGGGACACGAGCCTGCCGCGGCTGACGAGGACGACGAGCCGGGCGACCAGGATGCGCTGCAGACCACCGGCGGCCACATCGCCGGCGGCATGGAGCGCATCGGGCGCCTGGTGCGCGTGGACCAGAAGCCGATAGGCCGCACGCCGCGTTCGAACCTGGCCACGTACACCGGCCTTTTCGACCATGTGCGGCGGCTCTTTGCGGCCACGCCCGCCGCGCGTTCGCGCCGCTTCGATGCCGGGCGCTTCTCCTTCAACGTCGCGAAGGGGCGCTGCGAGACCTGCGAGGGCGAGGGCTTCGTCAGCGTCGAGCTGCTCTTCATGCCGAGCGTGTATGCGCCCTGCCCGGCCTGCCATGGCAAGCGCTACAACGAGGCCACGCTGAAGGTGCGCTACCGGGAGCAGACCATCGCCGACGTGCTGGCCATGACCGTCGACGCGGCCGCGGTCTTCTTCGCCGAAGAGCCCGCCCTGCACCGGCCGCTGGCCCTGCTGCAGGGCATAGGCCTGGGCTACCTGCGCCTCGGCCAGCCGGCGACCGAGCTTTCCGGCGGCGAGGCGCAGCGCATCAAGCTCGCCACCGAACTGCAGCGCACCCAGCACGGCGACACGCTCTACGTGCTCGACGAGCCGACGACCGGCCTGCATCCCGGCGACGTCGACAAGCTGATGGCGCAGCTGCACGGCCTGGTCGACGCGGGCAACAGCGTGATCGTGGTGGAGCACGAGATGCGCGTCGTCGCCAGCAGCGACTGGGTCATCGACCTGGGCCCGGGCGCCGGCCCGCAGGGCGGCCGCATCGTGGCCAGCGGCACGCCGGACGTCGTCGCCTCGCACGCCGCCTCGCGGACGGCGGCCTATCTGGCGGAAGAGTTGGGCCGAGCCGGATGGCGCGTCAGCCAGGCCGGCCTTCATCCGGCTGATCCTCCTGGCGACCGGAGAAGCGAGGCAGGTTCCACCCGTAGTGCAGCGACAGGTAGCGCAAGGTGAAGCAGGCGCCCAGCGCCAACCACGTCCGCCAGCTGGAGGTCCACCCGAGGCGCTCGCCGGCCACTTCGATGGCCGCTGCGACCAGCGCAGCCGAGGCATAGATCTCTCGCTTCAGCACCACCGGCACGCGGTTGAGCAGGACATCGCGCACGACGCCTCCGCCCACCGCCGTCACCATCCCGAGCAGCAGGGCCACCTCGGCGTTGTGGCCCAGGAGCAGGGACTTCTGTGCGCCGGTGACCGCGAAGAGCCCGAGGCCCAGCGAGTCGAAAAGGATCACCGGATGCGCGAGTCGCGTGACGAGGCGGCCCGCCGCCATCGTCAGGGCCGCCGCGCACAGCGCCGTCGCCAGGTACTGCCATTCGCTGAGCCCGGCAGGCGGCACCACGCCGAGGCACAGGTCGCGCATCACGCCTCCGCCACAGGCGACCGTGAAGGCCACCGCCATGATGCCGAAGCCGTCGAGGTTGCGGTCCTTGGCCGCCACGGCGCCGCTGATGGCAAACGCGAAGGTGCCCGCCAGGTCCAGGAAGGCGAACAGGCGGTGGTCGCTCAAGCTGGCGACGGCGAATTCGTGGACGTTCATGCGAGCACGATACTTCGGGCGCCGCGCTGTGCCCCGCGATCACGGTTCGTTCAGGTAGACCCCACACCGCAGTGCGACTCGTGGCACGGCGTTCGGGAGCGCAGCGACCCCATGCTATGGTCCACGCACACCTTCCTGGTCTGCACCGAACCCATGTCCCGCTCCAGCGCCCTCATCGCCGAACCCAGGCCCCGCACCACACGGTGCGTGAGTCTGCGTGCGGGCTGTGCGGCGCTGTCCGAGCCCTCGGGATGCTGCTCGCGCCGCGCCGACGGCGTTCCGGCCTTCCTTTCCTGACGCGGCAGGTCGCCGTCCCGCGCACTGAGCGCCGGACGGCTTCCTGCCGGATCTTTCCCCCCGCACCTCCTGCCTGATTCGCCGCGCACGGCGATCGGGATGGCCTGCGCCCGCCTGCGGCCAGCATGGCGGGCATGCCTCACGCCACGCATCGAAAGGAAGCACCATGGAAGCCCTGGCACTCGAACGCACCCTCACTGAACTCGACCACTCCCGCCTGTCGATCCTGGCGCGCACCGATGTGCACTCCCGGCTCGACGCGGACTCCATCGAAGCCGTTCTGCAATCGGCCCATCAGGTGCCGTCCCGCGCCATACCGCCTGACATCGTCACGATGTATTCCAGGGTCTTGCTGACCTTCCCCGATGGCCGTCACCAGAACCTGACGCTTTGCTACCCGCAGGACGCGGACCCGTCAGAAGGTTTCGTCTCGGTGCTCTCGCCTGCCGGCTCCAGCCTTCTGGGCTTGCGCGTGGGTGAGCGGGCCCGCTGGCGCACGCCCGCCGGGGACGAGCGGACCGCCGAGGTGCTGGCCGTCATCTTCCAGCCCGAAGCGAGCGGGGACTACAGGACCTAGCGGCGACTCGACCACCGGCGCCCTGCGACGCAGTGCGTCGAACGCAAGGAGATCCAGATGAAACAGTACCCATCGATCCTCGTGGCGACCGACTTTTCGGAGCACGCCACTTTCGCGGTTCGCCAGGCCGCGCTCCTGGCCGGGCACCATGGCGCTCGCCTGACGCTGTTGCACGTCGTCGATGCGGCGGGCTGCAGGGCGTTGCAGCAGTGGTTCGCACCGTCCATCGACCTCGAGCTGAAGGAGGCGCAGGCGAGGTCGACGCTCCGCGGATTCGCCGCGGAGACCGCCGGCCGGTACGGTGTGCCGGCGCACTTCGAGGTCGTCGTCGGGGAGGCCTTCGACGAGGTCCTTCGCGCCTCGGAAGAAGCCAACCTGGTCGTCTTCGGCCAGCGCGGGCGAACGTCCACCGGGCACCTGGAAACCGGCAGCACCGCCGACCGGCTCCTGCGCCTGTGCCGTCGCGCCATGCTCGTCGTCAAGCAGCCGGTCGAAGGCCTTTATCGCAGCATCCTCGTTCCGGTCGACCTGACGGCCTCTTCGCGCGCCTGCCTACAGGCAGCCGCCGGCCTGGTGCGCTCTGCGGAGCTCCACGTGGTCCACGCTCCCGGCTCGCACACGGAAATGAACGGCAGCGAACCGCCCTTCCGCATGGAGGGCCTGGCGGCCAGCTCGGGCGCGGACCCTGGCCGGCTGAGCGACGACGGGCGCCCGAGCCCGGCATGGGAATGCTCCCTGGCGCACGCCGACAGAGTGGGCGCGGACCTGATCGTCGTCGGCAAGCAAGGCGAGTCCGCCATGGCGGAGTTCCTGCTCGGCAGTTCCACGCGCCGCTTGCTGGCGATGTCTAGGTGCGACCTGCTGGTCATGCCTCGCGCCGCGCTGCAGGCGCCCAGTCCACCGACTGCCATCGACCTGCTGCCGTCCACCGCCCAGGCCGAGTCGACGCCTTCCCTGTAGCCGGCCGAGCGCAACGCAAGGCGCAGCACAACGCCGTCCCGGCCGGCAGGCGCAGCCAAGCCGGCCGGGACGGCCCTACCTGTCACGGAGAGCCTTCATGACGACCTTCATCTCTGTCACCGACCTCGTGCGCGCGCAGGTCGAGCCTTACGTCCACTTGTCCTGGTTTCTGTACGAAGCCGTGGAGCGGGAGCATCGGCTGAACCTGGAGGCCCTGGCCGGCACGCCCGGTTCGCTGGTCGATGCGTGGGCGCGACTGCTCACCTCCGGCACGGCCATCGCACACCCGCATCAATTTGCCTGTTTGCGCGTGTAGTGAAGTAGGAAATCGAAACGAACCGCGCGACGCGCTGCAGGGCGGCGCGGGGCGACGCCGCCGTCGATGCCAGGCTGTTGGCGCCAATCGGTAAGCGCCGGTCGCGGTGTGCACATCGCCGCCCCGCCGCTGGAACCAACATGCCGCATCGATCACCGCCCACGAAAGACGCGCATGAACTTCCTCGACGATTCTCTGCTGCCCGAGAACCAGGACAAGCTGGTCATCACCGTCGCGCCGTACGGCCCGGAATGGGAGCCCCAGGACTTCCCGGAGGACATCCCGCTGACGATGGCCGAGCAGGTGCAAAAGGCCGTCGACTGCTACAACGCCGGCGCCACCGTGCTGCACCTGCACGTGCGCGAGCTCGATGGCAAGGGCAGCAAGCGCCTGTCCAAGTTCAACGAGCTGATCGCCGGCGTCAAGGCGGCGGTGCCCGACATGATCGTCCAGGTCGGCGGCTCGATTTCCTTCTCGCCCGAGGGCGAAGGCGCCGATGCCAAGTGGCTCTCCGATGACACCCGCCACATGCTCGCCGAGCTGGACCCCAAGCCCGACCAGGTGACGATCGCCATCAACACCAACCAGATGAACATCGTCGAGCTGATGAGCGGCGACGACTACGCCGGCACCTCGTTCGAGCGACCGGCCGTCTACCAGGCCTACCGCGAGATGACGGTGCCGGCCGGCCCGGGCTGGGTCGAGGAGCACCTGAAGCGCCTGCAGGCGGCCGGCATCCAGCCGCACTTCCAGCTCGCCACCGTGGCCCAGCTCGAGACCGTCGAGCGCCTGATCCGGCGCGGGGCCTACACCGGCCCGCTGAACCTGACCTGGGTCGCGATCGGCGGCGGCTTCGACGGCCCCAGCCCCTACAACATGATGGAATTCATCCGCCGGGTGCCCGACGGGGCCTGCCTGACGCTGGAGACCATCATGCGCAACGTGCTGCCGGTCAACACCATGGCCATGGCGATGGGCCTGCACGCCCGCTGCGGCATCGAGGACAACCTGTGGGGCCGCAAAGGTGAGAGGATGGGCTCGGTCAAGCAGATCGAGCAGCTGGTCCGCGTGGCCCGGGAGCTGGGTCGCGACGTGGCCAGCGGCCAGGAGGCGCGAGCCATCTACAAGATCGGCACCCGCTACGCGAACGCCGACGAGACGCTGGCGGCCCTGGGCTACGCCCCGAACCGCCAGCCCGGCCAGCGCGGCGCGCCCCTGCGCCAGGCGGCCTGAGGAGCGAAGATGAAGTGGTCCACCCGCATCGCGGCCCGGGTCTGCCGCGGCCTCGCGCTGGCCGCCCTGGCCTTCGTCGGCGGCCATGCCGGCGCCCAGGCCGACAAGCCCCTGCGCATCGTCGTGCCCGCACCGCCGGGCGGCACGCTGGACGTCGTCGGCCGGCTGCTCGCCGAAGCGCTACAGCCGGCGCTGAACCAGCCGGTGATCGTCGACAACAAGCCCGGCGCCGTCGGCATGCTGGGGGTCAACGAACTGCTCGCCGCGCCGCACGACGGGCAGACGGTGATGGTGCACATCAGCGGCATCGTCAGCGAGATCCCGCACCTGGCCAAGCCACGCTACGACCCGTTCAAGGACATCAGGCCGATCGCCCAGCTGACCCGCAGCGGCCTGGTCTTCGTGGGCGGGCCGCAGGTGCCGGCAGCCACGCTGAAGGAGGCCGTGGCCTACATCAAGGCGAATCCGGGCAAGGTCAGCGTCGCTTCCTACACCACCGGCACGATCTCGCACACGCTCGGCGTGGAGTTCAACGGCCTGGCCGGGCTGGACATGAGCCACATCGGCTACAAGGGCTCGCCGCCGGCGCTGCAGGACGTGATCGGCGGCCACGTGCAGTTCATGTTCGACGGACCGGCCACCTCGGTGCCGATGATCAAGGCCGGCAAGCTCAAGGCCTTGGCAGTGACCACACCGCAGCGCCTGGCGGCCCTGCCCGACGTGCCGACCTTCGAGGAGCAGGGCTACCCCGCCATGAACGCCGTCGCCTGGGTGGGCCTGTGGGTCACGCCCGACGTGCCGGCGCCCGTGCAGGCGCACCTGCGCGAACTGGCGCTCAAGGCCATGCAGGCCCCGGCGATGAAGGACCGCCTGGCGGCGCTCGGCATGGAGCCGGGGCTGAGCGTGACGAGCGAAGACCTCGCCAAGACCTTGCGGGTGTCCTACGAGCGCCAGGCCTCGCTGCTGAAGTCGATCAATTTCAAGCCCGATTGAGCGGGCATCCGGCGCGGCAGTCCCTGCCTTGGACAGGGGCCGCGGCCTCCTCGGGGCGGCCCGGCGGCCGCTGCACGCGCCGACCATCGAAAGGAATGACATGAACGGACTGATGATGCAGCAGCCGCTGCTGATCTCGTCGCTGCTGCGCCACGCCGAGCGCCACCATGGCGACCAGGAGGTGGTGTCCCGCCGGGTCGAAGGCGACCTGCATCGCCTGACCTACCGCGAGCTCGCCGCGCGGGCGCGGCGGCTGGCCAACGTGCTGGCATCGATGAACGTGCAACGCGGCGATCGCGTGGCGACGCTGGCCTGGAACGGCCACCGCCACATGGAGCTGTACTACGCGGTGTCCGGCTCGGGCGCTGTCCTGCACACGCTGAACCCGCGCCTGCATGCCGAGCAGATGGCCTGGATAGCCGACCACGCCGAGGACACCGTGCTGTTCTTCGACCTGACGTTCCTGCCGCTGGTCGAGAAGGTCGCGCCACAGCTCAAGACGGTGAAGCTCTTCGTCGCCATGACCGACCGCGCGCACATGCCGGCCGGCAGCTCGATCCGCGGCCTGCTGTGCTACGAGGAGCTGGTCGACGCCGCCAGCGACGCCTACGACTGGCCGTCGTTCGACGAGAACGCCGCCGCATCGCTGTGCTACACCAGCGGCACCACCGGCCATCCCAAGGGCGTGCTGTACAGCCACCGCTCGACGCTGCTGCACACCATGGCCGTCGCGCTGCCGGACGCGCTCAACGTCTCGGCGCGCGAGGTGATCCTGCCGGTCGTGCCCATGTTCCACGTCAACGCCTGGGGCCTGCCGTATGCCGCCTGCCTGGCCGGCGCCAAGCTGGTCTTCCCCGGCCCGGCGCTGGATGGCCGGTCGCTGCACGAGCTGTTCGAGGCCGAGGGGGTCACCCTCTCGGCCGGCGTGCCCACGGTATGGCAAGGCCTGCTTGCGCATGTGGACGCGAACGACCTGAGGTTCACGACGATGAAGCGCACCGTCATCGGCGGCTCGGCCTGCCCGCCGGCGATGATGAAGAGCTTCCAGCAGCGCCATGGCGTGCAGGTGCTGCACGCCTGGGGCATGACCGAGCTGAGTCCGCTCGGCACCGCCGGCGTGCTCAAGGGCCACCAGCTCGCCCTGCCCGAAGGCGAGCGCGAGGCCATCCAGGCCAAGCAGGGCCGGGCGGTGTTCGGCATCGACATGAAGATCGTCGGCGAGGACGGCCGCGAGCTGCCGTGGGACGGCCGGGCCAGCGGCGAGCTGCTGGTGCGCGGGCCCTGGGTGGTCTCCCGGTACCTCAAGGGCGAGGGCGGCGATCCCCTGGTCGACGGCTGGTTCCCGACCGGCGACGTGGCCACGATAGACGCCGACGGCTTCATGCAGATCACCGACCGCAGCAAGGACGTGATCAAGTCCGGCGGCGAATGGATAGGCTCGATCGACCTGGAGAACATCGCCATGGCGCACCCGGCCGTCGCGATGGCCGCCTGCATCGCGGTGCCGCACCCGAAGTGGGACGAGCGCCCGCTGCTGGTGGTGGTGAAGAAGCCCGGGGCGGCGCTGAGCCGCCAGGAGCTGATCGGTCCCGTTCAAGGACAAGAAGATGGACATGAAATCGTTGTGGGGCGGCCTGGGCCGCGGAGCGCGCTGGGGCCTGGGGCTCGGCGTGGCCGTCATCCTGGCTGCGACGCTGGCAATCGGCTGGTGGGCCTGGCACACGGACTACGAGGTGCTGTTCTCGAAACTGTCGGCTCAGGATGCCGCGGCCATGACTCGCGAGCTCGATCAGATGAAGGTGCCGTATCGCCTGGGCGACGACGGCACCACCATCCTGGTCGACCGCGCCACCGTGCACCAGACGCGGCTCAAGTTGATGGGCAAGGACCTGCCGCTGCACGGCGCCGTCGGCTTCGAGCTGTTCAACAACTCCGACTTCGGCATGACGGAGTTCGCCCAGAAGGTGAACTACCAGCGGGCGCTGCAGGGCGAGCTGACGCGCACCATCCTCTCGCTCGCCGAGGTGGAGTCGGCGCGCGTGCACCTCGCGTTCCCGGACGAGGGCCTGTTCAAGCGCGAGCAGAACCGCGCCAAGGCCTCGATCACCCTGACGCTGCACGAAGGGCGGGCCCTGCGGCGCGAGCAGGTGCGCGGCATCCAGCGCCTGGTGGCGGCCGCGGTGCCGGGCATCGAGACGCGCGACGTGACCATCGTCAGCGACCAGGGCGTGGCCCTGACGCAGGAGGGCGAGGACACGGCCGGCGGCGCCGCCCCGGCCTCGATGCGCATGGAGGTGAAGCGCGAGATCGAGCAGTACCTCTCGCACAAGGCCAACACCCTGCTCGACAAGGCCTTCGGGCCCGGCCAGGCGCTGGCCAGCGTCGACGTCACGATCGACATGAACCAGGTCCGCGTGACGACCGAGGACGTGCTCACGCCGGCGGCGCCGGCGGGCGAAGGCCCGGCCGGTGTCGTGCTGCGGGAGCGCGAGACCACGCGGGACAGCAGCGGCGGCCGCGGCGGTGCGAACGCCGGCACTGACACAGGCGCTCCGGGGAGCGTTCACCGCGAAGTCGACTACCAGCTCGGCCGCCGCGTCGAGCAGGTCGTCTCCAGCCCGGGTGCGGTGACCCGCCTGCAGGCCCTGGCGATCCTGCGCGCGCCCTTGAACCCGGCGCAGGTCGAGCAGGTTCGCCAGCTGTTGAGCAGCGCCGTGGGCGCGTCGCGGGAGCGCGGCGACGTGGTGGTCGTCCAGCCGCTGGAAGGCCTGGCGGCCAATGTCGTGGCGGCACCCGCCGTCGCGAGCCAGATGCCCGCCGCCGCTGCGGCCACCGCCGCCAGCGTCGTGACGAACGACAGCGAATCGAACAGCGCCTCGGCCCGCCCGTGGACGGTGGTTCAGTCCCTGGCCGGCGTGCTCGCCCTCGCGGCCGTCCTCATGGCCGGCCTGTTCGTGCGACTCAAGGGCCGTGCGACGGCACCGGCGCAACCCATGAGCGCAGCGCAGCGTGAAGCCAGCATGGCGCAGCTGCGAACCTGGATGGCGCAGGCCGACATTGACGGCCCGACCGCCAGGAGCGGCCGGTGAGCGTGCTGTTCGAACAGGCCGTCGCACCCGCCGCCGGTGGTTCGGCGCAGCGCTCCGCTGCCCTGCTGCTGCACGGGATGAGCGAGGCCGACCGTGCCTGGGCGTGGGAGCAGTTGGACGAGATCCAGCGCGCTGCCCTGTCCCCCTTGCTCCACGAGTTGCGCGAACTCGGCGTGCCGCGTGATGCTTCGCTGCTGCGCGAGGTCATCGCCGAGGCGCCGCGCGCGGCCCCACGCCCGAGCTCGGCGCGCGATCGCGTAGCCAACGCGGACCCCACCCAACTGGCAGAGCTGCTGCATGCAGAGCCTGCCGGCCTGGTGCAACGCGTCCTCGCGCTCGGGCCCTGGCCCTGGCAATCGCAGGTGCTCGCCTCCCTGCGGGCCCGCCGCGGCGAGGTGCTCGAGCCCATGGCCGGCGATGTTCACGCGTCCGCCCCGGCGCTCGATGAGGCGCTGCTGCAGCGGCTCGCCGAACGAGTCTCGGGCGGCGTCGCGCCGGCGCCGTCCGTGCGCTTGCGCTGGTGGCAGCAAATGCTGCAGAGCGTTCTTGGCAGCAAGGTGAGGTCTGCGCGATGAACGGTGAGCGCGTGCTCAGAAGCCCTGCCCTGGGCAGCGAACGCCGCCTGCTCGGCGAGGCACCGGTGGCTGCGCGCCCGACTGCAGCAACCGCAGCGTCTGCATCCTCGGTGAGCGCGCCGACCCCGGAGTTCGACGCCGGCTACGCAGAAGGCCTGCGGCAAGGCCTGGCCGATGCGCAGACGCGCCTGGATCGCGAGATCGAGCTGCGCCTGCAGGCCCTGCAGAAGCAGGCCGAGCAGGCGGAGAAGCGCCGCCACGATGAACATGGCCAGCGCATCGCGGCACTGGAGCACCTGCTGCAGACGGTGCAGAAGGCCCTGCCCGAGCGCTTCCTCGCCCTGGAGCGCGAAGCCATCGAGCTGGCCTACGAGGCCCTGTGCCGCGTCTGCGGCCCGCACGCCGAGCAGCACACCGGCGCGGGCCGTGCCGGACTGCTGGTCGACATCCTCCGGCAAGGCGTGCACCAGTTGCGCGGCCAACCCTGGCTGGGCGTGCGTCTGCATCCCCGCGACCATGACGCCCTGGTGGCGAGCGACGCCGGTCGCACGATGCTCGCGCGGCATCCGGAATTGCGCGTGCAGATCGCCCCCTCGCTCGAGCCGCTGGCCGCCATCATCGAGAGCGATCACGGGCAGCTGGATGTGAGCCTCGCCACCCAGCTGGGGCGTTTGAAGGATCTCTGGAATCGCGCCGATCGCGATGAACTCGCCGACGGAGGTGCGCGCTGATGTTGCAGTCCCTTCGCCAGGCGACCGCCACCGCCGAGCTGGTTCGCCGCGTCGGCGTGGTGCGGCAGGTCACCGGCCTGTCGATAGAGGCCGAAGGGCCCGACGTCACGCTCGGCGAGCTGTGCCGCATCCTGCCGCGCCAGGCGGGTGCGCCCGTCCTGGCCGAAGTGGTCAGCCTGCGCCGAGGGCTGGTGACGCTGATGCCCTTCCGCGCCGCGCAGGGCCTGGCCGCGGGGTGTCGCGTCGAGGCGCTCGGCCAGGGGGCGCAGGTGCCTGTCGGCCCGGCCCTGCTGGGCCGTGTGATCGACGGCTTCGGCCATGCGCTGGACGGACTTCCCGATCCGGCCCGCCAGCCGAGCCGCCCAGTGAAAGCCGCCCCCATCAACCCCTTGCATCGCCCGCGCGTGAGCCAGGTGCTCGAGACCGGCGTGCGCGCCATCGATTCGATGCTGACGCTGGGTCTGGGCCAGCGGGTGGGCATCTTCGCCGGCAGCGGGGTGGGCAAGAGCACCCTGCTCGGCATGATCGCGCGCCACGTGAAGGCTGACGTGAACGTCATCGCCCTCATCGGCGAGCGCGGCCGCGAGGTCAAGGAGTTCATCGACAAGCATCTCGGCCCCGAGGGCCTGCGCCGCTCGGTCGTCGTCGTGGCGGCCTCGGACCAGCCGGCCCTGGCTCGCCTGCATGCCGCCTACGCCGCGATCGCCATCGCCGAGGCCTTCCGCGACCAGGGCCAGCAGGTCGTGCTGACCATGGATTCGATCACCCGCTTCGCCATGGCGCGGCGCGAGATCGGGCTGTCCGCGGGCGAGCCGCCGACGGCGCGCGGCTACACGCCGTCGGTCTTCGCCGAGCTGCCGGAACTGTGCGAGCGCTGCGGCACCGCGCCATCGGGCGGCTCGATCACGGCCCTGTTGACCGTGCTGGTCGAAGGCGACGACCACAACGAGCCGATCGCCGACAACCTGCGCGCGATCCTGGACGGGCACATCGTGCTGTCGCGCCAGCTCGCGCAGCAGGCCCACTTTCCCGCCATCGACGTGTTGCAGAGCGCCAGCCGGGTGATGAGCGACCTGGCCGGTACCGACGAGCTGAAGCTGGCCCGCCAGACCATGGCCACGCTGGATCTGCTCGAGCGCAACCGGCAGTTGGTCGACATCGGCGCCTACGTGGCGGGCAGCAACGCCGAGCTGGATGGTGCGCTGCGGCTGAAGCCGGGCCTGCAGGATTTCCTGCGGCAGAGCGAAGGCGGCGCTTCCCGGCCCGCGGCCCTGCAGGCGCTTCACCACCTCATGAGCAGCAGCAAGGCAGGCCCGGCATGAGTCGGCAGGATCTACGCGGGTTCACCTATGCGTTGGAGCCGGCGCGCCAGCGTGCGCAGCACCGCGTCGACCACGCCATCAGCGTGCTTGGGCAACGTCAGCACGCCGCAGCCCAGGCGCAACGGAGCTCCGACGCGGTCCGCGAGCAATGCGTCGAGCTGGCTCGACGAGCTACGCCCGACCCCCGTGCCCCGATCGACCCGCGGCGAGCACTGGCGCTGTCGCATCACATGCAACACCTGAGCGAATCACTGGCCCTGGCCCAGCTCGACATCGAAGCCAGGCAGGCGGAGGCCGACGAGGCGCGACGCGAACTCGAACGTGCCCGCGTCGAGCAGCAGGCCTTCGACAGGCATCGCGACGAGGCATTGCGAGTGCACGTGGTGGACAGCAGCCGGCGCCTGCAGTCGGCGGCTGACCAGGACTGGCTGGCGCGACAGCATGTGCTGGTCGCAGCGGCGGACGAACAGGAGGCCAAGGCATGAAGCTGGAAGACGCGATGCGCGCCCTGACGGCGGGCTCATCCTCGTCTGCCGGCAAGGCGAGTGCGCCGGCGGGCGATGGCCAGGCGTGGCGTCGCCAGATGGAGCGCGCGCAGGCAGACGCCTGGTTCCATGGCTTCGAAGGCAGGCGCACGGCAGATCCGCCGTCGAAGGCGAAGACTCCTGCCCAGGCGAAGGCTCCTCTGGAGCGCGAAACCGTCCGCATGGCACGGCCAGACTCCAAGCGGCCTGGATCGAGCTCGGCGGTGCATGTGCGGCGGTCGAGCTCGGCGTCGGCAGGCGGCAACCTCCAGCCCTTGGTCGTGGCCAGTCCAGTGCTGCCCGCGGCATACCAGCCCGCCACGATCCCGGTCGCAGCGTTGCCGGCTGTTGTCCATGCGACGAGTCCGGCGGCTCCGGTCTTGCAGGTGCAGCCGATCCTCCAGCCCATGCGCGCGTCCCCTCCGGCATACGCCACCGCACCGCAGGTCATGGTGGCCGGAGATGACCGTCCGCGACTCGCACTCACGCTCGTCGTGGCGCCGCCCGAGGCCGGCACCGCAGCCGAGATCGACGACACCGCCCCTCCGCCCCGAAACGTTCGGCACGAATCGACACGGCTACCGGTTCGCGTGCACGTCGAAGGTGACAAGGAGCATGCCACCGTCTGGCTGGGCCTGGACACGCCGACCGCTGTCCACCTGCCCACCGTCACCCGCGCCGTCGCCCAGTGGCTCGCGCAGTCCGGCTACGGCCCAGCCCGTTGGATCTGCAACGGCCAAGCGCTCGACCTCGATGCATTGCCTGGCGCCGGTGCTGAAAGCGACCGGTCCTCGCACGAGTCCGTCACCCATTTCCCCTTCATCGACCCAGCCCAGGGAGAGTCCGCATGAGTTCCATCGGCGCCATCGGCGCAAGCACGACCAGCAGCACGCAGTCGTCCAACATCAGCATGCAGGACTTCCTGAACATCCTGCTCACCCAGCTGACGTACCAGGACCCGCTGAAGCCCATGGACAACCAGGAGTTCATGGCCCAGCTGGCGCAGTTCACGACGCTGGGGCAGACCCAGGAGCTGAGCGGCAAGATCGATTCGCTGGTCTCCACCCAGGCCTCCATGCAGGCGATCGGCCTGATCGGCCGGACGGTCCAGTTCACGACCAGCGAAGGCACCCAGACGGGAACCGTGGCGTCGCTTTCCTGGGCCGGCACCACGCCGGAGCTGAGCGTCAACGTGTCGGGCATCACGATCGGCGGCATCAGCCTCTCGCAGGTCACCGTGGTCCGCTGATCCAGGCCGCCACCCTTTTCAAATTCCATTCAGGAGAGCATTGCATGCTGGACTCGATCTACATTGGCATGAGCGGTTTGATGGGCTACTCGCGGGGCCTGCGCGTCATCGCCAACAACACGGCCAACATCAACACCCCCGGCTTCAAGGGCGCCTCGCTGCAGTTCGGAGACCTCTTCTATTCCGCCGGGCCCGCCAGCGGAGCATTCAGCTCGGCCGGCCCCAACCAGCTGGGCCAAGGCCTCACCACCTACTCCACGTCGCTGGATTTCTCCCCGGGAGAACTGCGCCAGAGCGGCAACGGCCTCGACCTGGCGGTCGACGGACAGGGCCTGTTCGTCCTCAAGGACAAGGATGGGCAGCTTCGCTACACCCGCGACGGAGAGTTCAAGTTCGATGACGATGGCTTTCTCGTCAGCCGCGGGACCGGCGCCAAGGTGATGGCCCATGACGAGCACGGCGCCCTCGTCGAGGTGTCGCTGGAGGGCCTGCGCACCAACGCCGCCAAAGCCACGAGCTCGGTGGCGTTCCGCGGCAACCTGTCCAGGCGCGGCACCCCCTCGGAAGGCAAGCACACCCTGTCGGACGTGAAGGTTCGCGACGCGGTGGGCGGGCAGCACAGCCTGACCCTCGAGTTCCAGCAGGTCGAGGCGCCCGGTGCGCCGGCGAACGAGGTGCACTGGAGCGTCACGGTCAAGGATGGCACCACGCAGGTCGGAACAGGCACCCTGGTGTTCCTCGGCTCGGAGATCGATCCGACCAAGGCCAAGGTATCGATCGACTACAAGCCGCCGGGTGCCGAAGCGGTGGCCATCACGCTCGACTTCAGCGCGGATGTGACCTCCTTCGACGCTGGCACGCAGTCCACCCTGCAGACCACGACGATCGACGGCTACGCCTTCGGCGACCTCACGGATGTCGCCGTCGGTGCCGACGGCGTGCTCGACCTCAAGTACTCGAACGGCCAATCGGCCAAGGGCGTGAAGCTCGCTCTGGCGCGCTTCAATTCGCCCGACACCGTTCGCTCGGCAGGCGACAACATGTTCGAGCCCACTGATGTCTCCTCCTGGGAGACCGGCTCCGCGCAGATGGGCGCCTTCGGCTCCATCCGCTCCGGCGTCGTGGAAATCTCCAACGTCGACCTGTCGTCCGAGTTCAGCGACCTGGTGATCATGCAACGTGGCTACCAGGCCTCGTCGCAGGTCGTCTCGACCGCCAACGAGATGCTTCAGGAACTGTTCTCGCTGAAGGGCCGCTGAGATGGATGCACCTGGTTCGGCCCGGCCGACCGCCGTGCAGTCCCTGTGCTGGCGCAGCGCTGCGCAGTTGGACGGCTTGCGTACCGGTCTGCTGGCAGCACTCGACGGCTGGGGACGCGACTGGGGACTGGCGGTCGACGGCCTGCAGGTCGACAACGCGTGGCAGGCGCCTCCTGTCGCGACTGCGTGGCAGCCCTTGGCGGTCGGAGCGAACGGCAGGAAAGTCGCCTGGGTGGGTTGTGACGCGCCATGCGTAGCAGCGCTGGAGCAGGCGCTGTTCGGTGCCCAGCCCCCGGCGGAGCACGGGGCCCCGGCGCTGTCCAGGTCCCTCGCCCGAGATGCGCTGGCCGCCCTGCATCGAAGCGCCGTGGACTGGCTGGGCGCCATCGCGGCCGAGCAAGACATGCCAGACGACGGCCCGCCTGCCGGGGACAGCCTCGCCTGGTCCGGAGCTGTGCGCGCCGTGGCGCGCTTCGCCGGGCCGGATGCTCGCCCGTTCTCCGTGTCGCTGCACGTCCGTGCCGAGGCATGGCCGCGTCCGGGCCGCGGCAGCAGCGTTGCCGCAACAGCCCTGCCTGCCTTGAGCCCGTTGCATGAAGCCCTGGTCGACGAGCCTGTGAGATTGCACGCACGACTCGCCGACGTGCCCGTCACGCTGGGTGAACTCGTCGGCCTGCGGGAGGGCGATGTGCTGGTCACCGGTCATCGCCTTGCAGACCCTTTGTCCCTGTCGGCGCACGAAGCCGACGCCACCGCCGTGTTCGCCGGAAGGCTGGTGCAGCGAAACGGCCGGATGGCCGTGGCGCTGGTGTCGGCCCGCTGAGCCATCAAACCTCCCACTTCATGAATTCCGCTTCCCAGAATCAATCGGCCGCGCAATGGATCGGCCTGCCCGAGGCGACCGACCCCGCGCCGACCGCAGCCCCTGTGGTGCCTGTGCAGAGCCCGCTGCTCGACGTGAAGGCCCGCCTGCAGGTCTGCGTCGGCGAAGTCGTGATGACCGTCGGTGAATTGACGCGCGCCCAGGCGGGCCAGGTGCTGGCGCTGGACCGCGAGGTCGACGCGCCAGTGGACCTCCTGCTGGAAGGTCGGGTGGTAGCCCGCGGCCAGCTCGTAGCGGTGGGCGAGCATTTCGGCATCCGGCTGACCGAGCTGCCGCTGCCGTTGAAGCCTTGAATCCATCCATGGACTCGAGTCTTTCGGCTGCCTCGGCGGCGTCGGCGGTGCCAGCCCACCTTCTCGCGGACACGGCGGACGTCGGCTTCCCCTGGGCGGGCGCGGCGCTGCTTGCCCTGCTGGCCCTCGTCGCCCTGGTGATGCGCTGGCGTGCGGGCCGCGGCGGCACGAGTCGACCGCCTTGGATGTCCCGCTGGGCGAAGGGGCCGACAGCCGCCCGCCCCGGCGGCCTCGGCCTCGAGGCCTCACTGCGCCTGGACGGTCAGACCCAGGTGCACGCGGTCCAGTGGGGCGATCGCAGGCTCCTGGTGGCCACCACCCTGAACGCCAGCCCGGTGCTGCTCGACAGCCGCCCCGCCGCCGATGGGGAGACCTCGCCGTGATGGAGCGTTGCGCACGCGTCGCTCGGCGAGCGGTGGCAACGATGGCCATCGTCCTGTGGGGCATTGCCGGCCTGCCCAGCGCCCACGCCCAGACGGCCACGGAAAACGTCGACACCGTCCAGGCGCAGCCCGGGAGCAGTTCTCAGGCTGGTGGCAGCTCGAAGGCGGCCAAGCCGGCGCAGCCCGCCGGGGCGGCCGACCTCGGCCTGGCCCTGCCGCAGCTCGACCGCAAGTCCGGGGACACCGCGTCCGCCGTGCGCATCGTGCTGGCGCTGACGCTCCTGGCCATCCTGCCTTCGCTGCTGGTCTGCCTGACTTCGTTCCTGCGCATCGTGATCGTGCTGTCGATGCTTCGCCACGCGATCGGCATGCCGGAGACGCCGCCGAACACCGTGGTCATCGGCCTGGCGCTGTTCCTGACACTGTTCACCATGAATCCGGTGCTGCAGCAGGTCAACAACGAGGCCCTGCAGCCGTTCATGGCCGGCAAACTCGGCATCCAGCAGGGGGTCGACACGGCCGCCCGGCCTCTGCGCGAGTTCATGGTTCGCCAGACGCGCGAGCAGGACCTGGCCCTGATGGTCGAGATCTCGAAGAGCAAGCGGCCGACGAGCATCGATGACATCGGCAATCTCCAGCTGATCCCGGCCTTCATGCTGTCGGAGCTGCGCGCGGCCTTCCAGATCGGCTTCGTCGTCTTCCTGCCCTTCCTGCTGATCGACCTCATCGTCTCGAGCATCCTGATGTCGCTCGGCATGATGATGATGCCGCCGATCACGATCGCCCTGCCGATCAAGATCCTGATGTTCGTGCTGGTGGACGGCTGGGCGCTGATCGTCAAGGCCCTGGTGGGATCGTTCCACTGAGCCTTGAGCTTGCGAATGCAGCCACAGGAATCGATCGCCGCTGCGGCCACGGAGGCCGAGGACGCCGCGGCGCAGGACGAGCGCGCGCTCTGGATCGCCTGGAGAGTTTCGCGCGACGAGGCCGCGCGCCAGACGCTGCTGTCGATGCATCTGCCGTACGCACGGGTGATCGCGGCGATGACCTTCGCGCAGCGCACCACCGACGAGATCGACTTCGACGACTACTTGCAGCTCGCCCGCATCGGCATGCTCGAGGCCTTCGACCGCTACGACCCCCTGGCCGGTGCCCAGTTCAGGACCTATGCCTCCCGGCGCATGCGTGGCGCCGTGCTGGACGGCATCGCCCGCCTGAGCGAGCGCCAGCAGCAATTGAACCTGCGGCGCCAGTTGCTCGCCGAGCGCAGCGCCTCCCTGGCGGCTGCGACCGATGAAGCCGCCGAGGCCAGTGTCGGTGGTGCCACACCGCCCGTTGAAGGCGACCTGTTCCAGTACCTGGCGCAGATCGGCATCGGCCTGGCGATCGGCTTCATGCTGGAGGACACCGGCATGTTCAGTGCCGGCGAGCAGGCGCAGCCCGTCGCCGACCCGGCGTATCGTGCCGTGGAGTTGCGGCACACACGGCGAAGGTTGCATGAACTGATCGCGCAACTGCCGCCCGCCGAAGGCCGCGTCGTCCGCTTGCACTATGCGCATGGGCACGCGTTCGAGGACATTGCGCGCGAACTGGCAGTGACCAAGGGCCGCGTCTCGCAGATTCACAAGAAGGCGCTGGCCTCGTTGCGTGCGCTGATGTCCCACCATGGCGAATGCAACGCCGCCTTCTGACCACGCGATGCAAACGATCGCATTTGCCATCCCAGGAACTTCAAGATGAGCTCCAACGAACCGATCGACGCGCTGCAGCGCCTGGAGGGCTTCCTGGCCCAGGATCCCGGCAACAACGGCCTGCTGATGCGGGCCTTCGAGGCCGCGCTGCACAGCGGGCGGCTCGAGCGCGCAGGTGCGCACCTCGAAGCGGGAATGGCGCTGGGCAAGGAGCCGCTCGCCTGGAGGTTGCACCATGCTCACTGGCTGATGGCGCGCCGCGAGTGGCAAGCGGCGGCGGACTCACTCGATGAGCTGCTGTCCACCCCTGATACACCGCCTGGCCTGGCCGATACGGTGCGGCATGACCTGGCCCTCACCTGCCTCTACAGAGGCCGTGGCCAGGAGGGCCTGGCCTGCCTCTCGCCGCTCGTCGATCCGACTGGCGCGGCGCCAGCCCCGCACCTGCAGGTCGTGTGGCTTCGCCTCATGCATCGTTCAAACCGCCTGGACGAAGCGCTGGACGCTGCCAGGCGCTGGGCCGCAGTGCAACAGCTGGCTCCCGAGGCACAAGGAGTCGCGGCGCTGGTGGCCCTGGATGCGAACGACATGGCCCTGTCCGACCAGTGGTCCCGCGCGGCGCTGCTCCACCATCCTCGCCAGATCGAAGCACTGGTGAGCCGGGGCAGCCTGTGCCTGGCGGGGCAGGATCCGCAGGAGGCCAAGCACTGTCTGGCGCAGGCGCTCCAGGCCAATCCGGACGACGGCCGGGCCTTGTCTGCATGGGCCTTCGCATTGATGCTGAGCGGCGAATGGCCGGGCGCGAGGGAGAGCTTCGAGCGCGCGCTGAAGCTGATGCCGGAGCACATCGGCACGTGGCATGGCCTGGGCTGGTTGACGCTGCTCCAGGGTGACCTGGAAGCGGCCAGGTCGGCGTTCGATCATGCGCTGGCCATGGACCGCAACTTCGCGGAAAGCCACGGCGGCATGGCGGCGGTGCTGGCGCGCGCTGGGGAGCGCGCGGCTGCCGAAGGCGCGATCGAGATCGCCTTGCGCCTGGACCGGCATTGCCTGTCGGCCCACTACGCGCGCGCAGTGCTCGACGGCGAGGCCGGCGACGCCGGCAAGTTGCAGCAGTTGGCGGCCAGGCTGCTCACCGCAAGGCGGACATCCACGGCGCCGCGCTGAGCGACGCGGGATGCGCGTGCGTCAGGTGCCCACGCCCAGGCCGAGCAATCGATCAGCCGCCTCTTCGATCGGCGCCTTCAGCGCGGCTTGCGACTCCATCTGCGCCTGCACCGTGTCGACGAGTTGCTGGAAGCCGGGGTCGTTCAACAGCGCCGGCCCCCACTCGTCCACCATCAACGCTTCCAGAAAGGCACGAAAAGCCTTGCGGCGCCTGTCCGGGTCGCGCTTGTCGATTCCGGCGACCTTGCGGGCAATGCTCGTCGCCAGGTCATCGGCCGCGCCCTTTCGGGCACGCGGCTGGCGGGATTCCTGGCCGGGCCGCACAGTGGACTGGGGCCCGGCAGCCGGATTCCCGCCCGACACGCCTGCAGGCCGCGCCAGCGCCGACAGCTGGGTGCGCAAGTAAGCCGTGAGTTCGGGCGCGGGGCCGATCGTGGTCATCCGGATGTCAGTGCAGCAGGCCCTGGCGGCCGTAGTTCGAGAGCAGGACGTGCTGCGGGTCCTCCGCGTCAATGGCGGCCGGCGGATCCGACGGCGCAGGATCGGGTTCGACCGGCGAGGGGGCAGCAACGACAGGCCGCTGCTGCTCGATGCGCTCGATCATGCGCTGCACGTCAGCGTTCAGCGGAGGGTTGTGCGGGTTCAGCGCGATGCCTTCGCGGAAACAGGCCACCGCGCGCTCCGCGTCGTCCTGGGCGAGGGCCGCGAAGCCATGCACTATGCGCTGCAGCGGATCTTCTGCCGACCTCTCCAACAGCGGCGACCACGTCACCAGGGCCAGGGCCATGCGGCCGCCGGTGAACTGGATCAGCCCCAGCTGATACCTCGCCATGTCCAACGCGGGGGCGAGCAGCACCGCATTGGCGTAGGCCGTCTCGGCCTCCTCCATGCGGCCCAGCTGGGCCAGCTCGGCTCCGATCAGGAAGTGCGGGATGCCGGACGCAGGGGCCAGGCTCGCCGCCTCGGCGAACAACGCGAGCGCCTCGTCGGTCCTGTCGGCGCGGCTGGCCGCGAGCCCCTGCTGGATGAGGCCATCGGCCGCATCGGGGGAGAGGGAAAGGGAGGAGTCGTTGGTGCCCATGAGAAACGTTCGTCTGACGACGAGCTGGCCGGTAGAAGTGCATGTCGATCGTACCCCGCGCGTTGCCCGCCGACGACCGCTTGCCGCCCTCGACGCAGCGAGTGAGTTCACGAAGTACCCGATATCGCGAACCAGAGCGCGCAGCTCGTCGCGCGCGTCTCTGGCCGAGCGAGGCCATGGGCTTGAAACGTACCGATGGCCGAGATGAAACCGGCGCAGGGCCGCCAGCGACAATATTCGCCATACGACACGACGAGGCTCATGGAAAAGACAGGATTCCCCATGGTTCCTTCGCCCAGGCATCCCTACGTTGACATCCCGGCCCGCGCGCACTGGATGCGATCGGTGGCCCACCGCGACCCGCTGGAGATCAAGGACTGGTACCAGCCGCGCTTTCGCATCACCGACCAGGCCATCGCGACGGCTGGCAGCTGCTTCGCGCAGCACATCGGCCGGCGCGTGCGAGAGGCGGGCTTTCGCTTCATCGACACGGAGCCCGCACCCGGCTTCATCGTCAACAGCGCCACCCGCCTGGAATACGGCTACGGCATGTACTCCGCGCGCTACGGCAACGTCTACACGCCTCGCCAGTTGTGGCAGCTGATCGAACGCGCGTTCGGCCGCTTCGAGCCGAAGGACGATCACTGGATCTGGCAGGACGGCGTGGTCGACCCGTTCCGCCCCACCATCGAGCCCGAGCCGTTCTCATCGGTCGATGAACTGCGCCGCTCGCGCAGCCACCACCTGGCGATGGTGCGCCAGGTCTTCGAGACCGTCGATCTCTTCGTGTTCACGCTCGGCCTCACCGAATGCTTTGCATCGCGTCATGATGGCGCCGTCTACCCCGTCGCGCCCGGAGTGAACGGCGGCACGTGGGATCCTGCGGAAGTGAAGTTCCACAACTTCGGGCAGGAGGAGGTGCTGGCGGACATGCGGTCCTTCCTGGCCGCGCTACGCGCCCTTCGGCCCCACCTGCAGGTACTGGTCACCGTCTCGCCCGTGCCTTTGATGGCGACCGCCAGCGGCGAGCATGTCGCGGTCGCGACGATGCGCTCCAAATCCACGCTGCGCGCAGCGGCCTCGGCCCTGACCGACGAGCTGCCGTGGGTCGACTACTTTCCATCCTTCGAGATCGTCGCTTCGCCTGCCATGCAGGGCCGCTTCTTCGAGGCCGACATGCGCAGCGTCAGTGCCGCCGGCGTCGACCACGTGATGGCCGAGTTCTTCCGCATGCACCCACCTCCCCCCTCGGGCGCCGCCGTGCAGGCGGGCCCATCCGAAGCCGCCGACGACGAGGCCATCGCTTGCGACGAGGAGTTGCTGCGGACGTTCGGGGTCCCGCGATGAAGGTCGTCATCATTGGCGATTCGCACACGGCGCAACTTCATCGAGGCATCCTGGCGCTGCAGGCGGAGGATGCTCCCGCGTTGCGCGAGCACGAGTGGATCGTCCGACCGCTGGGCGGTGGCCACCTGTTGCCCTTCCCGTTCTTCAAGGCGCACGGCGACCACATCGCCATCACCCAGCCGGAGTACCGCAAGAGCATTCATCGCCTGCCGCTGAAGCCGCACCCGGACGCGCGATGGCACGGATTCAGCGGTGCGCTCCACACGGCCCGTGTGTTCCGTCACCCGGACTGGGCTCGGTACAGCGTGCCCGGCACCGATATCCCCGGAATCCCCCTCAGCAGCAGCCTGCTCGGCCGCCTCGTCGATGACGACCAGCGCCACGTGATGGCGCTGCTGCTGGCGATGCAGTCGCTGGGCATGAACCCCTTCGTGATCGAAGGCCCACGGCCCTTCCGTCATCACCCCGCCATCCAGACGGTCGGCGCGCAAAGAGTCATCGCCATCGACGGCTTCTTCCGCGAGCGAATGAAGCGTTGGCTCAGCGCCCAACGCATCCCCGTGGCCGAGGTGCCCTCCGACCTCTTTGAAGAGGACGGTTTCATGCGAGACGACCTGCGCAACGGCCTGGACGACCCGCATCACGGCAACGCCGCCTTTGGCCGCCGCATGATCCTGCAGGCGCTGGATGTGATCGCGGCAAGTGGCGCCGGCTGAGCCGGCCGATCGCTGCAAGCGAGCCATCGTCGGGTGCGAGGGCCCGCGGTCGGATCAGCGCGCGTAGGAACGCACCTTGTTGTCACTGGCCTCGGGCACGGTGCGGAAGCCTTGCGACTCCAGGTTGGCCCAGAGTGCTGCGACCGTCTCCGCACCGATGATCGTGGGGTGGTACTCGGCCACCACGGCCCGCACGTGCGACGGCAGCGTCTTGTTCAGCAGATCACGTTCGCCACCCTCGATGTCCATCATCACGAAAGTCGCAGCCTTCCTCTCCAACTGCCGCAGGAAGTCGCGCTGCTCGACGACGATGGTCTTGCTGTTGCCGTAGTCGATTTGTCCCGAAGAAGCCCAGAAGGCCTTCGACACATGGAACTTGTGCTGGCCCTTGCCGGTGCCCAGCATGAAGTTGTAGACGTTCCCGTCGCAGCCGTTGAATGCCCAGGTCTTCCTGATCACGGGGATCAGCTCGGGATTGGCCTCGAAGACGTGAATGCGCGCCGGGTCGCGCACGATGCGCGCCGCGAGCGTCGACATGAAACCCAGGCCGCCCCCCAGCTCGAAGTAATGATCTTCCGGCCGCAGCAGAAGTTGCAAAGCCTTGGCCTCTGAGCCCTCGTAGCGACCACTCGTGAGCGCTGCCTCGAGGGGCTGGTTGAGCGTCGAGCTGTCGACCTCCAGGTGGACATCGCGGACGATGAATTGACGTAAAGCCATGGGAACGAGGGAAAAGGGAGAGGGAGAGGGAGAGGGAGAGGGAGAGGGAGAGGGAGAGGGAGAAGGAGATAAGGGCCATCAGGCTGGCGTGCAATTGGATCACGATGAACCGGCCCCGAAAGGACCCGTCGAAGCCAATGGGTCCGACGTTGGTGGTGAATTTCGCGACTCATCGGTTTTCGCTCCATGCGCGACGAACGCACGTTCAGCGTCCCCAGCGCTGCCGCGCGATGGCAACCTCGAGGTGCTGCGCTCGTGCGCGGCCAGGCGGCGCGCCGCGGCGTGGATGGCCGCGGTCAGCTTTGCCAGCGTCCGCGCGGGCTCCGTGGTCAGTTTTCAAGGGACGTGAAAGGCGGGGCAAGTGGGCCGAAGTCAGATCGCCTGATCGTCTCGAAGATGATCGAGCCGTGCTCGCCAGCAGGACGCTGAGTTTCGGTAGCCACAAGCAACAAGGGCCGCTCAGCAAGCGGTCCTTGGGGGCGGGTGTCTCTTCTCTTAGCAGCTGTTCGGCTGTTCAGGCTGAGTTGCATTGCAAGACCTGACCCTGGCTTCCCCGGCGCATCCCGGTCTCAGCGCTGCCGACCGTGGCGCACACGCTGTCGGTGTCGCTCGATGAACTCTTCGGCGAGAGCAAGCCCGCGACTCGCAGCAAGCGCGGTCCCGCGCCGCAGTGGCAGCAGCACATCGAGGCCGTCGCCCAGCTGCCCAAGTCTCAGCAGCAGTTCGTCTCGAAGATGATCGAGACCGTGCTGGCCCAGCAGGGGCGCTGAGCTTCAGCAGCCCACAAGCAGCAAGGGCCGCGGTCAGCGGCCCTTGGCTTCTTCCCCCTCAAGCGGTCAACTCGCCTTACCGGCTAACTCGTGAATCTTGTAGACCGACATGAGGCGAACTGGCGTTTCCGCTGGCACCTCGAACTCGTATTGACCAGGCAGGAAGTCCGCATACTCGCCCGCCTTCACGAGCACAGGCCCTGCCTCGGTGTGATATGTGCAGCGGCCTTCGAAGACGTACACCCTACCTGCACGCGAGAGACTGCCCGAGAACTTCACCCCCGCGTCATACCGGTTTGGGAAGAATCGGTAGCCGTCCGACGCAGGGAACACCCGCGTTCAGCTCAAGCAGGTGTTCGATGCGCTGCGCGAGCTGATGACGCCGCCCGATCCACCCAAGCGGCCCATTGGGTTCGTCACGCCGGAGGATAAGAGCAAGAAGGGATCATCAAGAGACAAGACCTGACTAGTATGGGAATCAACTAACGATTCAGTGGGGAGGCGACAATTTTGCCATTTTCAAGAACGCGCCCATTCTTGTAAATGAACCAGATTCGACGAGCTTGGCTGGATTTCGAGTCTCGCACTTTTAATCCAATCTTCCATTCTCCATCCGCATATAGCGGATTGTTCAGGGCGATGATTTCTCTCTCGCTCGTCATGTTGCTTGCCTCGTGAACAGCGCATTCGCCAAAGTCACTCGTCCAAATCGTCGCTCCACCGGCTTTTACTTCCAGAACGCGATGATGCGCTGGGCAATAATTGTTGCCATTGTCGCTTTCCAACAGTACAAGGCGGGCCATGCCTTTTGTAGGGTAGGCAGCAACTACATGCCAAGAGTAGTGTTCGTCATCACTCTTGAAGAGGGTGGCTCCATCTAGTTTGACTTCCTCGGTGCGCGATGGTGATTTTTCAATGGAGAGCTCACCTGATTCAGTTTTTGCCCAATTGAATCCGAACGAGAAGTCACTTGCCGCGTCAGCCGCCGCTCCACCAGTCCAAAGAAGCAAAAGAGAGCCAATAAGAAGCCAAGCGCGCATAATCATCCACCAAATTTAGAAGGCGTAACCTTCTTTTGAGTGTAATCCCAAAGCCAGGCTTTGTAGGCTTGCGCATATGAGCCGTTTGCACCATCCAAGCGGCTCTGTTGCTCGCTCTTAGGGACATTTTGCCCCCAAGCCTTCATTACATTGGCGTCGGTAAGTGTGTCATCGATGAAGCGCGCGGAGCCCGTTGGCCCTTCATGGTGCCCAATATAAAGGTAGTGTGCTTGCTCCGTGGGAGAGAGGTTCGCAGGGATAATTCTGCCTTTTGCGACGTTTCCGTCGTAAATTCCTTTGTCATACTCTGCAGCTGCCACAATGGCTAGCGTTGGATCCGTACGGAGCTTCAACAGACTCTCGCGGTCAAGAATCTTATTCTTTTGATCAACCAATCCTTGCAGCTTGGCTTGCTCATTCAAATAGGTCCCAGGCGTCGCCGCTTCCCCAAGCCAGGTGTCCGGCATGAACTGGGTCATGCCAACGGCGTTGCCATTGACCGAGTTGGGATTCCATGAGCCATCGGATAGCTTCGCAGCTTCAGCATTGATAACGGCAGCGATGCTAGATGCGGGAACGCCCGTTCTTGTTTGTGCAAGGATAAGGGCATCACGAAATTGCTCGTTACCTTGGCTCAGTGTAAGGCCGCGTGAGAGCAACAAGTAGTCTTGTTTGTCGATTTCACCAGCCGAGTATTTTTCGTACAGCGGCGACATTTTGTTCGGAACGGAAGTGAGGATTGTCTCTCCGTCAGCCCCCTCTCGCCAGACTGGTAGCCTTCCCAAGGCTCGAATCGTCCTCTCGATGCTCAGCTTGTCTTCGACGCTCTCTTCGGGCGTCATTTCACGTGGACCACCGGACAGTGCGCGGTTGGGGTCAAACGGATTCGCATCCGCTTGGCTCCAGTCGCCGACTTGATAGCCCTTCTTTTCTTCACGGAGGAAGTCAAAAGTCTTGGCGTCACCGGTTGATGAGGCTGGAGAGAATGCGCCGCCAATGGACGACAACTCACCTGGCGCCCCTGCCGGAGCGACAAGATAGCGAGCGAACATCGGGCTTCTAGACGGGAATCGCGAATCCCAATATGGGGATATCAGCCCATCAGCGGCGGAGTCCGGCGCGGCTTGGTCCACGGGCGACACAACAAGCGAACTTCGATTGAGTCGCGCAGTCTCGGCGTCGGTCTGGTCCGGCCAATAGGCATACGGGTTCCCGGTGCGCTCAAGCCTTGCGGACTCGGCCGCGCTCTGATCCGGCGCCTTGCTCCAGTCAACGCCACCTTGCATGGACTCTGCGATGGAACTCCCCAACGCATTGCCAAGGCCACTCGCAAACAAGCTGCTGAGCTCAGCAGTCTTGTAGCGTGGATCGGTCGCCATCACCTCGCTGGAGGCCCAGCCGCCAACCATGGCGCTGGCCAGGCCCTTGGCGAGCTTGCCGAAGCCCTCGCCAGCGGCGGTGCCCAGGGCGCCTGACATGGCAGAGCTGGCGGCTGAGCCGGCGGCAGAGCCGACGCTGGCGGCGGCCACGGCGCGCCAACTCCACTTGCCCTGGATCGCCTGCGTGGCCGCGGCGCTCAGGCCGCTGCGGAGTGCTGCCTCGCCGGCGGTGCTGATCCAGCTGCTGCTGCTGGCCGCTGCACTGGCAGCCTGCGTACCCGCCGCCTGTCCGCTGCTGACCGCGGTGGTGGCCGTGGAGGCAGCGGGGGTGAGCGCCGCACCCACGCCAGCGGTTACGCCGGCGGCCAGTGCGCTCTGCGCCACGGCCTTCCAGCTGAAATCATCCGTCGCGCCGATGGCAATGCCCACCAGCTGGCTGGCGATCGAGCCCACGGCGGCGCCTACCGCGGCCGAGGCAATGGCCACGCCGGCGGTCATCATGCCGGCGCCGCCGGCCAGCGCAGCGGCACCCACGGCCATCGTGCTGCCCGCGGCTACCGCCGTGCTGCCCAACATGCTGGCAATGGCCGGCGCAGCCGCCCCGGCCGTCCACACCGTGACCACCACCGCCACCACCACCATGATGATGGTGCCCACCGCCCCGCAGCCGGAGTCGGGCTGCGGCGGCGGCGCGGGCAGCGTCGGGTCCACGTTGCCGATCACCTCGCCCGGGTTGTAGGGGCGGAAGGTGTTGGCGTTGTTGTGGATGTTGGTGACCCGGTTGGGCACGATCAGCACCTGGCCGGACACCAGTTGCTCGTCGCCCTGCAGGTTGTTGACCTGCGCCAGCTCGAACCACATCTCGGAGTCGCCCCACAGCGCCAGCGCGATCGAGCGCAGCGTGTCGCCGCTGCTGCAGGTGTAGGTGCTCGGCGTGGAGGCCGGGTACGACGGGCTGATGGGCTCGTAGTTCTGGTCGAAGTCGGCCGAGGTGACGGGCTTGATGTTCTTGTTGCGCTGCGCCTCCTTCTTCGGGTCGGCCAGGCTGCGCGCGAGCGACTCCGCGTAGGAGATGCGCTGGTTGTCGTTGGGGTCGGTGGTCACCTCCCCCACGCGCCGGCTGTTGGCGTAGTACCAGAAGTGGTTGAAGGTGACGTCGTCGCTGGTCGAGGCGGTGCCGAAGTCGCGCGTCTCGTCGCGGCGCAGCACCTGGCCGGTGGCGCTGTTGAAGTAGCTCAACGTGCGGTGGCCAGTGACGTCACGCGCGGAAACGAGGTAACCGTTGACGTCATACCTCATGTCCGACACGCCTGGTGCCCAGTCCTCGACGTCGGTCTTGCGCTTGATGGTCTTCTGCTTGGCCCCGTCCCAGTACTCGTAGGTGTAGCTGGTGGTGGTGGCGGTGCCGCTGGTCGGGGTGAACACCGTCCTGGCCAGCGCGCCCTTGCCGGTGGTGGTGCTGGCAGAGTCCGTCGTGTCGGTGAAGTAGTAGTTGGTCGTGGTGCCGTCGGCGTTCTTCTGCGTCAGCAGCCGGTTGTCCCGGTCGTAGGTCGAATCGGTGGTCTTGGCCAGGGTGCCGCTCGTGTTGTATTCCTTGTACTGAAGGGTGCGACCGAGGGAGTCGACTCGCCGGCGGGCGCGCAGCACGCCGCCGATCTTGACGTCCTCCAGCAGCCCGTCGCTGCTGTAGGAGTACTCCTCGAAGCTGCCGGTCTCATAGCGCGCCGAGGTGCGCTGGCCCGCCAGGTCGTACGTCAGCTTGATGCCGAAGGCGCCCTGCACGATGGAGACGCTGGTGTCGCTCAGCGAGGTGCCGCGGGTGCCGCCCGTCGACAGCGCGCCCTTGGTCATGGTGAAGCGGTTGGTGGCGTCGTACAGGTACCAGAAGTCCTCGCGGCGCCGGATGTTGTTGTCCCACAGCGGATCCTTGTAGGTCGCGTGGACCGCGCGCCGGTTGCCCACGGCGTCGTACTCGTACTGGATGTCGTAGGAGACGTCCTCGATGTAGCTCATGCGGCCGAGCTCGTCGTAGACGATCTTGCTGTCCTGGTACAGGCCCACCGCCCCCGTGCCGGCGGTGTCCAGGTTGCTGTACATCTCCCACACCCGGTCGCCGGAGTTGTCATAGCCGTAGCGCGACAACCTGCGGTTGATCATGTCGCGCGACTCCTTGATGAAGCCGTTGGCGTAGTAGCCGTACCGAATGTCCTGGCCCGCGGAACTGGTCTGCGAGGCCAGGCGGCCCGCCATGTCGTAGGTGTAGACGTAGGTGCGTGCCCCCTGGTCCTGGTGCCAGGTCGTCAGGCCGAAGTAGTCGGTCCGGTCGATGGTGCTGCGGCCGTCGCTGCCGGTCGTCGTGAGCTTGTAGCCGCCCAGGCTGGCCCCGCCGGTGCCGATGATGCCGCCGTTAGCCGCAGTGGTGCCCGCGGCGACGAAGCTGTAGGCGTAGGTGGTCGTCGAGCCCAGCGCACTGATGCTCTTGGTCACTCGGCCCAGGCTGTCATAGAAGGTCTTGTCGACCCAGCCCAGCGCGTTGGTGTGCGTGAGGCGATGGCCGAGCGCGTCGTAGGTGTAGGTGTCGGTCAGCGTGCCGGCGACAGCGTTGGTGTCGGTGAAGTTCTCGACGCGGGTGACGCCCAGGCGCGTCGCGGTCAGCATGTTGCCGAGATCGTCGTAGGTGTACTCGACGACGCGGTCCAGCGTCGAGGTGACCTGGCTGGTGGTCCTTCGCAGGTCGCCGAAGATGTCGTACTCGGTGAGCGTCTCGGCGCCGTCGCCCGTCCATTGCTGGTACACCCGCTCGCCCTGGCCGGCGAAGCGCTGCTTCATGACGTGGCCGTTGGCGTCGGTGCTCGTCGCCATGCGGCCGCTCATGTCGTAGCCGTAGGTGGTGACGGGGCGGGTACGGTAGCGGTAGCCGTTCTCCGCCGTGACGTGGGTCTGCGGGTCGGTCTTGGTGACCAGCTTGCCCAGCTTGTTGTAGACGAACGTGGTGCGCACCTGGTTGGCATCGGCCGTCCCGCCGTACTTGGCAGCCATGGCCTGCGCACGGGCCAGGGTGGTGTCGTCGTACTCCTCGCTGATCTCGCCGAAGGCGTTGTAGCTCTGGCGATGCTGGACCTGCGCGCTGACTTGCAACTGCTTGACGGACTGCTGCAGGGTCATGGGCTGGGTGGCGCTGCCGCCGAGCGTCATCAGGCCCTCCATCGTGATGGCCGCGCCCAACTCGTTGGTGTAGGCCGTCCCGTCGGCCTTCTGCAGATCGAACTCGTAGTCGTACTGCTCGGTGCCCGAATCGGGTACCACTGAGGTGGTGCTTCCGGCGAGCTTGAAGGCCGAGGCATTCCAGGTGAAGACGGAGCAGTTGCGTGTCGCGTCCCACACGCCGGTGAGCGTGGTCTCCGTGAAGGCGCCGGTGGATCCGGCATCACGCAGCCTGAGCAGCATCTTCGGCACGTTGCGACCCGGCGGGCCGTACAGCGTGACGATGGTGGGCAGCTTGTCCTCGTAGTGGGTCGAAGTGACGGCCCCTGCGGACGTGATGCTGAGATCCCCGCCGCCGCTGGCCAGCACCTTGCCGGAGGCGTCCTTGGCCACCTGCAGGTATTCGTACACCGCGGTGCCGCTCGGCGGCCGCAGCGACGAGGCGTCGAAAGCCTTCTGGTTGGTGCCTGCGACCGTGGTCACGGTCTGCAGGGTGTAGGCGCCAGTGGAGCCCTTCAGGCGCGTACGCAGCTCGAAGGTCGTGGTGTTGGCTGGCGGAGTGAGGTAGAAGATGGAGGGCTTCAGCAGCGGCGTGTCCATCGTGCTGTCCAGCGTGCCGCTGGTTTGAAGCGTGAAGCTGCCGTAGCCCTTGCCGACGATGTTGCCCGAGGCATCGACGGCCTCGTAGTAGAAGCGCCGGGCTCCCAAGCCAGCTTGGTCGGCGGCGTTCCAGGTGAAGATGCTGCCGCTCGTGGTGACGCGCGTGTTGATGTCCACACTCGCCAGGCTGGTGTCGCTGGCGCCCACCTTGAGGACGGACAGGCGTGTGGCCCCCGTCACGGTGATCGGAATCAGCGGTTGCCGCGTTTGCGAAGACAGGCTGACGCAGTCTGTCTGCCCGGTGTCCTTGAGCGTGTAGCTGCCGCTGAAGACGGCATCGGCGGCGCTGTAGCTGACGGTGATGGTCTTGGTCGTACCTGCAGCCCAGGTGAGCCACTGGCTGAGGTCAATCGCCAGCACCGTGGAACTCGGCGACGAACGGCGCCAGTCGCCAACGGGGACGGGGACAGTAGCCCCGGCCGGACCGACGGTCAGGGCGCCGCTCAAGCTCGTGCCCGTAGGCAGCGTAAGGAGCGCGAGGGGCCGGTAGGCCGTGGTGGTCGCCGTGTTCGTGTTCTTCGGATCGCTGCCGAACTGGATGGTGCCGGTGCCCTGGCCGATGAACTGGTCGATCGGGTTGCGCTCGCCGCGCACCTCGTACTTGTAGGTGTAGCCGGCGTTGCTCCAGGCGGCCGGCGTGATGCTGAACTCGGCGGCCGTGAAGGTCGCCGTGAGGTGATTGCTGCCGTTCACCACCTCGGTCACGACTGTCTTGGAGACGGTGACGCCGTTGAGGGTCACGGTGGCCGTGCGCGAAGTGGCCCCCAGGTCGCTGAGCTTGCCGGTGAAGTCGAACTTGAAAGTCTGGGCCGGGCGGGTCACCGAGCGCAGCTGGCCCGCGTCCGCCAGCGCCGGAGTACCGGCGGAATCCAGCGTGAACTTGCCGTAGAACTCGCTGCCGTTGGTGCTCTGGACGATGTACTCGTAGGTGGCGCTCGCCGCCAGGGTGGAGATGTTGGCCGACCAGTTCGTCAGGCTGAGCGAGGACCAGCTGGATCCGCTGCCGGCCACGCGGTAGTGCAGCGTGCCGGCGCCCGTGCCTACCAGCTTGTCGGGGCGGAAGAACAGGCCGCGGGTGTTTCCGGCCACATAGTCGGTGGAGGCCCAGAGGTCGGCCTTCGCGACGGTGGCAGTGCTGTTGATGGTGCAGCCATCGCTGACGGTGACGTTGACCACGGCGGCAGAGACGGTGTTGCCGTTGGCATCGAAGCCGCGATAGGTGATGGCGTAGGTGTTCGCCGCCAGGCTGCTGGTGTCGATGGCCCAGCAGCCGGTGACCACGGCTCCCGTCACGCAGTCCTTGACCTGGACGCATGGCACGACCGTCTCATTGGCCAAACCGGCGTTGATGACCGCGAACGCCTTGGTCACCGACGCGTTGGTCGGAATGATGAGTCGCGACTCCTTGGAACTCCAGATCTCGGTGTGCATCCAGAGGTCGTCTCCGGATTGATTCTGTCCGCCAGTCGGCTCGCCATCCGCCTCGAAATGCAGGGCCGCCGCCGACACCCACTGGCCGCTGTCGAGCTGGAAGTCGATGCTCGTGTCGCCGCTGCCGAACTGCCCGGCCGGGATGTTGAAGGTGAGCGCAGCCGTCGCGTTGGATCCGGAAAGCAGCACGTTGTTGGATCCAACTTCACGCACGCGGTAGTTGCCCAGGGGCCAACTGGCCGGAATGGGGAAGGCCTTTTTCGAAGGAGTCGAGCTGGTGTTGGTGTAGCTCCGCACGCCCGACCAAGCGACCGGAGTGAAGCTGTCGTAGACGGTCTGGGCGACAGTCCCCTGCGCTGCCGGCGAGCCATAGGTGGGCGCGCCGGAGGCCACGGCGGTGGCCGGCGTGACCATCTTCTGCGCATCGCTGCTGTCCGACCCGCCGACGTTGGTGTACAGATAGGAATCGTCGTTGACCTGGCCCCCCACGTAGCGGCCGCCATCACTCCCATCCAGGCCGATCGGCGCGTACGGGTCGGTCACCAGGGCCTGGCTGAAGGCACCGTCGGTGCCTTCGATGTGGTCGCGCAGGAAGGTGATGTCCGGCTCGACGGTGCGCACCAGCTGGTTGCGCTTGTCATAGATGCTGAAGGTGTGCACCAGCTGCGTGTTGGCCGCCGCGGTGGTAACGACCATGCCGGTGAGGTCCACGGCGCCGCCAGGGCTGGCGATCTCGCGCGTGGCGTTGCCGTTCTTGTCGTAGAGGTAGATCTTGGTCGCGCCGCCGTCCGAATTGCTCTTCTGGATCCGGCCCAGCGTGCTGTACTCGATGAACTCCTGCCAGGTCGTCCCGGCGCCCAGGCCCTTGCCCGAGACCTGGCCGAAGGCGTTGTAGCGGTAGCGCCGGACTTCTCCCGTCCCGACGTCCGTCTGCGTGGTGACGCGGCCGCGCACGTCGTTGACGTAGGTGGTGACCAGATCTGCCGTGCCGCCGTCGGCGTTCTTCACGGCCTTCATCGTCCGGCGCGAGACATTGCCTGCCGCGTCGTAGTCGTAGAGCGTGACGTTGCCTTCGGCGTCGGTCACCTGCTTGCGCAAGCCGTTGACGTTGTAGGCGTAGACGGTGATCCGGTCATCCGTCTCGTTCACCGTATCGGTGCCGCGCCGGATCTCGCGTACGACGTCGCCCAGGCCGTTGTACTCCGTGTCCGTCTGCATCCGGACCACGCTGCCCTGGTAGCCCGTGATGCTCGGCGCCTTCGAGGTGATCTGCCGGCCCAAGTTGTCGTAGACGACGTCGGTCGTGTTCCATTGTTCGGTGCCGTCCGCGTAGAGCCCGTAACGCTCCTGGATCTTGGTGACGTTGTCCAGGGCGTTGTAGCCGTACTTCGTGATGGCGTCGGCCGTGCCGCTGATGATGGTGCCGCTGGACCCGACGAACTGGTAGTCGACGGCCAGGACGCGCTTCTCGGTGTTGCGCCCGGCACGGTCGAAGGTGAACGTGGTGACACGGTTGTCCGCCGACGCGAGGCCAGCGGTCAGCTTCGCGGGCGTGCGCAGGTCGATGCTCTTGGTCGTGTCGTCCTGGCGTGCGTAGCTGGCCACGCGCACGGCATAGCGTGTCTCGCTCGTCGCCTTGTCGAAGACGTCGTCGTACGCCCACCCGGTGGCGTAGCCCTCCTGGTCGATACGCAGCGTCTTGCGGCCCAGCTTGTCGAAGTAGTTGTAGACCGTGTTGCCACGGGCGTCGGTCTCCAGCACCAGGTTGCCGTTGGCGTCGTAATTGTTCTGCAGCAGCGTGATCGTTGCCGGTTGCGTCCCGCTGAGATTCAGCGTGATTGCGCCCCCGTCGGCCTGCTCCCAGAACACGACGGCCGCCCGGCGTGCCTCGACCAGGCGACCCGCCGCGTCGTAGAGGGACGTGGTGATGCGGTCATTGGCCGCATCGGCCACGGCCGCCGGTGGCGTACCGCCGGCCGAGGTCGGCGGTGTCACGAGCTTGGCCCGCACCGACTCGGTGTACACATTGCCTGCGGCGTCGTAGGTCCACTCCGTCATCGCGCCGTCGCGCTCGACCTGCGCGGTCTTGCGGCCGGCGGCGTCGTAGTACGAGAAAGTATTCGTGCCGCCGGAGGCAACGCCGTTGACCCAGTTGGCGCCGCTGAGGAGCCCGATGACCCGGCCGAGCTTGTCGTAGCTCGTGACCTCCACCGGCCGGACCGAGCTGGTCGTACCGGCCACCGCGTCGTACGCGGTGTAAGTCATGCCGATCCGCCGGAGCACCCGGCCCGCCTTGTCGAACTGGAACGTCGTGCTGCGCTGCTCCGGCAGGCCGACCGCCTCGGTCATGCCGATGCGGTCGCCCAGGCCGTTGTAGCTGTAGGTGTTGACCACGTCCACCAAGGTGCCGGAGGCGTCTTTGGCCTGGACGGGCAAAGTCTCCTGGACCAGGCGGCCCAGCTTGTCGTAGCTGTAAGTCGCCACGCCGGCGAGCTTGTTCCTGACCTGCTTGTCGAACCGGTTGCCGTTGACGACGTAGGTCGTGCTCTCGTAGTTGCCTAGGTGATCGCTGCTCTTGGTCAACCTGTCCAGCCGGTCGTACTCGGCGTACTGCAGGCGTGCGTCGTTGACCGCGTCCAGCGTGATCGTGGGGCGGGCCTTCTCGTCCGTCCCTGCGGGCACCTTGGTGAACCGGCGCCAGACGCTCTTCACCTGGTTGTTGAAGGCGTTGTCGTAGGTGATCTCGTTGGCGTAGCCTTCGGCGTCGACCTGCAGCGTCGTGCGGTTCAAGCCGTCGAAGTAGAAGAACGACGAGTTGCCCAGCGGGTCGGTCACCTTGATGGCGTTGCCAAAGGCATCGAACAGGGTCGAGGTCTTGGCGCCCAACGCGTTCGTGGTGCTGATGCGGCGGCCAGCGCCGTCATAGGCGTGTTTCGAGGTGAAGGCCGTCAGCAGCGCCTGCTTGTTGGCGGCAGTGAGACTGGCCACATCCTCCGCGTACCCCAGCCGGATCCGCTCGGCCTTGGCCCACGTGCTGTTGCTCAAGGTCAGTGCCGTGCCGCGCGGGTCGATCTCGGCCGTCACCTGGCCCAGTGCGTCCACCTGGTAGTTGGCCGTGCTGGCGCTGTCGGTGCCGTAGCCGACGGTCTTGCTCAGCAGGTGCCCCGCCGCGTCGTAGGCGTAGACGGTGACGGATTGCTCGGCAACGCCCTTGGCCGCCGTCTCCGTCTCCACCAGGCCCAGGCCGTTGTAGGTGTACCAAGTGATGGCCCCAACGGCGTCGGTCCGGCTTTGCAGGCGGCCGGCTCCGTCGTAGCCGTAGGACTCCGTGCGGTCGAACTCGCTCGCCAAGGTGTCGAGGGTGCGGGTCCCTTCGAGCTTGTTGACGAAGCGGGTCGTGGCGGTCAGGCGACCGTTCTTGTCGTAGCTGTTGAGCTTGACGCCCTTTTCCGCATCGATGGTGTAGGTCAGCCGGCCGGCGTCGTCGTAACGCATCTCGGTGACACGGTCGAAGGCGGTCGGCGTGGACGCCGCCGTGCTGGGCTCCGCCCGGACCCCGATGGGCTGGGCGAATTCGGTGATCCAACGGAGGTTGCCGTTGTCGTCGTACTCGAACTTCGTCACGCCGCCGACGGCGTTGTTGTGCCAGGTCTTGCGGTTGGCCGAGTCGTAGCGGTAGACGTCGATCCGGTCGGTGCCCGTGTTGACGGTGAGCGTCGCCGGGTCGCCGTCCTTTGCCAACTTGGCGGCGAACTCCACCTGCTCCAGAAGGTTGCCGTTGTCGTCGTAGTTGTAGCGGGTCACGCTGCCCAGGCCGTCGGCAGCGTTCTCGATCTTGACGCAGTGCGTGCGGCGGCCGAGCGTGTCGTAGGTGTAGCGCTCGACATGGTCCCGCGCACCGTCAGGGATCACGGGGGGATCCACGTCGCCGCTCCAGCCGGCCAGGCTGATGGCCTTCGCGTAGGCGGTGCGGCGGGTCACCTGTCCGTTGGCGTCGTACTCGAACTTCACGACAGCGCCGGTCCCGTCGACCGTATAGCTCAGCCGCCCGTCGTGGTCGTAGCGCCGGGCCTCGATCTCGTCCGAGCCGGGCGTGGCCACGATGAGCGCCTGGATCTGGGCCTGCGTGAGCACATTGGCCAGGCCGTTCACGGTGGCCGCCTTGACGTACCGAGTGCTGCGCTTGACGCGGCCGGCGTCGTCGTAGTCCGTCTTCGTGATGCCGCCAGCGGCATCGACGGTGTAGGTGAGTCGGCCTGCGGCGTCGTAGGCGTAACGGGTCACGCCGTTGGCGCCGTCGATGACTGTCACGACGTTTCCTGCCGCGTCGTACGCCATCGTGCGAGTCACCTTCAGGCCGTCGCGATCGACCTGCTCGCTGGTGCGCCGGCCTTGCCGGTCATAGCCGTACAGGGTGACCTGGCCCTCCGGCTGCTTGACGGTCAGCGTGCGGCCGCCGGCGTCGTAGGTGAAGGTGGTCACCAGGTCGGGCGCCGTGCCCTCCATCACCACCGTGCGCGTCAGGACGCGGCCTTCACCGTCGTAGGTGAACGACGTGACCTTGCTCTCTGGATCGGTGACGGTGACCGCCTGGCCCTTGCCGTCGTAGACGTAGCTGGTGACGAGCTCCAGGCCGTCGGGGTTCGTCACGGGATCCTTGGGATCGACCGTGCGCGTCAGGACCCGGTTGGCTGCGTCGTAGTCATAGACCACCCTCACCTCGTTGGCGTCGACAGTGTCGACCAGACGATTGTCGGCGTCGTAGTGCCTGGCCTCGACGACTGTGCCACCCACCTGCTTTTGCGTGAGGTTGCCCACCCGGTCATAGCTGAAGACAGTGTCCACGCCATTGGCGGTGATCTTGTAGACCTCGCCGTAGTACGTGCGGACCGTGGTGGTGGTCACGTTCTCCGGCGTGGTGACGGTGACGCTGCTGTTGGCCTTGTTGTAGGCGTAGGTCGTCAGCTCGTGCAGCTCGTTCTCGACCGTGAGGACCTGCGAGAAAGCGTCGTAGGTGGTCTTGCGGCTCTTGTTCAGCGGATCGATGACCTCGACCTGGCGGCCGAGGCGGTCGTAGCTGAACTGGCGCTTCTGGCCGTTCGGGTCGGTCGATTCGATGGCGCGGCCGAAGGCGTCGTATCGCGTGCTTGCGCTCGAAGGCGTGGCCGCGTCAGCGTCGGTGACCGTGCTGACCAGCTGACCGCGCCGGTCGAACTTCTGCAGGTCGTGCCGCTTGTCGAGGTTGATGTCGGTGCCGCCCTTCCACGGCACCCAGCGCTCGTCGACCTCGCCGAAGGCGTTGTAGTGGTATTGGGTCGTCGCTCCGTCTGCCGCCGTCCCGAAGATGAGGCGGCCGGCGCCGTCGTACTGGTAGCCGGTCTTCGAATCCTTGGCCGCATTGGCCACGATCCTGCCCGTCAGGTCGGTGTTGACCAGCCCGCCGGACAGTCCTGTGCGACTGATTCGCTGGTCATAGCGGACCGTCGCCGTCAGCTGGCCGAGGGTGTTGTACTGCTTCTGCTCGACCTCACCGAGCGCATTGACGGTGTAATTCAGCCGGCCGTCTTCGTCGTAGTAATACAGCGTCGTGTGCTTGTTCGCATCGGTGACGCTGGTGAGTCGGCCGGCGCTGTCGTACCCGTATTGAACGGCTTCCGCGTTCCAGAGCGCCTCCAGCTGATCGGCCGTCGTATCGGCCTTGATCTTCGCCGCACTGTTGGCCGAGAGCTCGCGGGTCTTGCGGCCCCATTCGTCGTAGCGCACCCGCGTCGCGCGCGGATCCGAACGGTTGGCGCCCACCGTCGTGGTGGTCAGGCGGCCCGCGGCGTCGTACTCATACGAGGTGCTGGTGCCCTCGAAATTGACGGATTTGAGCAGTTGGCCGTCCAGCGTGTAGTACCAGAAGCTCTTCCGATCGTCGGCCTGGAGGACATTGCCGCCGTCGGGCCGGATGCCGAGGAGCAGCGAGTCGAAGTCGGCCTTCCAGTCCGGGATGCCGGACAACGCCGTCGAGTAGCGCGTCTGGTCGCGCAACTGGCCGCGGTCGTTGTACCAGTTCTTGGTGACATAGCCTTCGGCATCGACCTGCCCGCGCACCATGCCGCGGGCGTCGTAGAAGAAGGTCTCGACCTGGTCCTTGGGCGCAGTGGCCGGCGTCAGCGCGGCCAGGGTGGCGGTGGCACGCAGGTTCGCGGCCACGACGGTGGCATACCGGCGCGTCTGGACGAGACGGCCAGCCATGTCGTAGGTGTTCCGGACGAGATAGCCCTCGCCATCCAGCTTGCCGAGGAGCAGACCGTCACCGTCGTAGAAGAATCGCTCGGTGCGATCGTCGGCTGCGCCGGCGACCACGGCCGGGTCGGCCAGCGCGGTCGCCACTGAAGCCACGGTCGGACTGGCGACGGCCGTGATGGCGACCGAATAGGCGGTGGTGCGGACGATCCGCCCGGCGCTGTCGTAGTCGTGCTGGGTCACGGCGCCGCTGTTGGCCATCTCGTACACCAAACGGCCAGCGTCGTCGTACAGGCTCCAGCGGTCCAGGTCTGGATCGACGGTCGCCGGGCGAATCGCTGCCAGAGCAGGATTCTTCGGCACGGCGTTCGTCCCGTCGTACAGGGCCGTCTGGGCGATCTTCGTGGAATACGTGTGGACTCGCGTGACGCGACCGGCCTTGTCGTAGGTCGTCTCGGTCAGGGTGCCGGTGCCATCCACCGTGCCCACCAGCCGGCCGATGTCGTCGTACACGTTGAACGTCCTGACGCCGGTCGGGTCGGTCGTCATGAGCAGTCGGCCTGCCGCGTCGTACGCATACGATGTCTTGCTGCCGTCGCTCCTGGTGACACTGATCAGCCGGCCCGCCTTGTCGTAGGCGGAGGTGACGACTGCCCCGCTTTGGGGCTTGGTCACCGTCACCTGGTTCAGGCTGTCGCCGTAGCTGGTGGTGGTGACGGCGCCATGCGCGTCGACCACGCTCAACAGGCGCCCCAGCCCGTCGTACGTGTACGTCGTGGTGGGCGTGCCCGCCTCCTCGAGCGTGTTGGCGGCTTCCTCGATGACCTGCAGGAGGCGGCCATAGGGGTCGTAGACGTACTGGGTCTGGCGCAGGTCCTTGCCGGTGCCATCCGCGTTGGCGTTCAGGTACTCGGAACGGTAGTTCAGCTGCCCGCGGCCGTCGTAGGCGTAGTCCTTGCGCGCCGTCTCGGTGAGATCGGCCAAGCCGCCGGCCCAGGAGGTCATCTGCGCCTCCGTCGGCACGGCGGTGCTTCCGAGGCCCGAGGTGTCGTAGCGATCTACCAGGTAGCTGATCTCCGACGTGCGCTGGCCCAGGCCGTCGTAGATGTACTGGGTGACCCGCCCTTCGCCGCTGATGGCGAAGCGCAGCTGGCGAGTCTTCGTCGCCGAGTAGACGTAGCGGGTCGTGGAACCACCGGCCGTTTCGGTCAGCAGCTGGTTGCTCGCGGCGTCGAAGGTGCGAGTGACGGTGTTGCCCAGGTGATCGGTCACCTGCTTCTGATTGCCGTTGCCGTCGTAATCCATCGTGACGGCCTCGCCGTCGCCGTTGGTGATCTTGGTGGCATTGCCGGCGGCGTCGTACTCGTACTTCTGGGTGATGCTTGCGCCGTTGACGCTCGGGCTGGTCAGCATCACCAGCTGGCCTGCACTGTCGTAGTCGTACAGCCAGGTGGTCGGAGACGGATCGGTGGCGCTGTCCAGGAGCGTGACGGTGGTCCGGCGGGCGGCGGTGTCGTATGCATAGCCGGTCACCGCCCCGAGCGCGTCGGTCACCGTCTGGACGCGGTAGTCGCTGCCCACGAGGACGTACGTGAAGGTGAGCGCCGTCCCATCCGATTGCTTCAGCGTCGCGACCCGCGTCGTGTCGGCGTCGTAGGTGTAGGTCGTCGTGTAGACCTTGCCATCCGTGATCGATCCGTCCTCGGGCGTGAGGTCCACGGTCACGGTCTTCAGCCGGGTATTGCCCTGTGTTCCGTAAGTCTCATAGGCATAGCTGACGACGCTTCGAAACACGCGGATGGCATTTCCGTTCGCGTCCGTTCCACCCACCTCGGTCCGGACGCCGGTCAGCTGGTTTCCGGTGTAGTCGTAGTAGATGCTCTGACCGCTCTTGTCGAGGATCTTGGTCAGCTTGCCGTTCGTGTACGTGTACCACTTGGTGTTTCCGTAGGCATCCGCCACGTTCTGCAGGCGCCCGTTCGCCGACGAGTACTTCTCCACCTCGCCGGACGAGCCGTCCGTGCGCACGTACTGCGAGTTGGCGGCGTCGTAGACGATCGTGTCGTGCGCCCCGTCGCCTGCCGTGGTCACATAGCAAAGCCGCGCAGCGTCCCAGCTGTAGATGGCCTGCGACCCATCGCGTGCCGTGCGGACCATCGTGCTGCCGGCCGTATTGACCGTGCCCGTCAGTGCGATCTGCTGCGCATAGACACCGAGCGACCAGTTGTCGTTGTTGTCGCCATCGTTCGCGAGGCCCAGGCTGTTGTAGGTCCGGACCGCCTCATTGTCCAAGCCCTTGCTGGCAATGAAGTCGTCTCGCCGCTGCACCACCAGGTTGCCGGTGGCAACGTTGACGTAGACCCGCTCACCGCTGGATCCCTGTCCCGCCTGCCCGAAGAGACCCTGGGACCCCAGGGTTCCAAGAGAGGTGAGTTCGAGGCCAAGGCTGTTTCCGCTGACGATCGCGACCATAGGTGTGACTGTGAAGAGGTGGACTCATGGGCGGCCAGCACCCTGGGGTGCCGCGCATTCACAGTCGGGCCATCGCGGTTCGGCGGCAGCGATACCCCCAAGAACCCCTCAACCTCCCTGCTGCTGGCGCTTTGCTCGCGCCTTGGCCGCTACAGCCAATACATCTGACGGCTTCGACGAATGTTTAGGAAATCCCAGCTTGACGGTCGGAATTGACCCCGCGCGACAGCCTGTTCGGGAAGGCCTGACCGCTCGGGGCGGCCACGACCCGGGCTCAGTCAGTCAGGACAACCATCGAGCTAACCGGCATGCGCAGTGCACTGGACAAGCCGCAGCGGTGGCAAGAAGGTTCGCCCATCACGAAAGCGGTAAGCCATAATCGTCCATTGCCGAGTGTGGCCCGAGAGGCTGCGCAGGCGCTCAGGCAGGCCCCGGTTGAAACGGCCCTTCGACTGGAACTGTCAATCCGCAGGTCCCTGGTTCGAGCCCAGGCCGGGGAGTCCAGACCACACGAAGGATCAGAGCCATCGCGGCGTTTCGCGCTGGCTTTCTTCTTTGGATCCACGATGCCGGCTTGCCGATCGATCGTTGTCGATATCGCCGTCGCCGTCGCCGCGGCAGCGGCCACTGCAGTCTCGAGCGCGAGCGTCCTGGCCGCGGCTTCAGCGGTCGAAGCGCCGCTGGCAGATTCGCCGGTCCTGCGCAAGATCCGGGACACGGGGCTCGTCACGGTCGGCCACCGCCTGACCTCGATCCCTTTTTCCTACCTCGACTCCAGGCTGAGGCCCGTCGGCTATTCGATGGATCTGTGCCAGCGCGTCGTCGATGCGATCCGCACTCGAATGGACCTGCGCGACCTCGAGGTGAAGATGGTCGCGGTCACCTCGGCCACGCGGATGCCACTGGTCGCCAACGGCTCGGTCGACCTGGAGTGCGGAGTGACGACCAACACGGTCGAACGCCAGAAGAGCCAGGCCTTCTCCGTCACGACCTTCGTGGCCGCGAGCCGATTGCTGTCGAAGAAGGAAAGCGAGATCCGCACGCTGGAGGACCTGCGCGGCAAGGTGGTGGCCTCGACCATCGCCACCACGAGCATCCGCTACCTCAACAGCGTCAATGAGTCGCGCAGGCTCGACATGCGGATCGTCGCCGGTCAGGACGACACCGACGCCTTCCAGATGGTGCTGAACGACCGCGCCGTGGCCTTTGCGATGGACGACGTCCTGCTGCGCAGCCTGCAGGCCACCGCCTCCAACCCGGGGGACTACGCCATTTCCGACGAGGCGCTGTCGGTCGAGCCCTACGGAATCGGCCTGCCCAAGGACGATCCCGTGTTCAAGCAACTCGTGGACGGCGTGCTGGTGGACCTCTACCGCAGCGGTGAGATCCAGGTGATCTACCGCAAGTGGTTCCAGTTGCCCATCCCGCCCAAGGGGATCAACCTGCAGTTGCCGATGAGCGATGCGCTCAAGCGAGCCATCGCCCACCCGACCGACGACCCCGACCCCACGCGCTACAGGTGATCAGGGCCCGTCGCCGGCAGCGTGCTAGCCCGGCCGGTACTTGTCGACATCGATGTCGTGCCGGTGCAGCTTGTCGTAAAGGGTCTTCTTCGCGATGCCCAGCATCTCCATCACCTTGGGCACGCGCCCCTGGCACTGGCGCAAGGCATGCTCGATGAGCACCTTCTCGACCTTGTCCATGTGTTGCGCGAGCGTGATCGGCGCGACGCCGGCCGTCGGGGTGGTGAGTTCGCCGATCTCCAGCACGAAACGGTCGGCCGCGTTGCGGATCTCGCGCACGTTGCCGGGCCAGTCGTGCGCCATCAGCTCGCGCAGCTTCGCGGGCGTCATCTCCGGTGGCGCGAGCCCGTAGCGTGCACTGGCCTGTGCCGCAAAGTGCTCGAAGAGCAGGGGGATGTCCTCACGGCGCTCCCGCAACGGCGGCAGCTCCAGCACGGCCACGTTCAGGCGGTAGTAGAGGTCGCCCCGGAACTTGCCCTCGTCGCTCAAGACGCGCAGGTCGCACTTGGTGGCCGCGACCACCCGAAGGTTGACCGGCACCTCCTCGTTCGAGCCGAGCCGCTCGATCTTGCGCTCCTGCAGGATGCGCAGCAGCTTGATCTGCATCTGCATCGGCATGGTCTCGATCTCGTCGAGCAGCAGCGTGCCGCCGTTGGCATGCTCGATCTTGCCGATGCGCCTCTTGGCCGCCGAGGTGAAGGCCCCCGGCTCGTGACCGATGAGCTCGCTCTCGAACAGGGTCTCGGGCAGGCCTCCGCAGTTGATGGCCACGAAGTTCCGGTCGCGCCGGTTGCTCTGGTCGTGCAGGCAGCGGGCCACGAGTTCCTTGCCGGTGCCTGTCTCGCCCAGGATCATCACGTCGGCCGAGGTGTCGGCCAACCGGACGATCTTGCGCCGCAGCTCCTGCATCACCGCTGATTTGCCGAGCAGCACCGCCTCGATGCCGCTGCGCTTTTGCAGCTGCGAGCGCATGTCGTCCAGCGCAACGCGCAACACGCGCTTGTCCAGAGCGCGCACGAGGGTGTCGACGAAGCGCTCCGGCGCGAAAGGCTTTTCGATGAAGTCGTAGGCCCCGGCCCTCATCGCCCGCACCGCCATCGAGACGTCGCCATGCGCGGTGATCAGCACCACCGGGATGCCGGGGTCGGTGGCCACGACGTGATCCAGCAGCGTCAGCCCGTCCATGCCCGGCAACCGCACGTCGGTCGCGACCACGATCTGCGCACCGGCCACGATGTGAGGCAGGGCCTCTTCGGCCGAGCCGCAGGGCTGAACCTCCAGGCCGGCCAGTTCCAGCGTCTGCGCCAGGCTCATGCGCACCGGCGGGTCGTCCTCGACGAAAAGGACCTTGAATCCCTCAAACATAGATTTCCTTGCGTACCGCCTCAAGGTCGAATTCGAACACCATGCCGCCCTGCTCGCCTCGCCGGGCGCGAAGGGTACCGCCGAACTCGCGAATGATCTTCGACGAGATCACGAGACCCAGGCCCAGCCCCTGTCCGGCCGGCTTGGTGGTGAAGAAGGGCTCGAAGAGATGCCCGAAATGTTCCTCGTCCATGCCGGCGCCGGTATCGCTCACGCTGACGACCGCCCGGCCCTCGACCCACGCGGAGGTGATAGAAAGCCGCCGGTCCTGTGAATCGGCCATGGCATCGACGGCGTTGGTGGCCAGGTTGAGAAGCACCTGCTCCAGGCGATTGAGGTCGCCACGAACCTGCAGCCCGGGCCGCAGGTCCACCCGAACCTCGATGCGTTCGGCACGCAGGCGGTGCTCCAGCAGCAGCAGGACGCTTTTCACGGCCGAATCCAGTTCCACCGGCGTCGCGATGCTCGCCCCCTTTCGTGCGAAGGACTTCAGCTGCAATGTGATCCGGCCCATGCGCTCGACCATGTCGTCGATCGCCTTCAGGTTCTCGGCCACTGTCTTGTGGCGGCCGCTTTCGAGCAGCAGCAGCGTGTTGCGCGACAGGGCCCGCAAGGCCGTGAGCGGCTGGTTGATCTCGTGCGAGATGCCGGCCGACATCTGCCCCAGCACGGCGAGCTTGCCGGCCTGCATCAGCTCGTCCTCGGCCTGCAGCCGCTGCGCGATCTGGCGCTTGAGCTCCTCGTTGGCGCCACGCAATTCACGCGTTCGCTCATCGACCTGGCGCTCGAGCTGGTCGTGCGCCTGCTGCAAGGCATTGCGAGCCCTGAAGAGTTGGCGCAGTGCCCGCCGCCGGTGCAGCAGATACAGCGCCAGCAGCCCCAGCAGCGCGCCCCCTGCCCCACCGCCCCAGGCCGCCGAGCGTGCGCGGCGCCACACATCCGACGGATCCGACAGCGTCACCAGGCGCACGGCCAGCGGGATCACCGGCCGCTCCTGCGCCAGGTGCAGGCTGTGGCCGGCCGTCTGCACGTCGGCGATGCGCATCACGGTGGCGCCGCCTTCGGCAGGCGTCTCCACCGACATGCCGAGCGGCGCGAGCGTCGCGCCGGCATATCGCCCCGAGGTCTTCAGCGCCTCGACGTTGACGGACCCGAGCATGCGGTACTTCCACGGCGGCACCGACGACATGATGACGACGTCGTTCTGGTCGACGACGAGCAGCTTCTCGCTCTGCGATCGCTGGCCGAGATCGACCCAGGTCGCCTCGAGCGGCGCCAGGCTCACCTTGACGACGATGTGCCCCCGGAAGACGCCGCCGCGCCTGACCGCCTGCACGAAGTAGTAGTCGGTCGTGCCGTCGGTCTCGTTCGAAGCGAAGAAGTCGGACTCATCCTCCGACAGGCCGCGAGCGGCACTGGGCAACGAGGTGCGGCCGCCCGGCACGTCGCCGCCGTGGCGCTGATAGCCGTTGCTGGCCGCCAGCGCTTCACCGTCCCGGCCGGTGATGAAGATGATGATGGAGCCGGCCCGGACATTCACCCTGGCCAGCTTCAGGCGCACGCGCTGCTGGATCTGCGCGTTGTGGGGATCGTCCAGCAAGGCCTGCACATCCTCGTCGATGGCGATGAGGCTGGGCAGATAGGCATAACGCGCCAGTTCCGTCTCCAGGGTGGACGCATAGAGCTCCAGCCTTTCGTTGGCCAGTGCCGCCAGCTCGGCGAGCCCTGCCCGTTCACTGACGCGGTAGCCCAGCACCATGCCGACGACGATGGCGACAAGGGTCAGCAGGCCGACCAGCGGCGGCGTCAGGAGCAGCGAAGGGAAACGGTCGGCGCGCATCGACATCAAGCACCGTAGTGTGCCCAACTCGCGCCCGCCGGTGGGTTGCGGCCCCTGCCGCGAAACCGCATTTCGGTGCATCACGCCGCGGTGGCGGCGGCTGCCTTCGGACCCTCCCAAAACACAGGGCGGAAATCCACACGCATGACTTTGGGGCTTGTGCGGATTTCCGCCCGGTTATCTCCGACGCTGGCCCTCTGAAGGCGCCGATTCATTGATTTCCGGGCTTTTTTCTTCGGGCATACCCGCAGAAACAGCGTGTTGGCACAGGCCGTGCTCTATGGGGCCCCGTGGCCGCGTTTGTGCGGTCTGAAACGAAAGAAGAGTGAATGGACATCTTCGTACAACAAATCATCAACGGGCTGGTGCTTGGAAGCATGTATGCGCTGGTGGCTCTCGGCTACACCATGGTGTACGGGATCATCTCGCTGATCAACTTCGCGCACGGCGAGATCCTGATGGTGGGCGCGCTCACCAGCTGGACGGTGGTCACCGCGCTGGCCGGCACCGGCTGGCCCGGCTGGGTGCTGCTGCTGATCTCGCTGGTGGCCGCCATCGTGGCGTGCTCGGCCCTGAACTTCGCGGTCGAGAAGATCGCCTACCGGCCGCTGCGCAGTGCGCCGCGATTGGCCCCGCTGATCACCGCCATGGGCATGAGCCTGCTGCTGCAGACGCTGGCGATGATCGTCTGGAAGCCCAATCCCAAGCCGTTTCCGCCGCTGCTGCCCCAGGACCCGCTGTTCCTGTGGGAAGCCGGCCCGGTGATCACCCCCACGCAGATCGTCATCCTGGTGACAACGGTGGTGGTGCTTGCCGCGCTGCTGTGGCTGGTGAACATGACCAAGCTGGGCCGCGCGATGCGCGCCACAGCCGAGAACCCGCGGGTGGCCGGCCTGATGGGCGTGAAGCCCGACTTCATCATCTCGGCCACCTTCGTCATCGGCGCCACGCTGGCGGCCATCGCCGGGATCATGTGGGCGATGAACTACGGCACGGTGCAGCACTCGATGGGCTTCCTGCCGGGCTTGAAGGCCTTCACCGCAGCCGTGTTCGGCGGCATCGGCAACCTGACCGGCGCGATGGTGGGCGGCGTGCTGCTCGGCCTGATCGAGGCGATAGGCGCGGGCTACCTCGGCGAGTTGACGGGCGGTGTGTTCGGCAGCCAGTACGTCGAGATCTTCGCCTTCCTGGTGCTGATCCTGGTGCTCACGTTGCGGCCCTCCGGGCTGATGGGCGAACGAGTCGCTGACCGCGCCTGAGGAAAACTTCATGCAAGAGATGAACAAGCAAACCAAACTGGTGGTCTTCCTGCTGGCCGCCGTGGCTCTCCTGGCCTTGCCGCTGGTCGCCGCTCAATTCGGTCAAGGCTGGGTGCGCATCATGGCACTGGCCCTGCTGTACGTGCTGCTGGCCCTGGGCCTGAACATCGTGGTCGGCTATGCGGGCCTGCTCGACCTGGGGTACGTGGCCTTCTATGCCGTCGGCGCGTACATGTTCGCGTTGCTCGCTTCGCCCCACTTGTCGGAAAACTTCGAGTGGATCAAGGCGGCGTTCCCCGAGGGCCTGCACATGCCCATCTGGCTGGTGATCCCGGTGGCAGCATTGCTGGCGGGATTGGCCGGAGTGGTCCTGGGCGCGCCGACGCTGAAGCTGCGCGGCGACTACCTGGCCATCGTGACGCTGGGCTTCGGCGAAATCATCCGGGTGTTCATGAACAACCTGGAGTACCCGGTCAACATCACCAACGGCCCGCGCGGCATCAGCCAGATCGACTCGATGAAGCTGGCGGGCTTCGACTTCGGCAAGTCGCATGAGGTCTTCGGACTCACCATTCCCTCGGTCGCGGCCTACTACTACCTGTTCCTCGCGCTGGTCGTGGCGACGGTGGTGATCTGCACCCACCTGGCCAACTCGCGCATCGGCCGCGCCTGGATGGCCATCCGCGAAGACGAGATCGCCGCCAAGGCCATGGGCCTGAACACCCGCAACCTGAAGCTGCTGGCGTTCGGCATGGGCGCCACCTTCGGCGGCGTCTCCGGCTCGATGTTCGCCGCCTTCCAGGGCTTCGTGTCGCCCGAGTCCTTCTCGCTGATGGAGTCGGTGATGATCGTGGCGATGGTGGTGTTGGGAGGGCTCGGCCACATTCCGGGCGTGATCCTGGGGGCGCTGCTGCTGTCGGCCCTGCCCGAGGTGCTGCGCTACATCGCCGGCCCGCTGCAACAGATGACGGATGGCCGGCTCGATGCAGCGATCCTTCGGCAGCTGCTCATCGCGCTCGCGATGATCGTGATCATGCTGATGCGCCCGCGTGGCTTGTGGCCGCAGCCCGAACATGGCAAGGCCGCGCCGACGCCGGTGAGCGTCAAGTAAGACCGCAGGACAGGAGAAAGACAACACCATGAGCAATTCCGTCCTCAAAGTCAGCGGCGTGTCCAAGCGCTTCGGCGGCCTGCAGGCGCTGTCGGACGTGGGCATCACCATCCTGCCCGGCCAGGTCTACGGCCTGATCGGCCCCAATGGCGCGGGCAAGACCACCTTCTTCAACGTCATCACCGGCCTGTACACGCCCGACGGCGGCACCTTCGAGCTCGGCGGCGCGCCCTACACGCCCACCACCGTGCACGAGGTGGCCAAGGCCGGCATCGCGCGCACCTTCCAGAACATCCGCCTGTTCTCCGAGATGACGGCGCTGGAGAACGTGATGGTCGGGCGCCACGTGCGCACCCACTCGGGCCTGATCGGCGCGGTGTTCCGCACGCCGCGCTTCAAGAAGGAAGAGGCCGAGATCACCCAGCGCGCACAGGAGCTGCTGGATTACGTGGGCATCGGCAAGTACGCCGAGTTCAAGGCGCGCACGCTCAGCTACGGCGACCAGCGCCGGCTGGAGATCGCCCGCGCGCTGGCCACCGATCCCAAGCTGATCGCGCTGGACGAACCGGCGGCCGGCATGAACGCCACCGAGAAGATGGTGCTGCGCGAGCTGATCGACCGCATCCGCAAGGACGGCCGCACCATCCTGCTGATCGAGCACGACGTGAAGCTGGTAATGGGCCTGTGCGACCGCGTCACCGTGCTCGACTACGGCAAGCAGATCGCCGAAGGCACGCCGGCCGAGGTGCAGCGCAACGAGAAGGTGATCGAGGCCTACCTCGGCGCCGGCCACGCGACCCACTGAGCATCAGGAGAACAAGAACATGACGCAACAAACCATGCTCAAGGTCCAAGGGCTCAAGGTGGCCTACGGCGGCATCCAGGCCGTCAAGGGCGTGAGCTTCGAGGTCAGCCAAGGCGAGCTGGTCAGCCTCATCGGGGCCAACGGCGCGGGCAAGACCACCACGCTCAAGGCCGTCACCGGCCTGCAGCCGGTGGCGGCCGGCCAGATCGAGTATCTCGGCAAGCCGATCAAGGGCCAGGGCGCCTGGGACCTGGCCCGCCAGGGCCTGGTGATGGTGCCCGAAGGCCGCGGCACCTTCACCCGCATGACCATCACCGAGAACCTGCAGATGGGGGCCTACACCCGCTCGGACAAGGCGGGCATCGCCGAGGACATCGACAAGGTCTTCGCCACCTTCCCCCGCCTGAAGGAGCGAGCCACCCAGCTCGCCGGCACGATGAGCGGCGGCGAGCAGCAGATGCTGGCCATGGGCCGCGCGCTGATGGCAAGGCCCAAGGTGCTGCTGCTCGATGAGCCGTCGATGGGCTTGAGCCCCATCATGGTCGACAAGATCTTCGAGGTCGTCGACACGATCCACAAGCAGGGCACCACCATCCTGCTGGTCGAACAGAACGCCAGCCGCGCCCTTTCACTGGCCAACCGCGGCTACGTGATGGATTCCGGCGAGGTCACCATGAGCGGCCCGGCCCGCCAGCTGCTCGAGGATCCCAAGGTCCGCGCCGCCTACCTCGGCGAATAGGCCACGCTTCGCTTCAGCGGGCCTTATCAAAGAACCGGTGAGAGGCGATGCCCGCACGCCTCGGCCGGGCAGCAGCCCGGCGCTCATCGATTCGCCAACCCCAAAGACGGAGAGAGAAGACCTTTATGAACTTCAAGCTGAATTGGAGTGTGGTCGCGATGTGCGTGGCCTTCGCGGGCAGCGCCATGGCGGAAGACCTCGTGGTCAAGATCGGCCACGTCGGCCCGACCAGCGGCCCGATCGCGCACTTGGGCAAGGACAACGAGAACGGCGCGCGCATGGCCATCGACGAGCTGAACGCCAAGGGCGTGACGATCGGCGGCAAGAAGGCCAAGTTCGAGCTGCTGGCCGAAGATGATGCGGGGGACCCCAAGCAAGGCACGGCCGCGGCGCAGAAGCTGGTGGACTCCAAGGTCAACGGCGTGGTGGGCCACCTGAACTCGGGCACCTCCATCCCGGCCTCCAAGGTGTACTCCGACGCGGGCATCCCGCAGATCAGCCCCTCGGCCACGAACCCCAAGTTCACCCGCCAGGGCTACAAGACCACCTTCCGCGTGGTGGCTGACGACGTGCACCTGGGCGGCACCCTGGGCCGTTACGCCGTGACCGAGCTCAAGGGCAAGACGATCGCCGTGATCGACGACCGCACCGCCTACGGCCAGGGCGTCGCCGACGAGTTCGAAAAGGGCGTCAAGGAAAAGGGCGGCACGGTCGCCAAGCGCGAGTTCACCAACGACAAGGCGACGGACTTCACCGCCATCCTGACCAGCATCAAGGCGACCAAGCCCGACGTGGTGTTCTACGGCGGCATGGACGCCGTGGCCGGCCCGATGATCCGCCAGATGAAGCAGCTGGGCATCACGGCCAAGTTCATGGGCGGCGACGGCATCTGCTCGGGCGAGCTGCCCAAGCTGGCCGCTGGCGCGATGGCCGATGGCCAGGTGGTGTGCGCCGAGGCCGGCGGTGTCGAGGGCACCCAGAAGGTCGCCATGGACAAGTTCAAGGTCGACTTCAAGAAGAAGTTCAACGCCGACGTCCAGATCTACGCTCCGTATGTCTATGACGCCACGATGGTGATGGTCGACGCGATGGTCAAGGCCGGCTCGGCCGACCCGGCGGTCTACCTGCCGACGCTCGCTAAAACCGCAGGTTATAAGGGCGTGACTGGAACCATCGCTTTTGATGATAAGGGCGACATCAAGAACGGTGCACTGACGCTTTTTACCTACAAGGCAGGCAACCGCGAGCAGATCGCAGTCGTTCGCTAAGACATCCCAAGTCAAAATTGGGTTTCCCCTAAATCACGAGGAAAGAGAACTCGCATGAAAAAGCAAATCGCACTGGGCCTGCTGGCCGCCGCCGCTGCAGGCGGTGCGTTCGCCCAATCGTCGGTCACCATCTACGGCCGTCTGAACCTCACGGTCGAAAGCCAGAAGTTCGGCGACGACGACCGTCAATACAACGTCGTCGACAACTCCTCGCGTATCGGCTTCAAGGGCACGGAAGACCTCGGTGGCGGTCTGAAGGCCGGCTTCCAGATCGAGCACGGCTTCAACGCCGACACCGGTTCGGTCCGCAGCTCCACCACCTTCTGGAACCGCCAGTCGGAAGTCAACCTGAGCGGCGGCTTCGGCTCCGTTCGCCTGGGCGCCTGGACGCCGGACTCGTACTTCGCGACGTCCGACTACATCGGCATGCACAACCACGAGACGGGTGACTCGTCGGACGCGTTCTACGCCTCGACCTTCAAGTACGACAACAAGGTTGGCTACGTCACCCCGAACATGGGCGGCTTCCAGGGCTACGTCTCGGTTGCCGAAAGCGGCCCGGGCGCGCCCGAGAAGACCTACGACTTCGCTGCGTACTACGACCGTGGTCCCCTGCACCTGGGCCTGGGCGCCGAGAAGCAAGACGACAAGAAGCAAGTCGCCATCCGCGGCCTGTACGAACTGGGCGCCTTCACCATCGGCGCGCTGTACCAGCACGACAGCAACATGTACGGTGACGGCAACCGCAACTACTTCCGCGTTTCGGGCATGTACGCCTTCGGTGCCAATGAACTGCACCTGAACGTCGGCCGCGCGGGCGAGTACAGCGACGAGCCGGGCACCGGCAGCTCCACCCAGTGGACCGTCGGCTACAACTACAACCTGAGCAAGCGCACCAAGGTGTACGGCTACTACACCGCCATCACGGGCGATGACTCCGACCGCTACACCGGCATCGGCTCCGGCGACGGCAAGTTCAGCGCCCTGGCCGTCGGCATCCGCCACAACTTCTGATCCTCGAAAGGCCCCCGGCCTTTCAACCGACCGCGCCCTCCGGGGCGCGGTTTTTTTTGCCCGGCTCGAACGGCCGAGTAGTAGCATCTACGCATTCGTCTGAACCTCTACACGTCAATGGAGCCGGCAACCCCTGCACCCTCTGCTGTCTCCTTCCGCGAAGCGCTCGGCTTCTGGTTCAAGCTTGGCTTCATCAGCTTCGGTGGACCCGCGGGCCAGATCGCGATCATGCATTCCGAGCTCGTGGAACGCCGCCGCTGGATCAGTGAGAAGCGTTTCCTGCATGCGCTGAACTACTGCATGGTCCTGCCTGGGCCCGAGGCCCAGCAGTTGGCCACCTACATCGGCTGGTTGATGCACCGAACGTGGGGCGGCGTGATCGCTGGCGCCCTTTTCGTCCTGCCGTCCCTGCTGATCCTCATCGCACTGAGCTGGGTCTACGCCGCCTACGGCAACGTTCCGCTGGTGGCGGGCCTGTTCTACGGCATCAAGCCGGCCGTCACCGCCATCGTGGTCCAGGCGGCCCATCGCATCGGCTCGCGCGCGCTGAAGAACAGCTGGTTATGGGCCATCTCGGCCGCAGCGTTCGTGGCCATCTTTGCGCTGAAGCTGCCCTTCCCCGCCATCGTGCTGGCCGCGGGCCTGATTGGCTACGTGGGCGGACGATTCGCACCGGAGCGCTTCAGGGCCGGTGGTGGCCATGCTCAGGGTCGAACCACCACCGCTGCGGCGCTGATCGACGACGACACGCCCACGCCGCCCCACGCACGCTTCTCCGTTCCCCGCCTCGCCATCGTCCTGGGCGTTGGCATGCTCCTCTGGGCCGCACCCATGGCGCTGTTGATGGCCACCGCCGGCTGGACAAGCACCTTCACCCAGATGGGCTGGTTCTTCACCAAGGCAGCCTTGCTCACCTTCGGCGGCGCCTATGCCGTCCTGCCCTACGTCTATCAAGGCGCCGTCGAGCACTACGGCTGGCTGCAGCCCAGCCAGATGATCGACGGCCTCGCGCTGGGTGAAACGACGCCCGGACCGCTGATCATGGTGGTGGCCTTCGTCGGCTTCGTCGGAGCGTGGCAAAGCCCCGAACTGGCGGCATGGTTCGGTCAAGACAGCTTCGCAGCCGGTGCTCTCGCGGCCACGCTGGTCACCTGGTTCACCTTCCTGCCGTCCTTCATCTTCATCCTCGCCGGCGGCCCGCTGGTGGAATCGACCCACGACGACCTCAAGTTCACCGGGCCGCTCACGGCCATCACTGCAGCCGTCGTCGGCGTCATCCTCAATCTGGCCCTGTTCTTCGGCTACCACGTGCTGTGGCCCGCAGGCTTCGGTCAAGGCTTCGAATGGCCGGCGGCCTTCATTGCACTGGCGGCCTTGGTGGCCCTCCTGCGCTTCAAGCGGGGCGTGATCGAGGTCATCACCGGCAGTGCGCTGCTCGGGCTCGCGTGGACCTGGGCAACCCGCACGTGACAACCCCACCCGTGGCCTCGCGACTGCTGTGGGCGCGCGGACTTCGCGCCTTCTGCGATGGCTACGTCGCCGTGCTGCTGCCGGCCTACCTCCAAGCGCTGGGCTGGGGCACGGCCGACATCGGCATGCTCGGCTCGGTCACGCTGGCCGGGTCGGCCATCGCGACGCTGGCGCTCGGGCAGTTCGGTCATCGCGCACCTTCGCGTCGATGGCTGCTCGCGGCAGCGGGGCTGATGGCGGCCACCGGATTGGGGTTCGCGGGCCTTCAATCGTTCTGGCCGCTGATGCTGGTGGCCTTCGTCGGCACGCTGAACCCCAGCTCCGGCGATGTCAGCATCTTCCTGCCCCTGGAGCACGCCAGGCTCGCACAGGCCGGTGGCGGGCGGGACGAAAGAACGCGGATGTTCGCCCGCTACAGCCTCGTCGGCGCGTTGTGCGCCTCGGTAGGGGCCCTCGCATCGGCGCTGCCGGCCTGGTTGACCGATCGGTTCGGCATCGATCGGCTCGCCGCCTTGCGCGCGATGTTCGTCCTCTACGCAGCGGTGGGTGCCATCGTCGCCGCGCTGTACGTTCGCATGGACGGCGCCCGGCCGGCCAGCGAGCCGCCGCCGGCACCGTTGGGAGCTTCACGCGGCATCGTCTGGCGGCTCGCCGGCCTGTTCAGCGTGGATGCTTTCGCCGGCGGCTTGCTCGTCAACACGATCCTGGCCCTGTGGCTGTTAGAACGCTTCGGCGTCTCGGTGGCCGACGCGGGGCGCTTCTTCTTCGTGTCAGGCTTGCTGGCCACCGCCTCCCAGCTGGCAGCCCCGTGGGTCGCGCGACGGATCGGCCTGGTCAACACGATGGTGTTCACGCACATCCCGGCCAATCTCTTCCTCGTCGCCGCGGCGCTCGCGCCGACACTTCCTTGGGCACTGGCAGCGCTGCTGGCGCGCAGCACGCTGTCGCAGATGGATGTACCGACCCGCTCGGCCTTCGTGATGGCTGTCGTCACCCCGCCAGAGCGTGTCGCGGCCGCCAGCTTCACGGCTGTCCCTCGCAGCCTTGCCTCCGCCGGCGGACCCGCGCTCGCCGGCGCGCTGATGGCCAGCGGCATGCTGGCGGCGCCCTTGCTGTGTGGCGGCCTGCTCAAGATCGCGTACGACCTCGCGCTCTGGCGCGCCTTCCGCCACCACCAGACGGATTGAGTTGGCGCTCGAGCGTGGCATCCTCGCGCGATGTCTTCGCGCCCTCGCTCCTTCCCATGGCCGGCCCAGTGGATAGCCGGCCTCTTCATCGCCCTGCCGGCCTGGGCCCTGCCGGGTGGCCTCGTCGATCTGAACCTGGCCAACCAGGCCGAGCTCGAGATGGTTAAGGGGGTCGGGCCTCAGCTGTCGGAGCGCATCCTGAAGGAGCGATCCGATGGACCTTTCGCCAGCTGGGAAGACTTCATCGCCCGGCTGAAAGGCGTCGGGCCCACCCATGCAGCGCGCCTGTCCGCCGCAGGCCTTCGGGTCGGGGGGCAGCCTTACGCGGGCAAGGCGCCCGGACGTGAACCGGCGAAGTAGTTCAGAACTTCCGGCTGGGCGGTGCTCGCCGATTCGGCGCGGGCAGGCTCGTCGCGTGAGCCTGCGCTTGCCGGATGGCGCGGCTGCCAACCGAAGAATTGCTCGACTTCCTCGCGCCTCGCCATGGTGTCGCTTTCGCCGAGGGCCATCAGTTCGCGCGTGTAGTCGGCTTCGAAAAGCAGGTAGCTCGCCAGAGCCGCGCCCCGCGCATCACTGCCCTGCCCGCTCACGCCCACACCCCGCAGCAGCGTGCGAATGGTCAGCGGCAACGCGTCGAGGTGTCTGGCTGCGATGTCGTCCAGGCGCTGGCTGGGCGCTATCAGCAAGACATCGATGGGCCGCAAGGCGCTGTGTTCTCGCACATCGGGCGGCAACAGCGCGAGCGTCCGGTTGACCCGCTGCAGGCGCTCGAAGTCGACCGCCAGGGCGTCGAGGAAGATGTTGGACAGCGCGTGGCCCGCGATCTGCGCCATCGTCGGATAGTCGGTGCTGACCTGGCGCTTGCCCGGGGGCTCGTGCATTCGGCCGGCGCCTATCACCAGGATGCGTTCCGCGCCGAGGTGGATGGCCGGCGAGATCGGCGCCGCCTGGCGCATCGACCCGTCGCCGAACCACTCCGCTTCGCCATCGATGGCGAGCTGCTTGGCGGGGAAGACGAAGGGAATGGCCGAAGACGCCAGCAGGTGCGGCAGGCCGATGTGGTCGCGAACCGCGCGGCGCTGGGAGCGAACCCAGCCGGGCACTTCATGGGCGGCGTTGTAGAAGGTGACGTGCTCGCCCGAGGTGTAGCTGGAGGCGCTGACGGCCAGGGCCTTCAGGTGACCTTCGCGGATCAGGTCGGGGATGCGTTCGAGCCGCACCATCCGTTCGAGCAGCCCCGACAGCGGCGTGTTGTCGAGCAGCGAGCGCGGCTTGAGCCGCCGCCAGCGGGCGATGATCCAGCCGATGGACATCATGGTCAGCCAGCGAGCGCCGGTTCGTATGACCCCCAGCGAGTCGGCCCGGTAGACCTGCTCCGCATGGAAGCCCTGCCAGATGGACACGAGCTTGTCGACGGCACGATCGAAGTCATCGGCGTCGCCGGCCAGTGCGGCCGCATTGATGGCCCCTGCCGAAGTGCCGGCAATCACGGGGAACGGATTGCCGGCCGACGCCTCGCACCCGCGCCTGATCGCCGCGAGGGCGTGCAGCACGCCGACCTGGTAGGCCGCGCGTGCGCCGCCGCCGGTCAGGATCAGGCCCGTGACCGGCTCGGGAAAGGGTGTCGAAGGGCTCGCCGGCTTGACCTGCATGGTGCGAGCCAGTCTAGGTCGCGGCCGGCAGGGCGAAAGCCCCAAATGCAGGGGAAGCGGGCGTCATTTGGGGACGCGCGCTGCCCCGGGACGGTCTCAGTCCTTGTCGTGCCCACGGCCTCGACCGTGGCCGTGACCCGGCCCGCCTTGAGGCTCGGCGACCATCACCGGGCCGCCCGGACGAGGCGGCGGGGCCACGTGGGCGTGGTACCAGGAATCCTTGACGAAATAGACCGGCACCCCGCACGCGTTGTAGCGGTAGCAGTGCTTGGACCAGTGCTTCTGATGGCCCGGCGGCACCCACAGGTACACGGGCTGCGGCTGGGCCACGACGACGCGCGGCCTCTGCACCCACACCGGCTGGGCCACCATCAGCTCGGGCGCAGGGAACCGGCCGATGTCGACCCGGCCATAGACGCCCGGCTGGCTGACGGAGATCGAGACGCCGACATCGGCGGCTCGGACGGCCGGGCTGACGAGCAAGCCCACGGTCGCAGTGGCGGCCAGGGCCAGGCTGCACAGCGTGGCACGAGCGAGGGTCATCGATCCGGGGTGGGCGTGGGTACGGCTCATCGTCATCGGTCTCGGAGGTCAGGGGGCCCCGGGGCCCGCTTTCGTCATGGATATCGAATTGAAACGCCGAACGACGGCGGCCGGTTGGCACAAATGCGCGGGGATCCGCCCTTCTTACCAGCCCTTACCGCCAACGCGGCCTCGCCAAATCAGGTGTAGACGATGCTTGCCCGGCCTTGGTCGGCGAGCTGTTTCCAGCGCGCCAGCGCCTGGTCGCTGGGCCAGATGCGGGCCGCAGCGCCCAGATCGAGCTCCGCACGTGCGCCCGGCCGCTTGAGCATCAGCCGCACCGCCAGGCCGAGCACCACCTCGCCACCGCCCGCCTCCGGATCCGCCTGCTGCACTCGTGCCGGAAAGCTCCTGACCAGCTCGGCCACCGGCGCCGGCCCGCCATTCAGCTCGACGGCCAGGTAGCGGCCGAAGCGCGCTCTCGCGCCGGCGAGGTCCCAGACCTGGGCGACGTTCAGCCTCAGGCCCCCGGAGAAGCGGTCGGGCTGGACCTTGCCCTGGACGATGATCAGCTCGTCCTCCCGCAGCAGCTCGCGGTGGGCGTCGAGCAGTTCCTCGTTGACCACCGCCTCGACCGGCTCGGTCGCATCGTCGAGCTTGAAGATGCCGACGCGGCCGCGCTGCCCGTTGATGACACGCAGTTCGGTGACGATGCCGGCCAGCAGCTGCGGCTCGCGCGAGTCGATGAGGTCGGCCAGGCGGCGCGAGGAGATGAGCCGCACCTCCGCTTCGTTCTCGTCGAACAGATGGCCGGAGAGGTAGAAGCCGATCGCCACCTTTTCCAGGGCCAGCCGCTCCCGCACGGTCCACGGCTCGGCAGGCTGCAGCGGCGGCTCGTGGGTGTGCGAGCCGTGCGCCGAGTCATCGCCGAAGTCGAACAGGCCGCCCTGCAGTGCATTGGCGGCCTGCGTCTCGGCCCATTCGAATGCCAGGCCCACGCTGGCCAGCGTGGCGGCGCGGTCGGCGTGCAGCGTGTCGAAGGCGCCCGCCTTGATGAGCGCCTCGACCACGCGCTTGTTGCACTTGCCCTTGTCGACACGGGCACAGAAGTTGAACAGGCTGGTGAAGGGGCCGTCGGCCTCGCGAGCGGCCACGATGGCCTCGATGGCGCCCTGTCCCGTTCCCTTGATGGCCCCCAGCCCGTAGCGAATCTTCCGGCGCCCTTCGGCTCCCGGCATGGGCTCGAAGCGGTAGACGCCCGAGTTGACGTTGGGCGGCTCGAACTCGATCTTGAAGTTCTTGGTCGCGTCGGCGAGCAGCACCTTCAGCTTGTCGGTGTCACCCAGTTCGATCGTCATGTTGGCCGCGAAGAACTCGGCCGTGTAGTGCACCTTGAGCCAGCCGGTGTGATAGGCCAGCAGCGAGTAGGCGGCAGCGTGCGACTTGTTGAAGCCGTAGCCCGCGAACTTCTCCATCAGGTCGAAGATCTCGTCGGCCTTTTCCTTCGGGATGTTGTTGCCCGCGGCCCCCTTGCGGAAGATCTCGCGGTGCTCGGCCATCTCCTCGGCCTTCTTCTTGCCCATCGCGCGGCGCAACAGGTCCGCGCCGCCGAGGCTGTAGCCGCCCAGCACCTGGGCGGTCTGCATGACCTGCTCCTGGTAGACCATGATCCCGTAGGTCTCGGACAGCACCTGCTCGACCAGCGGGTGCGGGTACTCGACCTGCTCGCGGCCATGCTTGCGCGCCACGAAGCTGGGGATGAGGTCCATCGGACCCGGCCGGTACAGCGCGTTCAGCGCGATCAGGTCCTCCAGTCGCGAAGGCTTCGCGTCTCGCAACATGCCCTGCATGCCACGGGATTCGAACTGGAACACGGCCTCGGTCAGGCCATCGGAGAAGAGCTTGTAGACCGCCTTGTCGTCGAGCGGAATCTTCTCGTACTCGAAGCCCTTTCGCTCCGGGTAGCGGGCGACGATGAAGTCCTTGGCGAGCTCGAGGATGGTGAGCGTGGCCAGGCCCAGGAAGTCGAACTTCACCAGCCCGATGGCCTCGACGTCGTCCTTGTCGTACTGGCTGACCGCCGAGTCGCTGCCGGGCTGCTGGTAGAGCGGGCAGAAGTCGGTGATCTTGCCCGGGGCGATCAGCACGCCGCCGGCATGCATGCCGATGTTGCGCACCATGCCCTCGACGCGCGCGGCCAACGAGAGCAGCTCCGCCACTTCCTCCTCCGCCGCCTCGCGCTGCTCGAGTTCGGGCGCCTCCTGGCGGGCGTAGATGACCCCCGGATCCGGCTTCTCGGGCACCTTGGCCAGCGTGACCGTCTTGCCGGGCGGCGCGGGGATCAGCTTGGCGATCGAGTCCACGTGGCCGAAGCCCATGCCGAGCACGCGCCCGATGTCGCGCAGCGCTGCCTTGGCGGCCATGGTGCCGAAGGTGGCGATCTGGCTCACCGCCTGGCGGCCGTACTTCTCCTTGACGTAGTCGATGACGCGGTCGCGGTTGCCCTGGCAGAAGTCGACGTCGAAGTCGGGCATCGACACGCGCTCCGGATTCAGGAAGCGCTCGAACAGCAGGTTGTACTGCAGTGGATCCAGGTCGGTAATCGACAGGGCGTAGGCCACCAGCGAGCCGGCGCCGGAGCCGCGGCCCGGGCCCACCGGGCAACCGTTGGCCTTGGCCCACTTGATGAAGTCCGACACGATGAGGAAGTAGCCCGGGAAGCCCATCTTCAGGATCGTGCCGATCTCGAATTCCAGCCGCTCGACATAACGGGCCCGTTGCGCGTCACGCTTGGCGACGTCCGGATAGAGCAGCTGCAGTCGCTTCTCCAGGCCTTCGAACGACTCCTGGCGGAAGAAGGCGTCGATCGGCATCGGCGTGCCGTCGGCCTGGATGGGCGTCGGGAAATCGGGCAGGCGAGGCTTGCCGAGCACCAGCGTGAGGTTGCAGCGCTGCGCGATGGCCACGGTGTTGGCCACGGCCGAAGGGATGTCGGCGAACAGGGCCTCCATCTGGGCCTGTGTCTTGAAGTACTGCTCACGGCCGAATCGCTTGACCCGGCGCGGATTGGCCAGCGTCTCGCCTTCCGCGACGCAGACGCGCGCCTCGTGGGCCTCGAAATCCTCGGGCCCCAGGAACTGCACCGGATGCGTCGCCACGACCGGCAAGCCGAGTTCGGCTGCCAGCGGAACGGTGGCCCGCACCAGCGCCTCGTGCTGCGCCGGGCCGGCGCGTTGCAGCTCCAGGTAGAAGCGCCCGGGGAACAGCGATGACAGGCGCTGCGCCGCCTGCCGCGCGCGCGCCTTGTCGCCGGACAGCAGGGCCGTGCCCACGGCGCCGTGTTCACCACCGGACAGCACGATCAGGCCCTCGCCCAATTCGCCCAGCCATTCCCACGTGACCCACGCCTGCGCGCGCTGCACGTTGCGCGTCCACGCGCGCGCCAGCAACTCGGAAAGGTTGAGGTAGCCCTGGCGACTTTGCACCAGCACCAGCAGCCGGCTGGCGGCCTTGTCGCCACCGGCCGGGTCGATGGGCTCCAGCCACAGGTCGGCGCCGAGGATGGGCTTGACGCCCTTGCTGCGGCAGGCCTTGTAGAACTTGATCCCGCCGAAGAGGTTGGCCAGATCGGTGATGGCGAGCGCGACCTGGCCGTCGGCGGCCGCCGCGGCGGCCACGTCATCGACGCGCAGGGTGCCGTCGACGACGGAGTACTCGGTGTGGGTGCGCAGGTGGACGAAGGACATGCGGCATTTTACGAACCGCCCTTCGCCCACCCGGCCTGCCGCGCCCCTGCGGGCGCGGAGACGCTGCCTACTGCGCGCAGGCCTCGATCGCGATGTCGGCCGGCGCTCCCGTGCCGTCCACCTGGTCGGCGGTCAGCGTGACGCAGACCTTGTCCGACTGAATCCCGGCCGCGCTCACGATGAGCTGGTGGGTGCCGGCCGGCGTGCCCTTCTTGAGCGTCAGCTTGGTGCTGGTGGGCTTCTTGACCTGGACGTTGGTGGACTTCCAGTCGAAGGTCCGGGCATAGCGCACCCGGCCGCCCGACGTCAGGCTCACGATCGGATAGTTCTCGTCGCACTCGGCGTCGTCGCCATAGCCCGCGCCGGACGAGACACCGTTCAGGCGGATGCCCGTGAGGGTGAACTCGCCGTTGCCGTCGTAGTGCAGGGCCTGCGGCACCGGGCGAGCCCTCTTGGGCGCCTTGCCGTCCGGGGTGTAGATCCAGACGTCCGAGGTGCCGTAGGTGAAGATCAGCTGTCCCGTCGGCAGCATCAGCATGCGGGTCACGTAGGCCGGATCGGTGATCGTCACGGGGAAGTCGGGGCTGATCGCCTTCATCTTGCCCAGGGCGGGGTCGTAGTCGAACAGCTGCGTCGGCCCCTGGAACAGGCCTTTGGTCGGGCCCGCATCGGCGGACACGATGATGTGGCCGTTGGGCAGCTCCGCGGCGGGCGCGTCGTCGGAGCCGAACAGCACCTTGTTGCCGTTCAGCGTGCCCATGATGTCCGGCCCCGGCACCCAGGTGTTCGACCCGATCTGGTAGGTCGCGGTGTGGCCGGTTGCGCCGATGTAGAAAACTTCGCCGCGCTTGTCCTCGCTGCGCATGGCCAGGGCGGCCCCCAGCTCGAAGCCCATCGCCTGGCTGCTGAGCTGCGGGATGCTGCCCTGTGACGTGCCGTCGCTCGGGCTGCGGCCCGACCAGGCGTTGGTCTTCGGGTCATACACCTCGCCGTAGGCGCCGCCGGTGGAGATGCTCAGGAAAAGGTCGTAGGTGAGGACCTTGCCGTCCGGCAGCTTGACCCAGGTCTCCTCGTCGCTGCGGTCGTTGTAGAACTTCTGGCCCGCGGTCGACCAGGTCATGGTCTTCAGGTCGAAGATGTACGAGTTGCGGGTCGACAGGGACCCGGCGAGGATCTTGTCGTGGTTCAGCATCATCGAGGGCACGTCACCGTAACGTGCTTCCGGGTGGTTCGGGATCGGCGCCCACTTGTCCTTGAGGGTGTCATACATCTCGCCCGTGTTCGTCCAGTTCGCATCGAGATTGGGACCGCTGTATTCGCCGCCCAGCACCCAGAGATTGCCGTCACGAGTGACATGGCTGGCGAAGTAGATCCGGTTGGTGCCCATCGGCGTCACCGCTGACCACGTGCCATCCACATAGCTGCCGTCAGAAGCCGGCGTCAGCTTCAGCCAGATGTTGCCGGGGTTGTCGTAGGAGTGGGCGAGCACCGTGCCGTCGGTCAACAGGAGCATCGTCTCGGCGCTGTTCGGCGGAAGGTTCGTCAGTCGTGTCCAGGTTGCTGCCTGTGCCGCCGGTATCAGCGCAAGCGCTGCGGCGGCGGCTAGCAGGCGGCGAGTGGTCTTGGGGGCCAGGAAAGCTTGGAACATGCGTGGACTCCATCGCCCACCGGCGGGCGGGCTTGTTGAGTGGGAGGCCGCCCACGCGACACACGAAAAGAAGGCCCGCGCGGACAACCGGGCGGGCCAGTATCGGCGGGTGAGGCGGCTTTGCGTCGCCCCATCCCTAGACTGCAGTTCGGCTAGTCAGCCACGCTAGACATTGCTGCGTTGCAGCGCAGCGTTGAGTGCGGCACGCAGTGAATCGGCGCTGTCCATGACGTGGGCCCGCGCCTCCGGCGACAAGTCCGTGCGACGGCTGGCGGCCTGCAACCGGTCGAGCAGCTGGCGCGCTTCGACTCGCAGCAGGCCGCGCGCATCGGCGCGGCTGCCGGACGACGGACGCAGCAGAAGATTGGCCAGACGCGAGAGATGCTCGCGCTGCAAGTCCCGTCGGGCCGACGGGATGTCCCCCTTGCCTCCCAGCTCCGACCAGATGTCGCGCGTGAGCCGGCCGTAGAGGTCCGACAGCCCGAAGGCCTCGCGCGGCGAGTCGGCCTTGGCCTGCGCATCGAGCAGCCGCGCGGCCAGCGTCTCGCTCATCAGCTGGTTGAGCAAGGCACGCTGCAGGTCCAGCATGATCGAGTCGAGCGAGAAGTCGGTCGGCACGGGCTCCGTGCCGCCGAACCGCTCCAGGTAGTCCGGCGCCAGCTTGCGCGCGAGAGCGGGCGAGATGCGAAAGCTGCCCGCCGCCAGGAAGTTCTGCGCCAGCGTGTCCAGGGCCTCGCGTTGCACGGCGGCCGGGACCGGAACGAGAGGATCGCGGCCCGATCCGGGGAAGTCGCGCAAGGTGCGCAGTCCACCGATCTGACGCGCCAGCACACCGGCGGCCCGGGTGGCATCGCGCAAGGCATAGCCCAGCGCGCGACGCAGCACGGCGTAGTCCTCGGTCGGCTTGAGGGCCCGCGTCTCCTGGCGCTGGAACAGATCGTGCGCGATGGCGATGCGCTTCTTGGCGAACACGAGCGGGTCGTCGCCGAGGTCGAAGACCAGCGACTCCGGATCGAGGCCGAGCAGGTTGTCCTCGTCGGTGCCGAAGGCCAGCACGGGATCGGGCGAACGTGCGGCGATCGCCTTCAGTTCGGCCTCCTGCTCCTTCTCCGGCAGGCCGGCCGGCAAGGGCTTGTACGCGTACTCGATGGCCCAGTAGTCGTAGGGGCCCAGCGTGGTCTGGAATGGCGCCGGGGTAGGCGCGCCAGGCATGCCCAGGTTCACCGGCGCGTACTCCATCACCGAGCCCGCGAGGCTGTGGGTGCGGGTGAACTCGGGGTCCGAAAGCTGCTTGTCGTTGTAGATGCGCGAGGAGCGGAAGTTGTGCCGCAGGCCCAGCGTGTGGCCCACCTCGTGCATGGTCACGTCGAACAGATAGGCCTGCACGAAGGCATCGGCCTCGGGACTGTCGGGATCGATGTCACCACGGGACTCCAGCACGTCGAGCGCGTAGCCGAGCTGCTCGTTGGCCAGCTCGCCGAACTGGCAACGCAGCGCATCCTCGCCGTGCTGCGCCAGGTCGGCCAGTTGGGCCTGGCCATCGGACTGAAGGAGCGAGGCAGCGTCGGCCATCGGCCGGCCCGAAAGAACCTGCGCCCGCACGGCGCGGCGGTCGCGCGAGGACAGGCTCTCGATGCCGATGTCCGCGTCCAGGATCTCGCCGGTGCGCGGGTCGATGTGGCTCGGGCCGATCGCGCCGAAGGCCGGATCGGCGTTGGTCATCCAGCGGATCGAGGCGACGCGCAAGTCCAGCGTGTCGAACTTGGCATCGTCGGGCTGCTGCTTGACCACCAGGGCATTCTTGAAGCCGATGCGCTCGAACGCGGGGGTCCATGCGAGCACGCCGCGGGTGATGGTGTCGCGGTACTTCAGCGGAACGTCGCGATCGATCCAGAAGGTGATGGGGTGAACCGGCTCGGACAGCGGTGCCGCCGGATCCTTCTTCTCGAGCCGCCAGCGGCGCACGTAGTGGCGGTTCGGCGTGCGGGCCGCGTCATTGCCGAAATCGCTGACCGTGGTCGTGAAGTAGCCGACGCGCGCGTCGGCGCGGCGCGGCGTCATGGGCTGCGCGGGCAGTGCCGCCAGCGAGTAGTGCAGGCCCAGGAACATGCTGCGAGGGTCGGGCAGCGTGTTGGGCAGGATGGGGGCCGGGACATTCGGCGGTGCTCCCGGCGTCGCGGACGACAGGCTGCCGGTGGCGAAGTGCAGGTTCAGCTCCAGCGTGACGACGTCGGGCTCGCTTCGCACGGCGGTGAATGCCGAGTTGCGAGCGTCGAAGTTGTAGTTCTGCCGATAAGTGCGCTGCAGGTTGATGGAAAGGCCCAGCAGGTCCGACACGAAGAGGTTGTTCGCCTCGATCAGGATCGCCTTGGACTCGGGGTTCGGCTGGCTCGCGACCGGCGTGCCCCCAAGCAGGCTGTCGGAGAACGCACTGGCCACCGAGCGCGCCTCGGGCGAGCCTGCCGCAGCCAGATAGCGCTCGTTGCGAGCCACCAGCAGCACCTGGTTGTGCTGGCGCCGGAACTCGACGATCTGCGGCCGGCCCCAGGGCTGGAAACCCAGCATGCTGCCGCCGAAGATCGCCTGCTCGCCGATGCCATGAGACAACTTCGGCGACAGGAACATCGGCTTGTTGAAGTCCTCGGGCCTGAGCTCGATCCAGACCTTCTCGTCCTTCTGCCACACCGGCAGCAGGCCGTCGGTGCGCCGGGCATCCTTGATGACCGTGGCGAAGGCCGCAGGCGCGCCGGGGGCCGGCGGGGCGGCAGGGGCGCTGGCCGTGCCGGGCCTCGATGGACCGGCGGCGCTGGCCGCTCCACTGGCCGCCGACGCCGGCGACTCGGCCGCCACCGGCGCACCCGTGGCGGCGGCCGGAACGCCGGCAGGGGCCCCGCCCGGCGCACCGGCGGGCACTGTTGCACAGGCCACCAGGCCGAGCAGCACGCTGCCCGATGAGAAAGACATCAGCCCGGCGCGGGCTCGGGAGGAAGCGAGGGGCATGGAGCGGAAGGACGATGGACGAAAGAGCGTCGCGGCCCCCCCCGGGGGCCGCGACGGGGGATCGTGCAACGATTGTGCCGCCGGGGCGGCACCGCCTTGCCCGGGCAAGCCCGATGCCCAAGGCGGTCGTCGTGCCCTTCGACACGGCCCGGCGCAAAGAGTTCGCGCCGGGGGGATCAACGCTCAGCGGTTGTCGCGGTCGCGATGATCCCGCTTGTCCTGGCGTTCCTCGCGCTCACGCTGGCGCTCGGCGCGGTCTTCGCGCTGCACCTCGCGGGGGGCGGCACGCGGTTGGGGTTGCGGCTGCGCCTGGGGCTGCGAAGGCATGGGCTGCATGGCCTGCTGCTGATGCTGGCGGGGCTGCGGCAACTCGCGCGCGTCACGCTCGCGCTGGGCTTCCCGCTGCGCGGGGAACCCCGGCACGTCCGCCTCGCGCCGCGGCTGCGGGACCGCCTGGGCCGGCTGTCCGGGCTGGCGGAAGCCGTTGTCGGACGGGCCGCCAGACAGCGGCGGGCGCGCCACGCGCGGGCGTCCGGCATCGCCTTGCGGCGCAGGGCTGGGTTGCACCGGTGCCGGGCTCACGCCCCGGCCGGGGCGCTCGTCGTGCCCGGCGGGCGAAGGGGTGCGAGCGGCAGGCGTCTCCGGCTGCCTCACCTGTCCTCCGAAGCCGCCGCGGGGATCGCCGGCGTTGGACTGCTGCAGGCGACCGCCACGTGAATCGTCAGAGTCATTGGCGGTGCGCGCCGCACCTCCGCGCCCCGGCGGCGCAATACGCGGCTGCGCTGCAGGGTTGACCGGCACCGCGGCGCGCGGCGCGAAGGAGGCATTGGACGGCGCCGGCGGTGCCACCGCCACCACGCCACCGCGCTCGCGGTTGATGGCGCGGATCACGTCGGGATCGGCCGGACGGGCCGCAGCGGCCACCGCCTGGCGACGGGTCAGCACGTCGGACGAGACCACCGTGACGCCGCCGTTGAAGCGGGTGTTGGCGTACATCACCGGCCGGCTCGGCGCCGGTTGCACGACGGTGACATGGGTGACGTTGACCTGCTTGATGTAGACCGGCGACACGCGGTAGGCCGGGTAGTACGCCTCGCGGGGCGCCAGCGGCACCCAGCCGACCGGCTGGCCGACCGACACCGACACGCTCAGGTGCGGGCCACCGACCCAGGCCACCATCGCCGGCGCGTAGACCGGGCGGCGGACGTAGGTGCCGGGCGCCCAGCACCAGCGGTTGCCCCAGTAGAACCAGCGGCCATAGTGGAAGGGTGCGAAGCCCCAGGGCGAGTCGTCGACCCAGGTGTAGCCCCAGGGCCGGACCCAGGCCCAGTGGCCGTAGCGGTACGGTGCCCAGCCCGCGACCACGGTGGTCGGGTACCAGACGGCGCCGTACTCGGGGTGGGTGGACCATTGGCCGTTGCGGTCCAGGTCCTCCGCACCGGTCATCTCGGGCGAGACCGGGGCACGCGAGCTGTACTGCTGTTCGCGCGAATCGTCGCGCCGGACCCATTGCTCGAAGTCGTCGCTCACCGGGCTGGCCCAGCTGTAGTGGGTCCGGCCGTCGTTGTTCTCGAACCAGAATTCGGCACGCTGGCCGGGCCGCAGGGTGAGCTGGCTGTCACGCGATTCGAAATCGAGCTCGCCCTGGGTGCTGGCGCCGAAGCTGCCACGGTCGGTGCGGTCGATGCGGAACAGGCCGGCGCCGCGCGGCTGGAAGCGGCCATCGGGCGTGGTCAGCTGGACCTCGCGAGCGACCTCGGGCTCGCGCACCCGCAGCGAGGCCGTACCGCCGTGCAGCGTCAGCTCGATTCGGTCGTCGTCCAGGCGGTTGATCTCGAGATCGCTGGATTCGTCCAGCCGGACGGTGGTGGAGCCGATCTGCAGTTCCAGCCGGCCGTCGCGGTCGGTGGCGACGCGGTCGGCCGTGGTGACCGGGCGGTTGATCGTGGCCGTCTGCCATTCGCCCTGGCCCTCCTCGAGGAACCAGACCTGGCCGCGCATCTCGGCCAGGCGCCCGACGCGGCCGGGCGGGTCATCGGCCGCCTGGGCGGACAGCGCTGAGAGTCCCAGCCCGGTGGCCAGGACGGCCGCCGCCAGGGAGCGGGCGGCCATCGCCCACCGGTATTTCAGGATGTTCATAGTCTTTGCCTCCAGACTTCCAGCCCCACAACGCAACAAGGCGTTCGCCGGCTGACCAGCCGATGTTGCTACCAGTAACGGATCAGTCCTCGCCCGCGTCTTCCAGCTCGGGAAACAGGACGCTGGTGTAGCCCAGGCGCGTCAGGTCGCGCATGCGGGTGGGATAGAGCCTGCCGACGAGGTGGTCGCATTCATGCTGGACCACCCGGGCGTGGAAGCCCTCGGCCTCGCGCTCGATCGGACGGCCGGCCACATCGACCCCGGTGTAGCGGATGCGGCTGAACCGCGGCACGACGCCGCGCAGGCCCGGCACCGAAAGGCAGCCCTCCCAGCCTTCCTCCTCGGCAAATTGGCCGTCGGCCTCGGGCAGCGGGGTGATGACCGGGTTCAGCAGCACCGTGCGCGGCACGGCCGGCGCCTCCGGGTAGCGCTCGCTGCGCTCGAAGCCGAAGATCACCAGCTGCAGGTCGACGCCGATCTGCGGCGCGGCCAGGCCGGCGCCGCGCGCCGCTTCCATCGTGTCGAACATGTCCTGCACCAGCGCGTGCAGCTCCGGGGTGCCGAAGGCCGTCACCGGCGGCGCGACGCGCAGCAGCCGCGGGTCGCCCATCTTCAGAATGTCTCGCACCGCCATCGTCGCATCGTCCTCACGGGATCGGCCAAAGGCCGGCATTATCCGGCCGCGTGGACGACCCCTTGTCCGGCGTGACTCAGCCTTCCAGCAGCGCGCGCAGGCCGTCCTCGTCAAGCACCGCCACGCCCAGTTCCCGGGCTTTGTCGAGCTTGCTGCCAGCCTCTTCGCCCGCCACCACGTAGTTCGTCTTCCTGGACACCGAGCCGCTGACCTTGCCGCCAGCCGCCTCGATCAGCTCCTTGGCCTCGTCGCGGCTGAGCGTCGGGAGCGTGCCGGTCAGCACCAGCGTCTTGCCCAGCAACGGGCGCGGCGCATCGCTGGCCGTGCCCGCGACGTCGGGCCAGTTCACGCCCGCGGCACGCAGCTGATCGACCACCTCGCGGTGGTGCGGCTGGTCGAAGAAGTCGCGGATGCTCTCGGCGACGATGGGGCCGACGTCCGGCACTTCGAGCAGTTCCTCCAGCCGCGCATCCATCAGGCGGTCGATGGAGCCGAAATGGCGCGCAAGATCCTTGGCCGTCGTCTCCCCGACCTGGCGGATGCCGAGGCTGTAGAGAAATCGCGCCAGCGTCGTCGACTTGCTCTTCTCGATGCCGTCGAGCAGGTTCTGCGCGCTCTTGCCACCCATGCGCTCCAGTGCCGCGAGGTTGGCGAAGCCGAGCTTGTAGAGATCCGGCACGGTCTTGACGATCCCGCCGTCCACGAGCTGGTCGACCAGCTTGTCGCCCAGGCCCTCGATGTCCATCGCCCGCCGGCCGGCGAAGTGCAGCAGCGCCTGCTTGCGTTGCGCCGGGCAGGTGATGCCGCCAGTGCAGCGCCAGTCGGCCTCACCCTCCGGGCGTTCGATCGGGCTGCCGCAGACGGGGCACTTGCCGGACAGGCGCTTGTACAGATCGAAGGGCTCGCCGGCATCCGCGGGGCGCTTGTCGGCAACGACACCGACGACCTCGGGGATCACGTCGCCCGCGCGCCGGACGATGACGGTATCGCCGATGCGCACGTCCTTGCGTCGGGTCTCGTCCTCGTTGTGCAGCGTGGCGTTGCTCACCGTCGTGCCGCCGACGAAGACCGGCTCCAGCTTGGCCACCGGCGTGAGCTTGCCGGTGCGGCCGACCTGGATGTCTATGCCCAGCACGCGGGTCATCTGCTCCTGCGCCGGGTACTTGTGCGCCACGGCCCAGCGCGGCTCGCGGCTGACGAAGCCCAGCTTCTCCTGCAGGGCCCTGTCGTTGACCTTGTAGACCACGCCATCGATGTCGAACGGCAGCTCGTCGCGCTTGGCGGCGATGGCCTGGTGGAAGGCGACCAGGCCGGCGGCGCCCTTCACCACGGCCCGATCGGCGTTCACCGGCAGGCCGAAGGCGGCGATCGCATCCAGCATCGCGCTGTGCGTCGGCGGCCGATCCCACCCTTGCGTGTCGCCCAGGCCGTAGGCGTAGAAGCTGAGCTTCTTGTCGGCCAGCGACCGGTTGTCCAGCTGCCGCACCGCGCCGGCCGCGGTATTGCGCGGGTTGATGAAAGTCTTGCCGCCCTTTTCGCGCTGTCGCTCGTTCAGGCGCTCGAAATCGTCGCGGCGCATGTAGACCTCGCCGCGCACCTCCAGCACCGGAGGCGCGTGCTTTCCCTTCAGGCGCAGCGGGATCTGGCCGATGGTCCGGATGTTGTGGGTCACGTCCTCGCCGGTCTCGCCATCGCCGCGCGTGGCGGCCTGCGTCAGCACGCCCCCCTCGTAGCGCAGGTTGATGGCCAGGCCGTCGAACTTCAACTCGGCGGCGTACTCGATCGGCGGGTCGCTCTCGGTCAAGCCCAGCTCGCGGCGCACGCGGGCATCGAAGGCCTCCGCGCCCCCCGCGGTCGTATCGGTCTCGGTCCGGATGCTGAGCATCGGCACGGTGTGCTTCACCGGCACCAGCCCCGGCAGGACCTGGCCGATGACCCGCTGCGTCGGCGAGTCGGGCGTCAGCAGCTCGGGATGTTCAGCCTCGATGGCTTGCAGTTCCTGGAACAGCTTGTCGTACTCGGCATCCGGGATCTCCGGCGTGTCCAGCACGTAGTAGGCGTGGGCGTGGTGGTGCAGTTGCTCGCGCAGCTCGGCGGCGCGCGCAGCGGGCGTCTTCTTGTCGGGCATGGCGGCGAGTGTACGAAGCGCCGGACCTAGGGCGCGGCCACGGCAAACAGGCTGGCGGCGTTGCCCCAGGCGATGCGCTGGGCCGTCACGGCCTCCAGGTCTCCCAGCCACTTGCGCGCGTCAGCCATCAGGCTCTCGTACGCCTCCCACCGTTGGTTGACCCAGGTGTCCGAGCCGATCATGAAGCGATCGGGAAACTCGGTGAACAAGGCCTTCCACTCGGGCGACAAGCGGCCCGAGCCATCGGTCAGTCCCGGGCGGTAGGACAGCTCGCCCATCAGGGTCGGGTGAGCCTTCAGCAGCTCCCTCACGCGCGCGACGGGCACACCATCGATGCCGGTATGGGCCCAGATGAGCTTCGCCTTCGGCGCATGGGCAAAGAGCAGTTCTATCGCCGTGTCGTCCACATGCGCCAGCACGGCCAACCCACGCTGCTCCGCCAGCCGCATCAGGTTCTTCGCGACCGGGCCATTGGCGTTGGCGCTGTCGTAGAGATGGAATTCGCCCAGGCCGCGGTAAGGGCCCGCCGCCGTGCCGGCCGCGAGCTCGGTCTGCACCATCGTCTCGATGCTCGGATCGCGGAACCAGTTGTCGTAGTCGGCGCGGTGGCGATACAGGCGCACGAAGGGCACCACCGTCACGCCGGCCGCCTGGGTCGCGGGACTGGCGGCCAGGGCCTTGGTGCCGTCGTTGGGCCGGCTGTTGGCCACGATGGCACGCACGCCGGCGCGCTGCATCCTCGCCAGCACGTCGGCCAGCGGATGCGGGCCTTCGGCGGCCTCGACGTTGTAGTGCAAATGGGTGTCGAACAGCGGACCGGTGTACGGCGCCGGCTCGGCGGCCATGGCGGACCACCCGAAGACCAGCCAAAGCCAGCCCATGGCCACCATCGACTTCATGGCCCCAGCCCCACGCCCGGCAGCCCCGCGGGGTCGACCCTCGTCACCATCACCTGGTCCACCCGGTAGCGGTCCACGTCCATCACCTCGAAGCGCCAGCCCTCCCACACCACGCTGTCGGTGCGCTTGGGGATGCGACGCAGCATCACCATGAGGAAGCCGGCGAGGGTGTCGTATTGGCCGGGCTGCGGCCAGTCCTCGATGCCGAGGGCGCGCTGCAGGTCGGGCACCGGCGTGCTGCCGTCGGCGAGGAAGCTGCCGTCGTCGCGGCGAACGATCTGCTCCTCGTCGGGCGAGGCGACCATCGCGCCCATCACGGTGCTCATCACGTCGTTCAGCGTGATCACGCCCACGACCAGGCTGTATTCGTTGACGATGACGGCGAAGTCCTCGTGCGCGCTGCGGAACTGACTCAGCATTTCCGCCAGCGTCAGCCGGTCCGGCACGATCAGCACCTTCTTGACCAGGCCGGAATCGGCGCAGGCGCGAAGCGACAGCGGCTGGCCGAGCAGCACTCGCTGGAACAGGTCCGTGGCATCCACGTAGCCCAGCACTTCGTCTATGCCTTCGCCGCAGACGAGGTAGGTGGAGTGCGGTTCGTCGGCCACGCGGTTGCGCAACAGGGTCTCGTCGTCGTCCATCGAGAGGTAGACGATGCGCTCGCGGCTGGTCATGGCCGACTCGACCGTGCGGGTCTCCAGCTCGAAGACGTTCATGATCACCTGCTGCTCTTCGCTGGCCACGGCGCCGCCGGCGGCGCCCGCCGCGGTGAGGGCCAGGATGTCGTGGTGAGTCACGCGGTCGTCGCGCTCCTGCGGCAGGCCCAGCAGCCGCGACAACGCGCCCGACGCGCCGTTGAAGAGCCACACCAGCGGCTTCAGCAGCGTGGTGAGCAAGCTCATCGGGCCGACCGTGCGCATGGCCAGCTGCTCGGGGTCGTTCATGCCCAGCCGGCGCGGCACCAGGTCGGCCAGCACGATGAACAGCGAGGTGATGATGAGGAAGGACAGCGCGAAGCCCAGCGTCTGCGCCCGCTCCTCGGGCAGGGCATAGGCCAGCAGCCCGGCGAAGTACGGCGTCAAGGCGCCCTCGCCCACGATGCCGCCGAGGATGGCCACCATGTTCAGGCCGATCTGCACCACGGTGAAGTAGTGGCCGGGCGCCTGCTGCACCGCCATCACCCGCCGCGCCCTGCCGTCACCCTCGTCGGCCAGGCGTTGCAGCTTGAGCCGGCGCGCGGCGGCGATCGAGATCTCCGCGACCGAGAAGAAGGCCGCCGCCGCAATCAGCAGGGCGATGAGCAGCAGCTGCATGGCCATGGGCGGATCAGCGCTTGAGCCAGGCCACCAGTTCGTCGGTCAGCAGCAGCTCGTTGAGCTCCTCGTCGGCCAGGCCTACGAAACGCCGGATGTCGGGGATGGCCACGAAGCCGGTGTTCGTGAACTCGTCGCCCACTGATTCGAGGAAGGGGAAGCGGCTGTCCTGGTTGGACACGCCCAGGAACAGCACGTAGACCTCGTCCTGCCGCGCCTGCGACGCCCGCAGCACCTGGCGCGTGCGGTCCTTGTCGTTGTTGTCGCCGTCGGTGACCACCGTGACGAGCGAGCGCCGGCGTTGACCCGGCACCGCCGCCCCGCCCTGCTCGGGCTTCATGCCGAACAGGCGGCCCAGCAGGCCGACCGGCTTGGCGGTCGACTCGATCCAGCCGTACAGCCGCAGGAAATCCTCTATGCCCCAGCTGTAGTCGGTGCCGCCGTTCCAGCCCGGCACGCGGCCGATGATCTGGCGCTGGACGAAGTCCGTGTAGTTGCCGGCGGTGACGCTGCCGACCCGGTGCACATGGCGCTCGCCGTGGCTGAAGGTGGTCACGTCGAGCTTGCCGTCCGGGTCGAAGGTCAGGCCCCAGGGGATGAGGCGGGTCAGCAGGCGGTTGGTGGTGCCGTCCTGGTGCTCGTCCTCGAAGGAGCCGCTGACGTCGAGCAGCACGCCCATGTCCATCACCGGCGGCTGGGTGACGCCGGCCTTGTGCAGGCAAAGCTGGAGAGCGGCCTTTGACTTTTCGAGGTTGAGCTGAAGGGCCATTCGCGGCTTCTCCGGTCAGGTGCGGTGCGGTTTGAGGGTGAGCATCAGCGACTGCAGCGGGTCGAGCAGGCTGTAGCGCTGGGTGTCGTTGAGCTGGTCGGCCGGCATGGTGGCCGCCAGCGAGAGCCAGGCCGGCAAGGCATGCAGCACCGCATCGCGCAGGCGCTGGGCCATCTGGGCGTAGGCGGTATCGAGCTGCTGCAGCTGGATCGCGTGCTGCTGCAGCAAGGCGGTGGACTTCAGCAGCTCGGCCTCGCGGTGGTCGAGCGCTGCCAGGCGGCGGTCGTCGTGGAAGTGTCCCCGCAGCTCGGCCAGCGCGATGAGCACACCCTGCAGCGCATCGGCCGTCTGCCGCAGCTCGCCCTGCATGGCGGTGAGGCGATCACGATGGTCGGACAGCAGGGATTCACCGTGCTGCAGCTGGTCGCGCAGGCCATCCAGCTCGGGCCGCGTCTCGGCCAGGGCCTGGCGCAGGCTGCGGCGGCGCCACGGCAAGGCGCCCGGCTCTATGGCCTCGGCCAGCTCCTGCAGCAGCTCGAGAAGGCGCTCGACGTGGCGGCCCGTCGCCCGCATCGGCTCCTGGTCGACCAGGCGCAGCACGCGGTCGACCAGCCGCGCCACGCCGTCCTGTGCCGGCCGCCCCATCGACTCGACGGACTTGGCGGCGAAGGTGTCGGGCACCACGCCCGCCAGCAGCGTCATCGCCTGCTCCAGGGCGTCATCGGTCGATTGCGGATGGCGCTCGCGCAGGGCCGCCGCTTCCACCGACAGGCCGCGCCGCTCGGTGCCGCGGACCTTGGTGATGATCACGGGCGTGGCCGCGGCTGGCGCAGCGGCCGGCGCAGACCCACCGAGCCCGCTCGGCAGTGCAGTAGCCCGCGGCGGGGGCGGCGGTTCCGCCGCGGCGGGCGCCGCCGGCGCGGGCGAAATCACCGTCGGGCGGGGCGCCGGCGCCCCCTCGGGAGCCGGCGCCGGCGCGGGCGGCCCGTTGCTGCCGATGACGGTCGGGCGCAGGCTCACGGCACTCGGGCGATGGTCAGGAGAAGTGGCCCAGCACGGTGTTGAAGTCGCCGTTGAAGCCCACGCCGACGGAGGCGAAGCTGGCCTTGCCGCCGGCCTCGATCAGGATCGACCCCATCTGCACACCGACGAACTCGCCGAACTGGTCGGACAGCGTGGCGCTCATCAGCTCGCGGCCGCTGGAGTTGATCACCGTGACGCGGGCGTTCTTGACGTCGGCGAAGCGGCGCGCCCCCGAGGCGGCGTGGATCATCGCCACCAGCGGGATCTCGAGGTGGCCTTGCGACGGCGTCGAGAGCTTGGCCGGGTCGATGCGGATCCACTCGTCGTCGCCCTCGGCCAGGCCGTCCTGCGCATCGGGGCTGTGGACCAGCGCGCCGCCGTGGATCTCGAAGCTGCCGTCGGACTTCTTGTCGAGCACGCCCACCTCCTGCCCGCCGATCCGGCGGCGCACGTTGTAGGTCGACAGGATGTCCTCGAAGGCTCCCGCCTTGGCGCCCGCGCCGGTGTTGATGCCGACGATGGCGTGCAGGTCGAGGTCGGTCTTGCTGCCGCCGGACTTCTCGTCCCACGAGAGCTTGATGGTGAAGACCTCGTTCTTGTTCAGGTTCAGCTGCAGCTTGGATGCCTGTTCGCCGGGCTTGGTGAGGTTCAGGACGAGACTGGTCATGGGGCCTCGAAAAAGGTGGACGTTGTGGATGCGGTTGGTTCGGGCTGAAGCCCGTCAGCGGTTGAGCGGCAGGTCGGGCCGGATGGCGGCACCCAGCTCGGCCAGCTCGCGCCGGGCCTGGGCGCTGATCTCGCGCGCGGCCTGGAACTTCTTCTGGTTGTCCTCGGCGGCGCGGTCGACGATGGCCACCAGCTCGCGCGTGTCGGCCACGATCTTCTTCAGGCCCTCGGCCTGCGCCAGGCGGTTTTCGCCGGGGGCGTTGGCGGCCTTGCCGACCACGTCCTTCATCAGCGCCGAGCGAACAGCGAGCAGGTTGGCATCGAGCGCCGCGCCCTGCTCGGCCAGGCGCTGCACGCCCTGGGTGACGAGCGTGCCGTGGATCGTCAGCAGCGTCATCTTGATGCTGGCGAAGCGGCTGGAGGCGGTGGTCATCGTCTCCTGCAGGGTCGCGATACCCGCGTTCTCCAGCATGCGGACGGTGAGCTGGTCGGCCGGCAGCCGGGTCAGCGTGCCCTCCAGCGCGAGGGTACGGCTTTCCAGCGCCTGCAGCTTCTCGTTCAGCGCGCGCAGCTCGGTCGCATCGCCGCCTTGCGCGGCCACCTGCTGCACCTCGCGGCGCGATTGCTCGAGCCAGGCCGCCATGAAGGCGACCACCACGCCGAACTGGCGGAAGTGCTCGCGATAACTCTCCTTCAGTTGCTCCTGCGTGCGCAGCTCGCCTTCGAGGCGGCGCTGCTCGTCGGCCAGCTCGGTCTCCATGGACTTGAGCACGTCGTTCAGCGTCTTGGTCTTGCCGGCGGCGCGCAGGCGGATCTCTTCGAAGGCGCGTTGCATGGCCTTGGCCAGCGCCTTCTTGCTGAACATGCCCGCCACGCGTTCCATGAAGGTCGGCTTGGCATTGAGGATCTCGTCGGCCAGGGCCGGCAGGCGCTGGTCGTCCACGGCCTCGCCCAGGCGCGAGACGAGCGTGAAGATCTTCGGCTGCTCGCCCTTCTCGATCTTGTCGAGAAAGCCGCCGAGCGTGCGGTGCAGCGCCACCTCGGCCTCGCTGCCTAGCTTGGCGATGTCCAGCAGCGACGTGCCCGCCAGGCTGCGGCCCGACAGCTCCGCCTTCACCGTCTCCACCTGCTCGGGCGTCAGCCGCAGCGGGAAGTCCGCCGGCAAGGCCAGCTCGCCCGAGGCGGGCGCCGCCTCCGGCAGGACGACCGCGGGCGGCGGCGTGAACAGACTCGTAGCCCTCGCTTCCGCGGGCAGTCGATCACCCTTGGATTCACCATCAACCATCAGCCAGCTCCCTCTTGTCTCCATCCCACGATGGACGCTTGCCGGAGGCCACTTCGCCACCGGCCGGCCGATTGTGGATCAGCTGAACAGCCGCCGGGCCGCCGGGCTGCCGGCGGCCAGGTCACGCGTCTCGAGCGCGCGGTACAGCCGGTCCAGCTCTTGCCCGATGGCGGCGAAGGCGTGCAGCGTGATGGGCTGGCCCTGGTCGTCGACCAGGGTGGCGTCCAGGTCCTCGGCGAGCTTGCGGGCGAGGTGCTGCCAGGCCGCGAAAGGCTCGGCGCTTTCCAGCGTCTGCGGCACGTCCAGGCTGAGCGTGAGCTCGCGCAGCGCGGCATGGCCCGGGTCCTCGGCCAGCGCGGCCTGCGGGTCGAAGGCCAGCACCAGCAAGGGGGGCGCGGCCTCCTCGGCGGCCGGCAGCACCAGCCGACCGGGCACCGAGCCCGGCACGAAGCCGTGGCGCGTGGCCGCCTGCTGCACATACCCGACCGACCAGGCGATGGAGTTGGCCTGCAGCACTGCCGTCAGCTGCGCATCGTGCTGGCTGGCGAAGGCATCGAGCTCGCGCGCACGGGCGACGGCGTCCAGCATGTCGGGGAAGTCGGCCATCGCGCTCAGGCCCTCGGCGAAGGCTTCGATCTTCTGCGCGAACTCGGAGTATTCGATCTCGTTGACGGCGCCGTGCCGGTTGGCCATCTGCAGGCCGGCCTGGAACTGGCCGTAGCGCTGGCCGGGCCGTGGCAGCTCCCAGTCGCTGGTCTCGGCGTTCAGGCCCTCGATGTGGAAGGGCTTGGTGCCGGCGCGGCGGCTACCGGGCAGGTGCTGCAACGCGAGGTCGCCGGTCACCGGCGACTCGGGCGTGATGGTGGCGATCGCGTCGATGAGCGCGTCGACCCTGGCCTGCCGCCGGGGGATCACGACGGGCAAGGGCCGCGGCTCCTCGTCCCGCTCTTGCGCCGGATCCTCTTCGGCGGCGGCGGCATCACCCATCGTCGGTTCCGTCCGCAAGACCGGCTCGACGGGCACAGGCGGCTGCGCCAGCCGAGGCTGCTCGCGCCGCGCCGACCAGGCGCTGTGCACCACCACGCCCAGCAGAACCAGCCCCGCGAGGATCGCCAACGCCACCGTCAACGTCATGTGGCCCCCTTGGCGCGAAGCGCCGTCCCCCCGAGGGGGAATTCGCCCTTGGGGCGGCCCTGCGCGCTCATGCCGCCTCCACCAGGCTCACCGCCGATTCCATGTCGACGGCCACGATGCGCGAGACGCCCTGCTCCTGCATGGTCACGCCGATGAGCTGCTCGGCCATCTCCATCGCGATCTTGTTGTGAGAGATGAAGAGGAACTGGGTGCCCTTGGACATTTCGTTCACCAGCTTGGCGTAGCGCTCGGTGTTGGCGTCGTCCAGCGGCGCGTCCACCTCGTCCAGCAGGCAGAAAGGCGCCGGGTTGAGCAGGAAGATCGCGAACACCAGCGCGATGGCGGTGAGCGCTTTCTCGCCGCCCGATAGCAGGTGGATGGTCGAGTTCTTCTTGCCCGGCGGCTGCGCCATCACCTGCACGCCGGCGTCGAGCACCTCGTCGCCGGTCATGATGAGCCTGGCCTGGCCACCTCCGAAGAGCGTGGGGAACATGCGGCCGAAGCCCTCGTTGACCTGGTTGAAGGTGGTCATCAGCAGGTCGCGCGTCTCCAGGTCGATCTTGTGGATCGCGTCCTCCAGCGTGTTGATGGCGTCGTTCAGGTCGGCGTTCTGCGCATCGAGGAAGGTCTTGCGCTCGCGCGCCGACGCCAGCTCGTCCAGCGCGGCCAGGTTGACGGCGCCGAGCGCGGCGATCTCGCGGTTGATGCGGTCGATCTCGCCCTGCAGGCCCCAGAGCTTGACCTTGCCTTCTTCGATGCCCTGGCCGAGCACGGCCAGGTCGACAGCGGCAGCGGTCAGCTGCTCCATGTACTGCGCGCCACCGAGCTGAGCCGCCTGGGCTTCGAGCTGCAGCTTGGTGATCTGCTCGCGCAGCGGGTCCAGGCTGCGCTCGAACTGCAGGCGCTGCTCATCGGCCGCGCGCAGCTTCGCCGAAAGGTCGTCGTATTCGCTGCGGGTCGCGGCCAGCGCCGCTTCCTTTTCCATCTTGATGGCCAGCGCGTCCTGCAGGCCGGCTTGCGCCGCCGCATCGTTGAAGCTGCCCAGCTCCAGCTGCAGCTGCTCGCCGGCCTGGGCGTTGGACTGGATCTGCGAATCGGCCGTCTCGATGGCGCGCTGCAGCTCGCCGCGGCGGGCGGCCAGCGCGCGGGCCTGGAACTGCGCCTCCTGCGCCTGGCGCTCCAGCGAGCGCAGCTGCTCGCGCGCGCCCGCCAGACGGCGCTCGGCCTGGATCACCGCTTCGTCCAGCTCGGCGTGGCGCTCCTGCGTGTCGGCCAGCTGCATGTCCAGCTCTTCGAAGCGGGCCTCGCCGGTGGCGCGGCGCTCCTGCAGCTCTTCCATCTGGCCGTCGATCTCGGCGAGCTCCTCGGCCAGCTGGCTGCGGCGGGTGCTGGCGGCTTCGGCTTGCTGCGAAAGGCGCAGCAGCTCCACGTGCAGCTGGTGGGCCCGCGTCTGCACTTCGGCGGATTCGCGGCGCGCCGACACCAGGCGCTGCGAGGCCTCGGTGTAGGCGGCTTCATGCCGAACGAGCGCCGTGCGGGCTTCGTCTGCGATCAGTGCCTGGGCCCGGCCCTGGCGATCCAGGTTCTCGATCTCCTGCGCGCGGGCCAGCATGCCGGCCTGCTCGGAGTCGGGCGCGTAGAAGGCCACCGCGAACTGCGAGACCGCGTGGCCCTCGCGGGTCATGATGACCTCGCCGTGGGTCAGCTGGCCGCGTTGCGCCAGCGCCTCGTCCAGGTTGCCCGCGGTGTAGACGCCTTCGAGCCAGTCGTTGAGCAGCGCCTTCATGCCGGCGTCGTTCAGGCGCAGCAGGTCGGACAGGCGCGACAGCGTCTGGTGGGTGTTGGCGATCGCCGCCTGCGGCAGCGAGTAGAAGGCCAGCTTGGCGGGCGGCGCATCGGCGGCGAAGGCGCGCACGATGTCGAGCCGGCCGACCGCCAGCGCGTTCAGGCGCTCGCGCAGCGCGGCTTCGAGCGCCACCTCCCAGCCGGCTTCGATGTGCAGCTGCGTCCACAGCGCCTGCAGGCCGTCCAGCCCGTGCTTGGCCAGCCAGGGCTTGAGCTTGCCCTCGGTCTGCACCTTCTCCTGCAGGGCGCGCAGCGCCTCCAGCCGGGCGGTGATGTCGGTCTGGCGGGCGGCTTCGCGGTTGACGGTGTCGTGCTGGGCGCGGCGCTGCTCGTCGAGCATCGGCACCTCCTCGCTCAGCTCGTGCAGGCGCGCGTCGGCTTCGTCGCGCGCCGCGTCCGCGGCCTGGCTGTCTTCCCTCAGCTGCTCCAGGCGCGCCGTGTCGGGCGCGGCCAGGCCTTGCGACTCGGTGGCCAGCCGCTCGCGGCGGGTGCGCAAGGCCCGGGTCTGCTCTTCGATGTTGCGGCTGTCGGCGGCCAGCAGCTGGATCTGCTGCTGCACCTGCACCACCTGCCCGCGCTGCTCGTTGGCCTTGGCCTGGGCCGCGCGCACGGCATCCTCGAACTGCGGCGCAGACATCGACTGCTCTTCGGCCTGCGCCGCCAGGATCTCGGCCTGTTCCTCGGCGGCGGCGATCTGCTCGGCGATGGTCTCCAGCTCGGCCAACGCATCGGCGCGTCGGGTGTCCCACTGCTCGTTCTGGGCCTTCAGGTCGGCCAGCCGCGCCTCGGCGCGCTGGCGGCCTTCGACGACATAGCGGATGCGCTCTTCGAGGCGGCTCACCTCCAGCTGGGCCTGGGCCAGGTCGCCCTGCTTCCCGTGCAGCGCATCGGAGGCGGCGTAGTGCGCCTGGCGGATGGTCTCGAGCTCGGCCTCGACGTGGCGCAACTCGGCCAGACGGGCTTCGAGCGCGTTGGTGGCCTCGAGCGAGGCGAGCTTGACGCGCTCCTCTTCAGCCGCCGCGTCGCGGTGCTTGAGGAACCACAGCTGGTGCAGCTTCAGCGTGCCTTGATCCTGCAGGCCGCGGTACTGCGTGGCCACCTCGGCCTGGCGCTCGAGCTTGTCGAGGTTGGCGTTCAGCTCGCGCAGGATGTCGTCGACGCGGGTGAGGTTCTCGCGCGTGTCCTTGAGCCGGTTCTCGGTCTCGCGGCGGCGCTCCTTGTACTTGGACACGCCCGCGGCTTCTTCGAGAAAGAGCCGCAGCTCCTCGGGCCTGGATTCAATGATCCGGCTGATCGTGCCCTGGCCGATGATGGCGTAGGCGCGCGGGCCCAGGCCGGTGCCGAGGAACACGTCCTGCACGTCGCGCCGGCGCACGGGCTGGTTGTTGATGAAGTAGCTGGAGGTGCCGTCGCGCGTGAGCACGCGCTTGACGGCGATCTCGGCGTACTGGTTCCACGAGCCGCCGGCGCGGCCATCTTCGTTGCTGAAGACGAGCTCGACGCTGGCGCGGCTGGCCGGCTTGCGGTTGCCCGAGCCGTTGAAGATCACGTCCTGCATGGACTCGCCGCGCAGTTCGCTGGCCTTCGATTCGCCGAGCACCCAGCGCACCGCATCCATGATGTTGGACTTGCCGCAGCCGTTGGGCCCGACCACACCGACCCGCTGCCCGGGCAGCTGGAAGGTGGTGGGCTCGGCAAAGGACTTGAAGCCGGACAGCTTGATCTGGTTGAGCCGCATGGAGGGGGTGGACGCCTTGGGCGGCGGGCCCGCCGGCTACCGCGCTAAGTCGTTGATTTGATTGGGTATTTCGGCCCTTGTGGGGCCTGAAATGGGCTGCGGATGATATCATCCGCACCATGCCACGATCCTCCTCCGCCCCCAAGCCGACGCCCCGGCAGCGGCCCATGCCGCCTAACCCGCCGACCGCCCCCTCCAAGGAACTGCACGTCTTCCCCAACCCCGCGCCCGAGCGCGACTACGTGATCCAGTTCCAGATCCCCGAGTTCACCTGCCACTGCCCGCTCACCGGGCAGCCGGATTTCGCGCACTTCACCATCGACATGGTCTGCGACAAGCTCTGCGTGGAGCTGAAGAGCCTGAAGATGTACATGTGGAGCTTCCGCGACGAGGGCGCCTTCCACGAGAAGGTCACCAACGACATCCTCACCAAGATCGTCGAGACCACGAAGCCCCGCTACGCCCGCATCACGGCCAAGTGGTACGTGCGCGGCGGCATCTTCACCAACGTGGTGGCCGAGCACCGCAAGAAGGGCTGGAAGCCCGAACCGGTGGTCACCCTGCCCGCCCACTCCACCGAGCGCAGCCTCGCCGGCTGAAGCGGGGTCAGCACTGATGGGCGCGCTGGCGGGCCACCCGCCTTACCAGAAGTACGAAGTGGCGGTGCGCCGCAGCCCCATCGATGGCTTCGGCGTCTTCGCGCTCGAGGCCGTGCCGCGCGGCCACAAGATCGGCGAAGTGCGGGGCGAGAGCATCACCGTGGCCGAGGCGCGCCGCCGTGCGGCCACCCTGGAGCGGATCATGATCGTCGAGATCTCGACCCGAAAGGCGATAGACCTCGCCCGCTCGACGGATCCGATGCGCTTCACGAACCACTCCTGCCGCCCCAACGGGCAGCTGCGCATCAACGCCGGGCGTATCGAGTTCTACGCCCTGCGCGCCATCGAGCCGGGCGAAGAGATCACCGTCGCCTACGGCGAGACGCACCACGAGGGCCGGCTCACCTGCCGATGCGGCGCGCCGGGCTGTGCAGGTCACTTGTGAGGCGAGAGCTCCCCACAGGATTTCCCTAGGTTTTTCAACGCTTTGTGCAGGCCGTGCCACGGTTTTCGTGTGCCACGTCACCAGACCCGTCACCTATTCGTGGCGAAGCAGTGGCATGCGGTTTCATTCGCCTAAACTGCGCCGCAAGCCCCAATGCTGGGTAAGGCGTGGATGGGATCCAGCCGGCGCAGACCGGCAGGCCATAACAAAAGCAGTTCGACAACATCCGTGGGCATGACGCGCTGAACCCGGCGACTCCTTTCGGATCGTCGAACTTGCCTCGCGCGCCCGCACCGCCGTCGAATACCCCCGCCCCGATTCCCGCCGAAGCGCCGGCGATCGGGGCGCAGTCCGACTTGAGTCGATTCGGTGCCGGCCTGCGCGCGCTGGTGGTGATGCTCGTGGCGCTGGAGCTCGCCGCCCAGGGCCTGCAAGGCGGCTGGACGAGCTGGTTGCTGCTGGGCTATGGCCTGTGGTCCGGCGTGCTGCTCTGGACCGAGGCGCGCGGGCAACCGCTGGCCCGGCCCCTGCTGCCCCTGTGGATAGACGTGGCCTGGTCCGCGATGATGGTCCAGGGCGCCCCCGAAGCGGCCGACATGATGGCGCTGACCTTCATCCTGCCGGTCGTCATGGCGAGCGTGCTGCACGGATACCGCCAGGGCGTGATGCTGGCCTGCTTCGCGACGCTGGCGCTGGCCCTGGGCATCCTCGGCGCCGCCTGGCGCGGCAGCCTGCCGATGGACCAGCTGCACTTCCTGCCGGCCCTGGGCCTGTTCGCACTCGCCCCTGCCGCAGCACTGTTGTCTCGCCCCATGCACCTGCTGCGCCGGCGTGACGCGCTGGAGGCGCGCTTCGAGGAAGAGATAGACCCGCGCCGCGGTCTCGAGGCCGCCTGCGCCACGGTCGCCGAGCGCCTGCGCGGCGAGACGGGCGCGCGGGTGGTCGCCGTGGTGATGGCCAAGGGCCGCGGCCCGGCGCTCGTGAGCTCGGAGACGGAAGGCACCTTCCGCACCAGCGAAGCCATCCAGTCGCAGTTCGAGGAGCAGCTCACCGCCCTGCCGCGCATGACGGCCAGCTTCCGGCCGCGGCGATGGTTCGGGCTGCGCGGCGGCGTGCATCTGCTCGATCACGCGGCCGCACCGGCAGCCGCTCTCGAAGCCATGGCCAAGGTGGCCGCCATGCTGGAGTCGCAGCGCCTGATCGCGGTGCCGATGGCCCTCGGTGACCGCCTGCATGCGCACCTGCTGGTGGGCGACCTGCCCAGCCAGCGCGACGGCTGGAGCATCGCCAGCCTGTCGGCCCTCGGGCTTTCGCTCATGCGCCTGTTCGAGCGGGCCGGCCTGGTGGATGAACTCAACGAGGAGATTGCCGCCCATGCGCGGGTACGCATAGGCCGCGACCTGCACGACAGCGCGATCCAGCCCTACCTGGGCCTGCGTTACGCCATAGAGGCCCTGGCCCTGCGAACGCCCACGGACAACCCGATGCACGGCGAAGTGACCGCCCTGCTGAGCCTGATGAACCACGAGGTCGACGAATTGCGCGAGGTCATCTCGGTGCTGCGCTCCGGCCAGCCCAAGGGCGACAACGCGCTGGTCCCGGCGGTGCGGCGCCAGGCCCGGCGCTTCAGCGTGCTTTTTGGCATCGAGGTCCACCTGGACTGCCCGGAGGACATCACCACCAGCCGCGCCCTGGCCGGATCGCTCTTCCACATGGTCAACGAAGCGCTGAACAACGTGCGGAAGCACACGGCAGCAAGAAACGCTTGGATACAAATGCGGACACTAGGGGATAGCATCCATATGAGTGTTCGCGATGACGCCGGTAGCCTCCAGGGCGGGCCGGTCGGGGACTTCGTGCCGAAGTCGCTGACCGAGCGCGTCAGGGAAATGGGCGGGGCGCTCAGCATCAGCCGCCCCAACGGGCTGGACACCGAGATCGCGATCAGCATCCCGCTCTGAAGTCACGAAAGAACGACACCATGCAGTCCATCCTCACCGCCAGCCTCCCCGCCACGGGTGCACGCAGCGCGGCCATGGCAACGGGCACGTCCACGATCCGCGTCTTCCTGGCCGACGACCACCGCGTGACGCTGTGGGGCCTGCAGCAGCTGATAGACAGCGCGCGGCCCGAGATGGAGGTGGTGGGCACCGCGTTGACCCGCGCCGAGCTGGTGGCCCACCCGGCCCTGGCCGAGACCGACCTGCTGGTGCTGGACCTCGACCTCGCCGGCGAGGACGGCTGCACCGCCCTGGCGGACGTGCAGCGCCGCTGCCGCGGGCACGTTCTCATCCTCACCGCAGACGAGGATGTGGCCCACCACCGCCACGCGGTGATGCAGGGCGCGCGCGGCGTGCTGCACAAGTCCGAATCGGCCGACACCGTGCTGCGCGCCATCCGCAAGGTGCACGAAGGCGAGGTCTGGCTGCACCGCAACATCGTGGCCGAGCTGCTAGGCCAGCTCACCGGCCGCAGCAGCGCGCCGCCGCCCGCCCCTGACCCCAACACCCAGCGCATCGCCAGCCTCACGCCGCGCGAGCGCGAGATCGTCGTCCAGCTGGTGCGCATGAGCGGCCGCAAGCAGCTGGCGGTGGCCGATGCGCTCGGCCTGAGCGAACACACGCTGCGCAACCACCTCACCGCCATCTATTCCAAGCTCGGCGTGCACGGCCGGCTCGAGCTGCACCTGTTCGCCACCGAGCACGGACTGAACATTTAGCCCCCACGGCCCC
>NZ_JBPZHD010000001.1:440221-460608 GCF_051857595.1 Ideonella flava
TGCCGGGGCCTGCCCCCCGTGGGGGCTCGCGCAGCGGACCGGCCGAGCCGAGGAACGAGGCCCCCACGGCCCCTGCCGGGGCCTGCCCCCCGTGGGGGCTCGCGCAGCGGACCGGCCGAGCCGAGGAACGAGGCCCCCACGGCCCCTGCCGGGGCCTGCCCCCCGTGGGGGCTCGCGCAGCGGACCGGCCGAGCCGGATCCGCGCACGCCCTGGTGGGAGGCGGCTCCTGCGGAGCGCCTGGGGCTGGAGTCGATGTCGCTCGTGCTGATGGCGGGATGGGACCCAGGGCAAAAGTCCCATGCGGTTCGGGCACGAACTCCCATGGTCCCGCGCGAGGCCGGTGCCTAGCATCGGCTCATGCCTTACGAGGATTCCCCCCTGCCGTCGCGGCGCATGCCGCCGTCGTTGCTGATCGTCGACGACCAGGTCCTCGTGCGCGAAGGCCTTTCGCAGTTGCTGCGCTCGGCCACGCTGCCGCTGGGCAGCGTGCATGCGGTGGCCACGGCCGCCGAAGCCCTCGCCTACGCCCGTACCACGCCGCCAGATCTGGTGCTGCTGGACGTCGACCTCGGCGGCGACGACGGCCTCGCCCTGCTGCCCCTGCTGGGCCGGCAGGCCCACGTGATGGTGCTCACCTGCCTGACCGACACGGCCACGCGCACACGCGCCTTCGGCCTGGGCGCGAGCGCCTTCGTGGGCAAGCATGAGCCCGCGTCGAACATGCTCATCGAGGTGCGCGCGCTGGCGGACCGCTACCTGAGGGGGGAGGTTCCTCCCAGGCGGGTGGGAGGGGAATCCGGGGCGCAGACGGGCGCATCGTCGGATGTGCGTGGCGGATCGAATTTCTAGAGTGACGACATGCGCTCAATGACTTGCCTCACTACCAGCCACCTCTGCTCTGCCGCTCTGGCTTGGTGGGTAGATGAAGAAGGCGTGACCTCTATCGAGTACGGACTCATGGCCGCGCTGATCGTAGTGGTCTGCCTTGGCGTCTTCACGGCGTTTTCGGACGCGCTGAAGGTCGTCTATCAGACGTGGACGGATGCGGTCTTGGCCGCACTGCCTTAGCTCCAACGACGCGTTTTCGCAGGCCGGCGTCTTCTCAACTGGCCTGCAGGGTGTGGATCCGGCCCTCATCGGATCGGTAGTGCGACGAAGCCGGCCCACCCGGCATGTCTTCATCATTCTCAGGAGAGAGCCATGCAAATCATCAAGTACGTCAAGTCCTTTGCCCGTGACGAAGAAGGCGTGACCGCCATCGAGTACGGCCTGATCGCCGCGCTCATTGCAGTCGTCATCATCGGCGCAGTCACCGCGGTTGGTAACGGCCTTTGCGACACCTTCGCGACCGTTGCAGGAGCCCTTGGCGGCAACGCGACCTGCCCGTAATCAAGCGATGGGAGCCGCGCCTCGGCGCGGCTCCTCCCCACAAAGACGATTTAAGGAAACGCGACATGTGGCAAATCCTGTTGGGCGAGAAGGCGAGCCTGTGCGTGCTGGCTGGCCTGCTCGTCATCGCAGTCGCCACTGACCTGCGCAGCCGGCGCATTCCGAACTGGCTGGTGCTGGCCGGCATTGCCTTGGGCTTCACCTTCCAGGTCTTCGCCTACGAGGGCGACGGCCTTTTCGCTCGCTGGTACGGCGCCATCGGGCCGTGGCAAGCGCTGCTCGGCCTGCTGGCCGGCTTCGCGATGTTCATGCCCTTCCACTTGCTCAAGGTCATGGGCGCCGGCGACGTCAAGTTGGTCGCCATGCTGGGCGTCTGGTTCGGGGCCAAGCCCATGATCGGAGTCGTGCTGTTGACGATGGTCTGCGGCGGCATGCTGGCGTTGATCGTGGCCCTGTGGACCCGCTCACTGGGCCTCACCTTCGCCAACCTGCGTTTCATGATGACCGATGCGCTGGTGCGCGTGGGTGCCGGCGCGACGCCAACGGTGACGGCACCGGCCCGCAGCCACGGACGACTTCCTTATGCGCTGGCGATCGCCGCAGGCAGCCTGCTCGAGGTGATTCTTCTGAAGGGGTGGGGGCTGGCCCACTGAAGGGTCCAACCGCACAAAAAGGGACCGAACAGCATGACCCTGGTGCCCTTCCCCCATGCCACCCGATCGGGCGTTTCGCGCGACGACATGGCCGCGCTCCCCCGCGCCCCGCTCACCCAGGAAGAAACCGGCCTGCCCGCCAGCTTCCTCGTCGAGCTCTGCGCCAAGGTCATGTTCCAGCTCGGCCTGACGCGCCTGACCGAGCTCTCGCAGCAGATGTGCCTGTCGGCCGCCGTGGTCGAGTCGCTGTGCCAGTTCATGCGGCGCGAGGCCCTGGTCGAGGTGGTGCGCCGCGGCCAGCACGAGGCCGACGTGCAATACGAGCTCACCCAGGGCGGGCGGCTGCGCGCCGCCGAATGGTCTTCGCGCAACCAGTACGTGGGCCCGGCCCCGGTGACGCTGGAGGCCTATACCGAGCAGGTGCGCTCGCAGTCCATCACCCAGCAGCAGTTCAGCATCACCGACGTGCACGCCGCGCTGGGCGAGCTGAACCTGCCGCAGTCCTGGGTCGACCAGCTCGGCACGGCCATGAACTCGGCCCGGCCCATCCTGCTGTACGGCCCGGCCGGCGCCGGCAAGACCTTTCTCGCGGCCAGCCTGCAGCGCCTGCTGCGCGGCAGCGTGGCCGTGCCTCACGCCATCCTCGTCCATGGCGAGGTGATCCGCGTGTTCGATCCGCACTGGCACCGCACGCACCCGGTGCCGACAGGCTTCGTCACCTCGGCGCTGGACAGCCGCGCCCGGCCCGACGCGCGCTGGGTGCCTTGCATGCGGCCGGTCGTCATCTCGGGCGGCGAGCTGACGCTGGAGATGCTGGACCTGAGCTTCGACGCGCGGGCCGGCTACTACGAGGCCCCTCCGCACTTCAAGGCCAACAACGGCCTGTTCATCGTCGACGACCTGGGCCGCCAGCGCGTGCAGCCGCAGGAGCTGATGAACCGCTGGATCGTGCCCATGGAGCACCGGCACGATTACCTGATGCTGCGCAACGGCGGCAAGTTCCAGATCCCCTTCGACCTGGTGCTGGTGTTCGCCACCAACCTCAAGCCCACCGAGCTTTCCGACGGCGCCTTCCTGCGCCGGCTGGGCCACAAGATCAAGGTGGGCCACCTGCCGGAGCCCTGCTTTCGCCGCATCTTCGAGGCCGCCTGCGAGCAGCGGGGCCTCGCGTTCGAACCCACCGCCTACCAGCATCTGCTCGAGCGAGGCCACCGGCGCGACCACAAGCCCATGCTGGCCTGCCAGCCGCGCGACCTGCTGCACCTGATGGGCTGCCGCGCCGCCTACCTCGGCCAGCCCTTCGCCATGACGCCCGAGTTGCTTGACTGGGCCTGGGCCACCTACTACGGCAATGCCTTCTCGCGCGGCGAGAGCAGCGCCGCGGATTCACACGAGACAGATGGAGTCACCCCATGAGATCTAGAGGCTTGCTGATGCTGGTCATCGCCGTGGTCGCCGGCCTGTTGGCGGTGGTCCTGGCCGCCCGCTGGATGCAGTCGCAAAGCGGCAAGCGCAGCCAGATCGCGGTCGCCAACATGGACATCGAGCTGGGCGGCCGCTTGTCGGCCGAGATGGTGCGCATGACCGACTGGCCGGTGGGAAGCATCCCGCCCGGCGCCGCCACCGAGCTGGAGAAGCTCGTCGGCCGCGTCGCCCGTGACTCGATCCAGCGCGGCGAGCCCGTCCTCGAATCGCGCCTGGCGCCGGTGGGCACCCGAGGGGGCCTCTCCGCCGTGGTCGCCGAGGGCAAGCGCGCGATGACGGTGCGGGTGAACGACGTGGTCGGTGTCGCCGGCTTCGCCCTGCCGGGCACCTTCGTCGACGTGATGGTCAACACGCAAGGAGAAGGTGCCAAGGGCAACGACCGCGACCGCACCATCTCCAAGATCGTCCTCGACCGCATCCTGGTGCTGGCGGTGGCGCAGGAGGCCGACCGCGACACCACCAAGCCCAAGGTCGTCAACGCGGTGACGCTGGAGCTCACCCCCGAGCAGGCCGAGATGCTGGACCTCGCGCGCAGCGTGGGCACCCTCTCGCTGGTGCTGCGCAACCAGACCGAACTCAAGACCGCGGCGACCAGCGGCATCACCAAGGCCGAGCTGCTCGGTCTGGCCGCACCGGCGCCAGCGCCGGCGCCCGCCCCCGCTGCAGCGCCCGCGCCCGTCGTCCGCCGCGTTGCGATGCCGGTCGTGGCGGCAGCACCGGCGCCACGGCCCTCCAACTGTGTCGACGTCATCCGCGGCACCAGCAAGGTCGTCGAGTGCTTCTGAGATTCCTGCAAAAGACCTGACAAATCCGAATCCACGCCGTGAGGGAGGCCATCTTGTTCACACCCATCCGCACCCCAGGACCCTGGGCCCGGGCCTGCCTGGCCGCCAGCCTGGCCGTCGCCTTCGGTCCCGCCGGGTCCGCCACCGCGCAGCCCAACCGCGTGGCCGCCGCCCGCGCCACCGCCAAGACGCCGCCGCTGCCCGCGCCTGTCGCCGAGACCACGCAGGCGCCCTGCGAGCGTCTGGACATCGCGCCGGTGGTCAATGTCTCGGTGGGCAAGTCCACCGTCATCCGGCCACCGGCGCCGGTGGCCCGCATCCTGCTGGGCAACCCCGAGAACGCCCGCGCCGCGCGCCCCAGCGACACGCCGGAAGCGATGGCCAAGGACGAGTCGGTCAAGGCCCCGACCCAGAACCTGCGCCCCGGCGTGGCCGACGTGGACGTGCTGCTGCTGGGCCCCACCGAGATCTTCGTGCTCGGCAAGACCGTGGGCTCCACCAACGTGGTGATGCTGGACCGCAGCGGCCGCTGCACCGCCTTCGACGTGGTGGTCGGCATGGACACCAGCGGCCTGCGTGCCGTGCTGAACCAGTTGATGCCCCAGGAGAAGGGCATCACCGTCACCCCCGCCTTCGACTCGGTCGTGCTGACCGGCCAGGTGAGCGACGCCGAGGCCCTGGCCAGCGTGACCGACCTGGCCAATGCCTTCGTGCGCGGCCAGTCCCGCGATGGCGGCGGCGCCGGCAAGAACACTCGCATCGTCAACATGCTGGAGGTCGGCGCGCCGCAGCAGGTGATGCTCGAGGTCAAGGTCGCCGAGATCTCCAAGTCGCTGCTGGACAGCTTCGGCGTCGATTTCTCGCGCGCCTACGTGGGCGACCACGGCGAGGCGATGCGCTTCCTTTCCGGCATCTTCGGCGGTGGCGCCGGCGTGCTGACCAACCTCTCGGGCACCGGGCCCAACAACGTGCCGCTGAGCAGCGTGGGCACCGTGGTGGGCGGCACCGTCACCGGCTCCGTCTCAGCCGGCAACTCCAGCGCGATCACGCAGGGCGGCAACGTCACCGTTACCTACGACCAGCAAGGCCGGCCGGTCTACACCACGACCTACGGCACGGTGCCGGCCAAGGGGGTGACGAACACCGCGCTCAACATGCAGAAGACCGACGGCCTGGTCAAGGTGCTGGCCGAACCGACGGTGATGGCCATCAGCGGCCAGACCGGCAGCTTCCTGGCCGGCGGCAAGATCCTCATCCCCATCATCCAGACGGCCGACGGCGGCGGCCGCACCATCACGCTGGACGAGAAGGAGTTCGGCATCTCGGTCAAGTTCACCCCCACGGTGATGGGCGGTGGCCGCATCAACCTGAAGGTGCGGCCCGAGGTGTCGGAACTCAACGCGGCCGGCGTGGTGATAGGCAGCGGCAACTTCAGCACCGTGCTGCCCTCTTTCACCGCCCGCAAGGCCGAGACGACGGTGCAGCTGCTGGATGGCCAGAGCTTCGCCATCGGCGGGCTGATCAAGAACAACACGACGACCAACGTCAAGGCCTTCCCCTTCCTCGGCGAGATCCCGATCCTGGGTGCCCTCTTCCGCAGCACCGAGTTCCAGACCGACAAGTCGGAGCTGGTGTTCGTGATCACGCCACGCCTGGTCAAGCCGCTGCCGGCCGACTACCGGCTGCCCACCGACAACTACGTGCCGCCGACCCGCAGCGACCTGATCCTCAAGGGCCGCATGGAAGGCGAGCGCCCCGCCTCTGACAGCGGCACGCCAGGCAACGCCACCCCGGCGCCGGCCGCCGGCGGCTTCGACACCACGCCCACGGAGACCAAGCGATGAGAACCCTTCTTTCCCTGGCCGGCGCGATGGCCGTGGCGCTCCTGCAGGCCGGTTGTGCGGCCACCGCCTCGCCCAACACCGACGCGCAGATGGGCGACTCGCTGCGGGTGATGAAGGCCCAGCAGTCGATCGACCCCGCTGCGGCCCGGCGCAACGGCACGGCGGTGCCCACCACCGAAGGGCGGCTGGTGCGCGGCGCGGTCGACAACCTGCGCGACTCGAGCAAGACGCCGGCCGCATCGACGGTGATCAACGTGGGCGGCAGCCCTTCGGGCCAGTGAAGCCCTGAGGCAGCGAACAGGCAGACGGTGAGGAGACAGCCATGAGACATGCCTTGAAGTCCCAGCGCGGCGCGGTGGCGGTGGTCGTCGGCCTGACCATCGTGATGCTCACCGGCATGGTGGGCCTGGCCATCGACGGTGGCCACCTCTACCTGACCAAGACCGAGCTGCAGAACGCGTCGGACGCCTGCGCCCTGTCCGCCAGCTACAACCTCACCGGCTCGCCGGCGATCACCCAGGCCGCCTTCCTCGAATCCGAGGCGGCGGGCCAGACGGTGGGCCACCGCAACAAGGTGGACTTCCAGAACAGCGACATCGCCAAGTCGGACATCACCATCGAGTACGCACCGGCGCTGACCGGCCCGTGGATCAAGGCCGTCAGCAATCCCGCCGGCACCTCCAAGTACGTCCGCTGCACGCTGCAGCGGACCGGCATCACGCCCTACCTCATGCAGGTGGTGGGCTTCGGCGACCAGACGGTCAAGGCCATGGCCACGGCGACCCTCGCGCCCTCGCAATCGAACTGCGCGATCCCGATGGGCCTGTGCACCCAGACCGGCGGCTCGGCGCCCGAGTACGGCTACGTGAAGGGCACCTGGTACGGCCTGGATTTCACGGACACCGGCGGCAACGCCAACTACACCGGCAACTTCCGCTGGCTGGACTTCGACCCCAACAACACCACCCCCGGCTGCCCCGGCGGCGGCGCCAACGAGATCGCCTGCGTGATGCAGGGCGCCGGCCAGTGCAGCCTGCCGGCCCCCATCGCCGGCTCGTGCCCGAAGACGGGTGCCACCACCCCGCCGGGCTGCGTGGGCGAGAACGGCAACGTGAGCAAGATGGAGGGGGCCTACAACTCCCGCTTCGGCGTCTACAAGAGCGGCGGCGGCAACCCGAACATGAACACCGCGCCGCCGGACTTCACCGGCCTGGCCTATGACGCCACGACCTGGTCGCTGGGCCACGACGCCTATGCCGGCACGTCGGGCGTCTCCGAGAAGAACTTCAAGCAGGCGCGCAGCCTGCACTCCAGCACCCAGGCCGCCTTCTACTCCAACCCCTACCAGAACACCACCGTGGCGGATCACACCGACCACGGCGCCGACCGCCGGCTGGTGGTGGTGCCCATGGTGGATTGCACCAACTTCACCGGCGGCGGCAAGTACGCCCCGATCCGGGCCTATGCCTGCGTGCTGATGCTGGACACCTATCGCAAGACCGGCAATTCGGTGATCAGCAAGTTCGAGTACATCGGCCTGTCGAAGACGCCGGGCAGCCCCTGCGCCAGCTCCGGCGTGACGGGCGACGACACCTCCCAGGGGCCGCTGGTGCCCTCGCTGGTGCAGTGAAGGACTGACATGAGCCCGCTCCACCCCCTTCGCATGAAGACCCGCCACCGCGGCGTCGCGGCGGTGGAGTTCGCCCTGGTGCTGCCGGTGCTGCTGGCCCTGGCCTTCGGCGCCAGCGAACTCGGCCGCGCGATCTACACCTACAACGCGCTGGACAAGACGGTGCGCGATGCGGCGCGGCATCTTTCCCAGCACGGCCCCGGCGACACGGCCATCCAGGCGGAGGCCACCTGCCTGGCCGTCTACGGCGACACCGATTGCTCGGGCACGCCCGTCGCGCCGGGCCTGACCAGCTCGATGGTGGTGTTGTGCGACGCGGTGTCCTGCCCGTCGACGCACCTGTCGCAGGCCACGGGGGCCGGCGTGATCAACCTGGTGTCGGTGAGCATTCAGGGCTACGAATTCTTCTCGGCGGTGACCTACGTGATCCCGGACCTGGACTTCAACCAGATCACCGCCCTGATGAGGGCCCAGCTATGAGACGGCACGCGCATGGTCAGCGCGGCGTGGCCGCGGTGGAATTCGCCCTGGTGTGCGGGGTCTTCTTCACCCTGCTGCTGGGCGTGGTGGAGATGGGCCGCCTGCTGTGGACCTGGAACGCCGCCACCGAGGCCACCCGGCTGGGCGCGCGCGTCGCCGCGGTGTGCGACCTCAACGAACCCCACATCAAGACGCAGATGATCGGCCGGCTGCCGAGCCTGACCGCCAGCAACATCGTCGTCACCTACCTCAACCCGCCCGCGGCCGACAACACCTGCACGATCTCGACCTGCAAGGCGGTGCGCGTGTCGCTCACGGGCTACGAGTACGAGGCCATCATCCCGTTCGTGCCGCTGACCCTGGACCTGCCCGCCTTCACCACGACTCTGCGGCGAGAGCACATGCAGAGTTCCGGCAACTCGGTGTGCTCCTGAACGGCGCGAGATCGACCCCATGAAGATCAAGATCATCACCCCCCGCGTCGTCAACGCCGAGGCCTGGGTCCAGGCGCTGGCCACCCTCTCGCCTGCCCCCGTGGTGGAGGCTCACACCCAACAGCTGCGCCACGTCAACGTCCTGGTCAACGGCATCCGGCCCGACCTGGTGCTGGCCGAGACTACCGGCCCGGAAGACCTGGACGCCCTGGAGGCCCTGGCCAGCAACCACCCCGAGATCGATTACGTGCTCGTGAGCGCGGACCTGCAGCCGCAGGTGCTGATGCGCATGATGCGGGCCGGCGTGCGCGAGGTGCTGCCGGCGCCGGCGCTGGACAGCGCCATCGCGGCTTCGGTCGCGCGCCTGATGCGCAAGCGCAATGCCGCGGCCGCGGTGCCGACCGAGGCCAGGCAGGGCCAGGTGCTGTCCTTCATCTCGTGCAAGGGCGGCAGCGGCGCCACCTTTCTGGCCTCGAACCTGGCGCACGTGCTGTCGGCTCACGGCGAGCGCCGCGTCGCGCTGATCGACCTGAACCTGCAGTTCGGCGACGCCGCGCTCTTCGTCAGCAGCGAGGCCCCCACCAGCCACGTGGCGGAGGTGGCTCGCAACATCGCCCGCATGGACCGCGACCTGCTGATGTCGGCCATGCTCAAGGCGGCCCCCGGCCTGTGGGTGCTGGCCGCGCCCGAAGACCCTGCCGCCGCCGCCGAGGTGCAGCCCGAGCACATCCAGGCCATCCTGCGGCTGGCGCGCGAGAGCTTCGACTTCGTCATCATCGACGCCGGCCGCGCGCTCAGCGCGGTGACGCTGCAGGCACTGGATGCCAGCGACGGGGTCTACGCCGTGCTGCAGCTGACCCTGCCCTTCATCCGCGACGGCAAGCGGCTGCGCGACGTCTTCCGCTCGCTGGACTACCCGGCCCGCAAGATCCACTGGGTGGTCAACCGCTTCGAGAAGGACAGCCAGCTCACCCTGGCCGACCTGCGCCAGACGCTGGGCGTGCAGGACCTGATCGTGCTGCCCAACCAGTACCAGGCGGTGGCGGCCTCAGTGAACCAGGGCACCCCGGTGGACCGCATCGCCCCCGCGAGCGCGATCACGAAGGCCTTGCGCGAATTCGCCGCCCAGCTCGCGCCGGACGTGACCAAGGGCCGCAGCGGCTGGTTCTCCAACCTGATTCGCGGCGGCAGTGCGAGCAAGCAAAAAGGGAGTGATGCATGAGCTTGAGAGAACGCCTGGAGGCGGCGGCATCGGGCTACGCCGCGCCGAACGAAACGCCGGAGGAGGCGGCTCTCTCCGCGCGGGGCTACCAGGCCACCAAGGGCCGCATCCACCAGGCGCTGCTCGCGCGCCTGGACCTGGAGGCCATGGACAGCCTCTCGCCCGAGCGCCTGCGCGACGAGCTGCGGCAGATGGTGGAGCGCCTGCTGGTCGAGGAGAACCTGGTCCTCAACTCGAACGAGCGCCGCAACCTCGTGCGCGACATCCAGTACGAGATGCTGGGCTACGGGCCGCTGGAGCCGCTGCTCGCCGACCCCACCGTGTCCGACATCCTGGTCAACACCTACAAGCAGGTCTACGTCGAGCGCCGGGGCAAGCTGGAGATCACCGACGTGACCTTCGTCGACGACGACCACTTGATGAAGATCATCGACAAGATCGTCTCGCGCATAGGCCGGCGCGTGGACGAATCGAGCCCCATGGTCGATGCCCGGCTACCGGATGGTTCGCGCGTGAACGCCATCATCCCGCCGCTGGCGGTGGACGGGCCCATCCTGTCCATCCGCCGCTTCTCCGCCACGCCGCTGCAGATCGGCGACCTGATCAACTTCAAGTCGATCTCGGATCCGATGGCGCAGTTCCTCGGCGCGCTGGCCGAGGCCAAGATCAACATCCTGATCTCCGGCGGCACCGGCTCCGGCAAGACCACGCTGCTGAACATCCTGAGCAGCTACGTGCCGGCTCGCGAACGCGTGGTGACGATCGAGGACGCGGCCGAGCTGCAACTGCAGCAGCCACACGTGGTGCGGCTGGAGACCCGGCCGGCCAACGTGGAGGGCCGCGGCGAAGTGACCCAACGCGCCCTGGTGCGCAATGCCCTGCGCATGCGGCCGGACCGCATCATCCTCGGCGAAACGCGCGGGCCGGAAGCTTTGGACATGCTGCAGGCCATGAACACCGGCCACGAGGGCTCCATGACCACCATCCACGCCAACACGCCGCGCGACGCGCTGGCCCGGCTGGAAAGCATGATCGCCATGGCCGGCGTGGACCTGCCCCCGCGCGCCGCGCGCTCGCAGGTGGCCTCGGCCATCGGCGTGATCGTGCAGGCCAACCGCCTGACCGACGGCACCCGCAAGATCACCAGCATCCAGGAGGTCACCGGCATGGAGGGCGACACCCTCACCATGCAGGAGATCTTCTCCTTCAAGCAGACCAGCGTGGCGCCCGACGGCGGCGTGCAGGGCTACTTCGTGGCCAGCGGCATCCGACCGCGCTTCTGGGACCGGCTGCTGACGCACGGCGTGACGGTGAACGAGAGCATCTTCGTGCCGCAGCGCGTTCCGGTCTGAAAGGAGTTTCGATGGACCCGTCACTCGCCCTTTTCGCCGTGGTGGCCTTCCTGGCCGTCGTGCTCGCCCTCGAAGGCCTCTACAACCTCTGGGCCAGCAAGAGCAGCCCGCAGGCCAAGCGCATCGCCGACCGGCTGGCCTCGTTGCATGGCGAATCCCGCACCGAGATGTCGCTGGAGCGGGTGCAGGAGCGCCGGCGCATGGGCTGGCTGCAGGACCTGCTGGACCGGTCCGCCGGCGGCACTCGGCTGTCGCGCTGGGTGCAGTCGTCCGGCAAGGCCGTGTCGGCGGTCGAGATGATCGTGCTTTCCCTGGCGTTGGGCCTGGTCGGGCTGGCGCTGCCGCCGCTGCTGGGGCGCCCCGCCATCCTGGGCTGGGGCTTGGGTGTGGCCCTGTTCGCCCTGCCCTGGTGGCGGATCTCGGTGAGCCGGGCCAAGCGGGTCGCCCGCTTCGAGTTCCAGTTCCCCGAGGCCCTGGACCTGATGGGCCGCGCGATGCGCGCCGGCCACTCGTTCCCCACCGCCATCCGCATGGTGGGCGACGAGATGCCCGAGCCGATGGGGCGCGATTTCCGCGTCCTGTCCGACGAACTGAACTACGGCGTGCCCACGCCGGACGCGCTGGCCAACCTGTCGGACCGGGTGCCCTTGCCGGACGTTCGCTACTTCGCGGTGGCGGTGATGATCCAGCGCGAATCGGGCGGCAACCTGGCGGAGCTGCTGGACAGCATCAGCAGCATCGTGCGCGCGCGCCTGAAACTCTTGGGCGAAGTGCGCACGCTGTCGGCGGAAGGCAAGCTGTCCGCGCAGATCCTCGTCGCCCTGCCCTTCGGCGTGGCGCTGATGGTGAACATCGTCAACCCGAAGTTCCTGTCCGTGCTCTGGACCGACCCGCTGGGCTTGCGCATGGTCGGCGTGGCGATGTTCATGATGGTGCTGGGCGTGCTGTGGATGCGCAGCATCGTCCGCATCCGGGTGTAAGGGGACAGGGATCATGAGCTTGATGCAGATCGGCTTCCTGGCCGCCGTCTTCGTGGTGGTGGCGGCCTTCGTGATGGGACTGGCGACGGCCCTCAAGCCGGCTCCCGCCAGGCAGCGCCTGCAGGCGCTGGCGGGCGATGCCCCGGCACCCGCCGGCCGCTGGCTGGAGAAGCTGGCCCGCGTGACGCGGCCGATCAGCCACCTGGCGGCGCCGGAGGAAGGCTTCGAGCATTCGAACGTGAAGCTGCGCTTCGCCAACGCCGGCATCCGCAATCCCTCCGCACCGACGGCCTTCTTCGGCATCAAGACCTTGCTGACGCTGGGCCTGCCGCTGGCCGCCTTCGCGGCCTTCACGCTCAGCGGCGCGGCCCTCAAGGGCAACAAGCTGCTGTTCGTGCTGCTGGTGGCCGCCGCCATCGGCTACTACCTGCCCAACTACGTGCTGGGCAAGAAGGTGGAGCGTCGCCAGCGCGAGATCTTCGAGAACTTCCCCGATGCGCTGGACCTCATGACCATCTGCGTCGAGGCCGGCCTGGGCACCGAGGCGGCGATGGTGCGCGTGGCCGAGGACATGCAGTTCAAGAGCCCGGCGCTGGCCGACGAGATGCGGCTGGTCAACCTGGAGCTGCGAGCCGGCGGCGACCGCGAGCGCGCGCTGCGCAACCTCTCGATCCGCACCGGCGTGGAGGAGGTGGACGGCTTCGTCTCGATGATCAACCAGGCCGAGCGCTTCGGCACCAGCATCGCCGCCTCGCTGCGCATCCAGTCCGACCTGCTGCGCACCCGCCGCCGGCAGAAGGCCGAGGAGGCCGCCGCCAAGATCGCGCTGAAGCTGCTGTTCCCGCTGATCTTCTGCATCTTCCCTTCGCTGATGGTCGTGCTGATGGGGCCGGCCATGATCCAGGTCTACCGCGTGTTGCTGCCCACCCTCGGCGGCGGTCGTTGAAGGAGCACTCCATGCGTGTCGCTGTCGCCCTGATGCTGCCCTGCCTGCCGCTGGCCGGTGCCCTGGTGCTCGCGGGCTGTGCCTCCCCGGCCGGCCCGGCGTGGAAGGTGGAGCCGGTCTACACGGTCGACGCGGCGAGCCGTGCATCGGCCGGCAACGGCTACGCCACGCTGGCCCGCATGTACGAGGCCGAGGGGCGCGGCGCGCAGGCGCTGGAGGCCTGGCGCAAGGCGGTGGCGGCCAACCCGTCCGACCCCGACCTGCGCACCGCGACCGGCGTCGCCTTCGTGCGGCACCAGCGCATGGACCAGGCCATAGAGCAATTCCGCCAGGCCGTGGCACTGCAGCCCGACAACGTCCGCCTGCTCAACAACCTCGGCTATGCGCTCGCCCTCGACGGGCTGGACGAGGAAGCCGCCAGCGTGCTGGGCCGCGCGGTGGTGCTGGATCCGGCGCACCCGATGGCCCGCATCAACCTGGAGCAGGTCGAGCGGCGCCTGGCCCTGCGGCTGGCGCCGGAGTTGATCCACGGCGCGCGGCCGGAGGCGGTCGTGGCCTTCCAGCAGCAGCAGCCGCCGCCGGCAAGCGAAGACGTGCCGGACCAGGTGCTGGCGATGCTGCGAGGCGACGCCGCCCCGGCGCCGCTGGCGGTGCAGGCGCTGCCCAACGTCGCGGCGCTCGCGCAGGTGGATGCGCCGACGCTCGCCGCGCCGGCCCCGCTGCCGGCGCCTGTCGCGCCGGTCGTCGCCGCCGCGCCGGTGGCACCGACATCAACCATGGCGGCGTCCCCGGCCGTGGCCCCCGCGGGCCCGGCCGCCGCGGCGAAGGTCAACATCGTCAACGGCGTCGGGGTGAACGGCGCCGCGGCGCGTGTGAGCCAGCTGGTCAAGGCCGACGGCCTGGAGGTGCTGCGGCTGCAGAACCAGCGCCCCTACACCCAGGCCGAGACGGTCGTTCAGTACCGCGCCGGCTTCCAGGCGGCGGCGATGACCATCGCGCAGCGCATCCCCGCGGGCGCGGCCACCGAGCAGGTCCACACGATCGACGGCGTGGCCGACCTGCGCGTGGTGCTGGGGCGGGACCGGCGCGAGGTGCTGGCGGCCTGCGTGTCGCGCGGCGAATGTGCACCGCGGGCGACCGCCGGCCCCACGCTGGCGGCCGCGCAGACGCCTTCGCGCTGAGCCGTCGGGGCCGGGGCTTGCCCCGATAATCCGCGGATGAATCCCCTGCTCGGCAGGCTGCACGCCTACCCCTTCGAGCGCCTTCGCGCGCTGACCCGCGACGTCCACCCCAACCCCGCCTATCGCCCGATCAGCCTGGGCATAGGCGAACCCCGGCACCCCGCGCCGGCCCTGGTCGAGCAGGCCCTGTGCGGCAGCCTCGCCGGCCTTTCGAGCTACCCCGCCACCGCCGGCGAGCCCGCGCTGCGCGAGGCCATGGCCGCCTGGGTGGCCCGGCGCTACGGCGTCGCGCTGAACCCGGGCACCCAGGTGCTGCCTGTCAACGGCTCGCGCGAGGCCTTGTTCGCCTTGGCGCAGACGGTGATCGATGCCTCGAAGCCCGGCGCGACGGTCGTCTGCCCCAACCCGTTCTATCAGATCTACGAAGGCGCGGCCCTGCTGGCCGGGGCCGAGACGGCCTTCGCCAACAGCGACCCGGCGCGCAACTTCGCCTGCGACTGGCGGCTGATCGACGAGGCCACCTGGGCCCGCACGCAGCTGCTCTACACCTGCTCGCCGGGCAACCCCACCGGCGCGGTGATGCCGCTGTCGGAGTGGAAGGAACTCTTCGAGCTGTCGGACCGGCACGGCTTCGTCATCGCCAGCGACGAGTGCTATTCGGAAATCTACTTCCGCGACGAGCCGCCGCTGGGCGCGCTGGCGGCCGCCAAGGCGCTGGGGCGCGAGGACTTCCGCAACCTGGTCGTGCTGACCAGCCTTTCCAAGCGCAGCAACGTGCCGGGCATGCGCTCGGGCTTCGTGGCCGGCGACGCCGCCATCCTCAAGGCCTTCCTGCTGTATCGCACCTACCACGGCAGCGCGATGAGCAAGGTGGTGCAGGCGGCCAGCATCGCGGCCTGGAACGACGAGGTCCACGTCGAGGCCAACCGGGCGCAGTACCGCGCCAAGTTCGCGCAGGTGACGCCCCTGCTCACCGACGTGCTGGACGTGAAGCTGCCCGATGCCGGCTTCTACCTCTGGGCCGGCGTGCCCCGGCATGCCCACGGCGGCGACGACATCGCCTTCAGCCTGGGCCTGCTCGCTCAATACAATGTTTCGGTCCTGCCCGGCAGCCTGCTGGCGCGCGAGGCCCACGGCCACAACCCGGGCGCCGGCCGCATCCGCATGGCGCTGGTCGCCGAGGCGCACGAGTGCGTCGAGGCTGCCCAGCGCATCGTCGCCTACACGCGATCCCTTTGAACCCCCTCAGCACCATGACGCAAGACCTCCAAACCATCATCGACCTGGCCTGGGAAGAACGCGCCAAGCTCACCGCCGCGTCCGCCTCGCCCGCCATCCACGAGGCCGTGGAGCAGGTCATCGTCGACCTGAACGCCGGCCGCCTGCGCGTGGCCGAGCGCCAGGGCGTCGGCCAGTGGCAGGTGAACCAGTGGGTCAAGAAGGCGGTGCTGCTGTCCTTCCGCCTGAAGGACAACAAGCCCATCCACTCGGGCGACCTGACCTACTTCGACAAGGTGGAGACCAAGTTCTCGCACATGGACGACGCGGCGCTGGCCGCTTGCGGCGTGCGGGTGGTGCCGCCAGCCGTGGCGCGCCGCGGCAGCTACATCGCCAAGGGCGCGGTGCTGATGCCTTCGTACGTGAACATCGGCGCCTACGTCGACGAGAACGCGATGGTCGACACCTGGGCCACCGTGGGCTCGTGCGCGCAGATCGGCAAGAACGTGCACCTGTCCGGCGGCGTGGGCATCGGCGGCGTGCTGGAGCCGGTGCAGGCCAACCCGACCATCATCGAGGACAACTGCTTCATCGGCGCCCGCTCCGAGGTGGTCGAGGGCGTGATCGTCGAAGAGAACTCGGTCATCTCGATGGGCGTGTACATCGGCCAGAGCACCAAGATCTACGACCGCGCCACCGGCGAGGTGAGCTACGGCCGCGTGCCCGCCGGCTCGGTGGTGGTCAGCGGCAACCTGCCCTCGCCCGACGGCAAGTACAGCCTGTATTGCGCGGTGATCGTCAAGCGCGTCGACGCGCAGACGCGAGCCAAGACCAGCATCAACGAACTGTTGCGCGGCTGATCGCGCGGGCGGGGCCCAGGCCCCTCAAGAGCGCCGACCATCGGCCGAAGATGCGATATCAACTCACTGCGTCCGGAGAACTGACTTGATCACGATGGAAAACGTGTTGCGCCTGATGGCCGACAAGGGTGCTTCGGACCTGTATCTTTCGGCGAACGCGCCCATCCTGCTCAAGGTCAACGGGCAGCTGCTGCCGGTGACGGACCACGTGCTGGCCCCGGCCGCGCCGCGCCAGCTGCTGACCGAGATCCTCACGCCGCTGCAGCTGGAAGAGCTGGAGCAGGAAGGCGAGCTCAACATCGGCGTGGGCATCCCCAAGGTGGGCAGCTTCCGCCTCTCGGCCTTCAAGCAGCGGGCGACCGTGGCGGCGGTGGTGCGATGCATCCCGGTGCGCATCCCGGCGCTGGATTCGCTGCACCTGCCTCCCGTGCTCTCGACCCTGGCGCTCGAAAAGCGCGGCCTGATCCTGATGGTGGGGGCCACCGGCACCGGCAAGAGCACCACCATGGCCTCGATGATGGAGTGGCGCAACCAGCACATGTCGGGCCACATCCTCACCATCGAGGATCCGATCGAGTACCTGTTCACGAACAAGCGCTCGGTGGTGAACCAGCGCGAGGTGGGCCGCGACACCCATTCGCTGCACATCGGCCTGAAGAACGCCCTGCGCCAGGCCCCCGACTGCATCATGATCGGCGAGATCCGCGACCGCGAGACGATGTCGCAGACCATCTCGTACGCCCTGTCCGGCCACCTGGTGCTGGCGACCCTGCACGCCAACAACAGCCACCACGCGCTGGGCCGGATCCTTTCGTTCTACACGCCCGAGTCGCGACCGGCCCTGCTGGCCGACCTGAGCGCGGCGATGAAGGCCATCGTCTCGCAGCGCCTGCTGCGCTCCAACTCCGGCGGCCGCATCCCGGCGGTGGAGGTGCTGCTGAACTCCAAGCTGGTCGCCGAGATGATCGAGAAGGGCGATTTCGGCGGCGTGCGCGAGGCGATGGAGCGCTCCATGGCCGAAGGCTCCCAGACCTTCGAGCAGGACCTGGCGCGCCTGATCAACGAGGGCCTGGTGACCCGCGACGAGGCGCTGGTGCATGCCGACTCGCCGACCAACCTGCTGTGGCGCCTGCAGAACGAATCCGAGCCGGTCTCGCGCGTGCCGGTCAACAAGCCCGAGCCCGAGACCCCGACCTTCACCGAGATCACGCTCGACGTGGTGCCGGAGAACGCGCCGCCCAAGCCGCTCATCTCGGCCAGAACCCGTTGAACTGAGCCCCCACGCTCCCGGCCGGTCGCGGCCCCCCGAGGGGGCTCTTGCAGCGGACCGGCAGAACAAGGCCCCCACGCTCCCTGCCGGTCGCTGCCCCCGAGGGGGCTCTTGCAGCGGACCGGCAGAACAAGGCCCCCACGCTCCCTGCCGGTCGCTGCCCCCCGAGGGGGCTCTTGCAGCGGACCGGCAAAGCCGGATCCGCGCAAGTACCTTGGTTGGAATACCGATTTGACGACCGTCCTCAGACTCCTCGAGACCCTGATCGCCCGCCCCAGCGTCACGCCCGATGACCGGGGCTGCCAGGAGCTGATCGCCGAACGGCTGGCGCGCGCGGGCTTCGCCTGCGAGCACCTGCCCTTCGGCCCCGAAGACTTCCGCGTCGCCAACCTGTGGGCGGTGCGTGCAGGGGCGAAGCCGGGCCCGACGGTCGTCTTCGCCGGGCACACCGACGTGGTCCCTACCGGCCCGCTGGGCGCCTGGGCGAGCGACCCGTTCGTGCCGAGCTATCGCGAAGGCAAGCTCTTCGGCCGCGGCGCGGCGGACATGAAGACCTCCGTGGCGGCGATGGTCGTCGCGGCGGAGGAATTCGTGCACGCGAACCCCTCCCACGCCGGCCGCGTCGCCTTCCTGCTGACCAGCGATGAAGAGGGGCCGTCGGTGGACGGCACGGTGAAGGTCGTGCAGGCGCTGAAGGAGCGCGGCGAACACCTCGACTGCTGCATCGTCGGCGAGCCGACCTCGGTCGAGCAGCTCGGCGACATGATCAAGAACGGCCGGCGCGGCTCGCTCTCGGGCAAGCTCACGGTGCGCGGCATCCAGGGCCATGTGGCCTACCCTCAGCTGGCGCGCAACCCCATCCACCTGGCCGCGCCGGCCCTGGCCGAGCTGGCCGCGCAGGCGTGGGACCAGGGCAACGAATACTTCCCGCCGACCACCTGGCAAATGTCCAACATCCATGGCGGCACCGGTGCGACCAACGTCATCCCGGGCGAGCTGGTGGTGGACTTCAACTTCCGCTTCTCGACCGCCTCGACGCCCGAAGGCCTGAAGGCTCGCGTCGGCGAAATCCTGGAGCGCCACGGCCTCGACTGGTCCATCGCGTGGACGCTCGGCGGCGAGCCCTTCCTCACGCCCGTCGGCTCGCTGGTCGCGGCCTTGTCGTCCGCGATCACGGCCGAGACCGGCGTGAAGGCGGAGCTGTCCACCACCGGTGGCACCTCCGACGGCCGCTTCATCGCCAAGGTGTGCGAGCAGGTCGTGGAGTTCGGCCCGGTGAACGCCACCATCCACAAGGTCGACGAGTGCGTGTCGGTGGATGCGGTCGAGCCGCTGAAGAACATCTACCGACGGACGCTGGAAGGACTGCTGGCGGCTTGATCGCGGGGCAGGCGAGCCGGGCGCGGCGCCCGGATCAGCCTGCCGCTCGCAGCCCGGTCAGCCCGCCCTCAGCGCAGCGGCGTGCCGCCGGATTTCCGGTAGTCGATGGTCTTGGCGACGAGGTTGCCGCCATCGGTGTCCGGGCCGGTCTGCTCCTGCTGGCCCGCGCCGAAGAGCAGCGCGGCGATGTGCGCATCCGCGACCTGGCTCATGTGCGAGAAGAACCAATCCACCTTGTCGTCCTGGTAGTGGTTCAACGTGTTGTTCTGCGCCATGTTGCCCACGGGGATCTGCCAAAGCACCACCTGCTTGCCCACGGTCTCGGACATCGTCTTGTAGAAGGCCAGGTAGTCGGCCGCCTTCTGGTCGGTCCAGAAGTTGTCGTAGCCGCCGTGCTCCGGCAGGGCGTACCAGCCCGCATCGCGATCGGACACGTCGGCGACGAGGAAGTCGGCCTTCTTCGCGCCCAGCGCCAGGTAGAAGTCGCCGCATCCCTGGGTGTTGGTCTGCCAGTCCCAGCAGGAAAGGTGCAGGCCCACGCCGGTGTTGGGGGCGTACTTGTGGGCCATCGAGATCAGGCAGCTGGCGAGGCCCGCGGCGCTGTTCTCCTGCGATCCGCAATCGGTCGGGTTGGCGGCACTGACGACGTCCGGAACATCGTGGGGACTGCCGAGCGAGCGCACGTAGCCCCAGAAGTCGGGCTCGAGATCCACCATCTCGCGCTTGCTGCCGATCTTCTGCAAGAAGAAGCGATAGTCGTCGAGATAGCGCGTGAGCAGGTCGACCCGGTTGATGGCCACCACCTCGCCAGGGCCGTCGCCAGAGCCGGCGAGATCGCCCAGGTCGCGCAGCGAATACCAGGTCCAGAAGAAGATCTGCGGGCGCGGTTTGCCCTGCCACGTCGCCTGCTCCACGTGGTCATCCCACCACGTCACGTAGTACCCCGGCGGCGTGGTGCTGCCCGGCCAGCAGCCCCACCAGCTCGTCCAGTCGTCGTGGCAGAGCGAGGCGGTGTAGTAGGCCGATGAAGGCGCCGGCTGGCTGTGGACGTACGCGTAGCGCACGTCGAACGGCGCGGCGGCCGCCGTCTCGTCGGGCATGGCCCCGCCGACCAATATCTTGTCGCTGCCCATGAAGGTCACCGGTGCAGGCGCGGGTGCAGGCGAAGGCGAAGGCGAAGGCGAAGGCGAAGGCGAAGGCGATGGCGAAGGCGATGGCGATGGCGAAGGCGAAGGCGATGGCGATGGCGATGGCGATGGCGAAGGCGAAGGCGAAGG